>BNTT01000106.1 GCA_025996815.1 Bacteroidia bacterium
GAATGCATACTTTTTGCTTTTTTGAGCAAAAGTACGTCAATTCAAATCGAAAAATCAAAGAACGCTTATATCTATTTGTATATCAATAGATTACAATAAAATATTTAAAATTAACGCAACAGCAGTATCGTTTCATTACTAATTGGCAAATTGATTTTTAATGTAGTTATGGTTTTGGCAATGTCTAATACTTTATCAACGCTCAAGTTTATACCCTCCGATTTCAGTATTCTTTCAAGTTCCTTATATACTTTGTAAGCCACAAAACAAATACAGACATGTGCCACAATACGTTTCTTTGTAAAATGGAACATCGGTCGCAGTTCCAACGTCCCTTTTGTTATACGGAACGCCCGCTCCACCTGCCAAAGTTCGCTGTATTGCTCGTAAACCGCTTTTGCGGTCAGGTTTGTATTGGTAATATAACCCTTCAAGCCATCCCAACACTCGTCTTCCCTGATTTTATCGTAATTGATGGTCGCTTTTATATCATCGCTTATTTCCAGAAATTTATTGTAACCGCGCTTATTAACCTTCTCCTTTGTTATTGAACCGCTCTTATATTCTTTTTCCAGTCGTTTTATGCCCTTTTCGCGATTGTAGCGGTCTTTCTTTGCCCTGTTTTGAGAATAACCGACAATCAGGCGGGAAGTGGCTGTCTTTTGATATTCATAAAACTTACCGTCTTCTTTTTCCAACGATAAAATCCATTTTGTTATCGATTTGCTTTCGTTTTTTATTCTTGCACCGAGAATATATTTGTAATTTTTCTGTTCCAACAGAGCGATATTGTCATTGTTCATCAGTCCCGAAAAGGATAGCCACCTGAACTGACCAATAAGCCCAAGACTATCTGTGGACAGGCGTGTTTCCCGTCCTTTGAAAATCCCGTTTTACGCAGTTCATCGGCAGTGTCGGTTTCAAAATAAAGCGTGGTGACATCGTAAAACATAAGCCCGATTTTGCCTCCCAATATCTTCCGCGTATGTTCAACGCTGATTTGCTGAACTTTATCCTTTTGTGTGTCGTGCAATTTATCCAAATAGCGATAAATTTTGTGCAGTTCCACATCTTCATCATAATACGACTTCAAGTAATCAACCGTTGCCACCTTGCTGCGTGGCTGACAAATACGCGATACAACCAAATGTTTCAATATCTCATCGTCAATTTTGTCAAAACCAACCAATTGAAATACACGGTTTAAGATTAGTTGTGTGCCATTGAGCAGTATGTTCTCAATATTGCCCAATAAACGCTCTGTAACTTGCTTTTCTTCCTGTTCGCGCGTATGTTCGGCAAACATATCCCGTGCGCCAAAGTAAGCCGACAGCCATTTTTTGCCGTGCTGATACAACTTCTCTATCTCGGATGCATCTGAACTGCTACCGAGTGTTTTTACATAATTGCTTTTACCGTTACATTTGGAAACGATTACCACACTTGTAGTCCCTGACCGATTTTTCTTTTTCTTTACAAACATAGTGCAAATATAGCTCTTTTTACGGCTTGCGACCCCCAATTGGGGGTCGCATAATTTGTAAATACAACAAAATCAATTAGTTGCAAAACAGGCACTTTGAAAGTGTCAAAGTCAGGAGGAATTCTTTGTTCCACCCGGCTTTTAGACGTTTAGGGACGAGACTTTCTTTCCTTTGTCCTTTTTCAAGAGATTGAGCGCAATTTTTCTGATAAGCGCAAAATTTTCAGCGGCGTGCTTAGTCCGCTTGCGTTGTTCATCTTCTCTAAAGACCATGTCTAATGTCCAGTGTAAAGAATTTTCACCCCCCCCAGTGCTCTCTGATATATTGATTAAAGGGTTGAAGCATATCTAAACTGCTAATATAGAGGCGTACCCTTTGAACCCGCGAACGGTTTTACCGTCTATGGCGATGACTTTGTCAAATACACCGGCTGTTTTTTGTGATCTGTTGTGTATTGGATACAAAGATACAACATTTTGACGAGATTATCTAATTGATACACAAATAGTTATAAACATCATGCTATTTTTTCTGTTGATAATGTCCTTTTTATTTTTTTTTAATGCGTTGACCCTGTTTATTTTTTAATCAACTTTGCTGTGCGAACCTCACCTCCCGATTGAATGGACATCACATAAACACCCGGACTTAACGATGACAAATCCAATTGACCGAAGTAGAACGCTTTTGAAAAAACCTGTTTGCCGGTCAAATCGTAAATAGCGACATTCCCTGTTTCCGTTGCAAAATACACTATGTCGCGGACAGGGTTGGGATGCACTTGTAAGTCTGCGGCGCGCCACGACCCTGCTGGCAAGGATTCTATGCTTGTTGGGGGTGTTATGAGGCTATTCTTTATCCCTGCGGCTTCCAATGAGCCTACACCACCTGTTGCCTGTGCAAAATTGTAAATGCTCCATCCGGGGTAACTGTCATTCATTCCTCCCGTAAACCATGATACAGCTTTCACAATGTCTGCGTAGTGCTGAGGTGTTTCAGCAGGGGAAAGAATCACCGTTAATACTTTAAACTTTTTTTGCGAAGTGGCAGCATCAGGCTCACGAACTCCTCCCAATGTGATAAGGTCGTCAATAGTATAGGAGGTTATGCCGGTGGAATAAAAATAGCCCTTTCCAAACGAAAAATTTCCGGATGATTCATAACTATTGCCCGTATAAACATCCAAACGAAAGTTGGCATCTCTGAGTTCCTTTGCCGATTTCAACCCCATTAAATAGAGTTCGATGTCGCTATATACCAAACTGTTACCTCCATTGGCGTTTTCTCCAAATCCCCCGGAAAAATCACTCTTCATGCTTGCCTGATATTTTGTTTTACCCGTTACTCCTCCGCTATTTTCCTCGATTTTTTTCACATATTTGAAGCCACCTAATTGACCACCTGCATTGCTAACACCCCAGTGTCCGTCATATCTCTTTCCTCCCACATCAAACGTTGGACAGATATAGGCTGCCCAATTATGAGCCAACTCATGCAAACTTGGTCCCAGTGAGATGGCATTGTACATAGGAAAATACATGACTGATTGCAATTTGCCGGCAGACCCCCACGCTGCTGCATTGGAATAAGCAATCCTCCCAATGCCTTTAACACTATTGCTTATCTGATGGTTTATTCCGTAAAAGCCTAATGTGTTAATGATGCTTGGTGTATTAACCGTGTCTAACACAAAAAACAGGAAATCAAAATCGTCCTGAAATTTGGTATATACAGATTTGGAAATAGATTGCATTTCAGCCCCATAGCCTGATTTAATCAGATTCGGCAATTGGGTGTTACTGACTTTATACGCCACCACCGTGCTTGTCGGGTCGGTTGCCGCATCCAACAAGTAGAATCCATCGCCCAAATCCGTTGAAGCAGCCGCGCGAAGGGTTGACTTCACCGGCTGATTACCACTAAGCGGCACCCTGCTTGGTGCCAGCAACTTTTCAGACACCCCATTTTTGTCCATCACATCACTCTGCGGCACTATTGCCCGCTGTTGAGACTGCATCGCAGTTCCCCCCAACATCACAACAAAAAGAAAAGAAAAAACCTTTTTCATCAGAATATCTATTTTAATTTTTATTCATCGCCTGATTGGCGCAAATTGCAACCAATTAAAAACGGTGCAAAGGTAGACAAATTTTTTGAAAACAAAATTTCAAATGCTTTTTTTTGTACCTTTGTCCTCAAAAGACAACAAGAAATATGAGTGCTGAACTTTTGGATATACGGAATTTATATGCGTCCGTCACCGGCAAGGAGATTTTGAAGGGAATCAATTTGACGGTTGGGGCGGGCGAAACGCACGCGATTATGGGTCCCAACGGGTCGGGCAAGAGCACGCTGTCGTCCGTTTTGGTGGGCAATCCGGCTTTTGAGGTGACGCAGGGCAGTGTTTCGTTTTTGGGCAAAAATCTTTTGGAGATGTCGCCCGAAGAACGCTCGTGGGCGGGTATTTTTTTGAGTTTTCAGTATCCGGTGGAGATTTCGGGCGTGAGTATGGTCAATTTTATGCGGGCGGCGGTGAATGCACAGCGTACCCACAAGGGCGAAAAAGCCCTCACGGCGGGCGAGTTTCTGAAACTGATGCGCGAGAAGCAGGCTTTGGTTGAGTTGGATACCAATTTGGTCAATCGCTCGGTGAACGAGGGCTTTTCGGGCGGCGAGAAAAAGCGCAATGAGATATTCCAAATGGCGATGCTTGAGCCGAAACTTGCGATTTTGGACGAGACGGACAGCGGGTTGGACATCGACGCGCTGCGCATCGTGGCGGACGGCGTCAATAAGTTGAAGCGTGCCGACAATGCCACGATTGTGATTACCCACTATCCGCGGTTGCTGGATTATATCAAGCCGGATGTCGTTCACGTGCTCTACAACGGGCAAATCATCAAGACCGGTCCGCCCGAATTGGCGTTGGAACTGGAAGAAAAAGGTTACGATTGGCTGAAATGAAATCAAACCCCCAAATAGTACAGTTGGCGAAAAACGAACGCACGACCCTCTGTTTTCAACCGAAGGACACCGCGTTGGATTATCATATCATTTTGGAACAAAATGCGGGATTGGATTTGTATTTTTTGCAAGACCGGACTGTGCAGACGCATTTTCAAATTGATTTGAATGGCGAAGATGCCGAACTGAACATTTACGGGCTGGCAACCGCCGAAGGAACGCAAAGGATTGAAAACCACATACTTATAAACCACAACGCGCCGAAATGCAAGAGTTATCAACTGTTTAAATATCTGCTGAGCGACGAAGCGGTTGGCGTGTTTGACGGCAAAATAGTGGTGCAGGAGGGCGCGCAGAAGACTGTGGCTGAGCAAAACAACCGCAATCTGTTGGACGGCGATGCCTGCCGCATCCACTCCAAACCGCAGTTGGAAATTTATGCCGACGACGTGAAATGTTCGCACGGAATGGCTACGGGGCAGTTGGATGAGGCGGCGATGTTTTATCTGCGCTCGCGCGGCATTCCCGAAGCGGAGGCAAAAAAGATGCTCAAAACGGCGTTTACGCAGGATATTTTGGATAAAATCAATTCTGCTTCACTCCAAATAGGTGTAGCCATACAGCCCTGAACGGTAGTTCGAGAGAAATTCGCGCCCCTCTTCGACAGTGATTTTGCCCGCTTTCATCGATTCCGTGACCCACGCTTCCACGTTGCGCACGAATTTTTTCGTCTCACTGATAGGCACCCACCAAAAATACGCCCATGCAATTCGGTTCCTTTTCAGGGATTGAGGGTCAAGCCCGCAATGACAAATCCTTTTTGGGTCAACCCCAGCAATATCTTTCCATACAATTCCCTGAAGAACCTTTTTTTTCAACCGCCAAAATGCACAACTCCCGCCTGAAATTTTGAAATTTCAGGCGGGAGTTCTCAATTTGTCTGATAATCCGTTTATTTCTTAATTATCTTCTGCACAGTGCTTTGACGGTCAATAAATAATATTTTCACTAAATAAATTCCTTGCGGTAATGTAGCAACATCTACGGTGGTTGAATTTGTCGAAGCCACAACGCGCCCAGCAATATCCAAGATTTCAACTTTTTCTATCGGTTTTTCCGATTTGATAAAAATTTCGTCTTTTGCGGGATTGGGAAAAATGCTTATTTTTTCTTGTGCTTGCACTTCTTTTACTCCTGTGCTGCTTGCTTTGAATGTAACCGAAATAGTATGATTGGTAGTTACATTCGGGAAAATGTAATAGCCGTTTGCTTTAGCAGCGTCATCAAGTGTGCCATCTACAAGCACTTCGTTAATTTCATAACCTGAATTGGCGGCAAATGATACCGGCTGATTTTCGCCGGCATATCTAATCGCTATTCCATCGGGAATAATATAACCTCCTGAGTGTGCAGTCGCAGAAATAGCGAATGTACGTGTGCCATCAGCATTTGTCGGGTCAATGTATGCTGCAGAATTTGGTTTGATATTATAGATAATTCCTTGCGAGCCGTTAAAAGCATAATCGTGGATATTTAAGGCAGACGATACAAAATAACCATTGTTAGCATTATTATTGTTGCCTTGAGACGCTTCTCCCCAACCCCAGTTAAAATGAAAATACCTCCTTCCATAAGCATCTGTATTACAACTATAACCATCACATACAAATGCGTGTCCGCCGTCAGGTTCATATCCGATATAAAGTATTGGTCTACCAGCATTCAAATCAGAAATAAGCAAATCATCCCATTCGGTATTTAGATTACCACGCCATTTTGATTGAATACTATTGTCATATCCAAAATATGTTGGAAGTACAGCGAATGAGGTATAATTCGTCTTATTTTCAAGAACATAAGCACCACTTCCACCGGGTTCATAATTCATATGCACCGCTACTCCGCATTCATACATTAACTCGGCTACTGCATTTTCTTGCGTAGTAGTTGTATATTCGTTAGTAGTATTTTTCATATTTGCCCAATCGTAAGTTGTTGTCCCTGTAATAGCAGGTACAGATAT
Source organism: Bacteroidia bacterium (assembly GCA_025996815.1). Lineage (GTDB taxonomy): Bacteria > Bacteroidota > Bacteroidia > Bacteroidales > Azobacteroidaceae > Azobacteroides. Next base: position 6,472 of record BNTT01000106.1, read on the forward strand.
TTGCAAATTGTCTGTTTTATATGAAGGAATACTTCGTGTTCGCTGTATAGGGTGTTGATGATAGTTCATAATTTGTGCCATTGCTGTTGCTACGCAACCGGTTGGATAATTATAACTCGAACCTGTCGGATAATATTGGTTCAATTTAGAATTAACTAAATTATTATATGGTGCACGTTGCGCCCAATATGTTGTCAAAAGTGGTTTAACTTCGCAAGCGAGAGAAACATCTTTAAATGTTACTTCTATGGTAGTATATGCTGTAACATTTGATACAGTATAACTCGTACCACCAGTTTGAACTGTTGAACCATCCTTTTTCCAAATATCAACTTCTTTTCCAGAATTTGGCATTGCAGTAAAAGTTTCACTTCCGCCTGCACTCACAGTAACGTCGCCGCTCGGCGAAATACTTCCTCCGCTACTTGCCGTTGCTGTAATTGTGTAAGTGGCGGGCGGTATTTGTGTGAAACTTGCCGAAATGGTATGTTCCGCCGTTACATTCGGGAATGTATAACTACTGACTGCACCAACATCTGAACCGTCAACCAAAACCTGACTGATTTGATACCCTGAATTGGGCGTAATTGTGTAGGATTTGCTGTCTCCGCAAGTTACGTTTGCTGTTCCGCTTGGCGAAATGCTGCCACCTGTTCCTGCCGAAGCAGTAATGGAATACGATTTCTGTGTAAATGATACGGAAATTGTGTGAGGTGCCGTAACATTCGAGAAAGTGTATGAGCCATTTGCTTTGGCGGTTGCGTCTGCAGCTCCATCAACCAAAACCTGATTGATTTCGTAACAACTGCTGCTCGGTGCAAACGTAAATCTTTGATTGTCACCGCTTGTAACCTGTACCTGACCGCTTGGCGAAATGCTGCCACCTGAACCTGCCGAAGCGGTAATGGTGTGTGTCGGAACTGGGTCTTGCGTTACCGATACCGTTGTTATACCACTTGTGCCACCGGTCAGCGTAACAATCGCAGTGCGCGAAGAATTTGAAGTATTTGCCTGAGCCGTCATCGTGAAAGTGCTGTTACCGCTTCCGTTCGTTTTTGAAGTTGTAAGCCACGAGGCATCGTCTGAAATTGTCCAACTTTGGTTGGAAGCAATCGTTATGTCGGAAGAAGTTCCGCCACTTGCTGTGAAATTGTACGAATCCGCCGAAACATCAAGAGTTACGTCATCAATAACGACAGTTTTGGAAGCGCAACTTGTTGTGTTGCAAGCTCCCTCGGCGCGGACATAATAAGTTGTTGTTGAAGTTGGGCTAACGGTAATGTTTGAACCGGTGCCAACCGCGATACCATCGCAAGAGCCGCGATACCATTTCCAAGTTGCACCTGTTCCAAGCGAGCCGCCCGAAACCGATAAAGTAGTAGAATTACCACTGACAATAGTAGAGGTGCCGGAAATACTTGTTGGAGCGACTGATTGAGTATTGACGGTTACAGATAAAGACCGTGTTGAACTGCTACCACAACTGTTATTTGCTTTCACTGTAATTGTTCCGCTTGAAGCACTTGAACCCGGAGTTGCAGAAATACTTGTGCCTGTAGAACTGCCCGACCAACCGCTTGGCAAAGTCCAAGTGTAACTTGTTGCACCCGATACAGACGATATGCTATAACTTTGTGAGCCGCCACCGGCACATACAGTAGTTGAACCTAAAATTGTACCCGGTGTTGAAGGTGTAAAATTTACAGTTACATATATACTTCGTTCCGAGCTGCTACCGCAGCTGTTATTTGCTTTTACTGTAACATAGCCGCTTTGTGCGCTTGAACTTGGAGTAAGATACACATCCCAATCCGAACCTGAAGAATAATATCCTGTCAACGACCAGCCAGACGGATAATCCCAAGTATAACTTGTGGCACCCGATACTTGTGATATATAGTAGTTTTGTTGTCCACCACCTGCACACACAGTTGTTGAGCCTGAGATAGAAATTGGTGTTGAAGGAGCGGGATTGACTGTTACATATACTCTCTGTTCCGAACTGCTACCGCAACTGTTATTTGCTTTTACTGTAACATAACCATTTTGTGCGTTTGAACTTGGCGTAAGCCACACATCCCAATCAGAACCTGACGAATAATATCCTGTCAACGACCAGCCAGACGGATAATCCCAAGTATAACTTGTGGCACCCGATACTTGTGATATATAGTAGTTTTGTTGTCCGCCACCTGCACACACAGTTGTTAAGCCTGAAATAGAACTTGGTGTTGAAGGCGTAGATAGGGTAGTAAAAGACCTCACTTCACCAGCTTCTATTCCTGCACTATAATCTCCCCAATAAGTCCACTGATAAGTAGTACTTTGGGATAACCCAGTAACATTTATGAAATCACTATTATCTGATACATAAGTCCAAGAACTGCTACCACTAACTCTGTATCTAACCCCTCGACAGCCATAGCCACTTACATTACAGCCACCGCTTAACTGCGCCGAATTACAAGTAACATTACTTGAAGAACCAGTAGAAACAAAAGGATATGAACTTGATACAACAGTAAAATTATAACTACTATTGTTTTTTGTATTTATCAATTCTGCTCCTGACGAATTATATACAACTATACAAACTCTGTAAGTGCCTGCAGTATTTATATTAACACCACATCTTTCAGAATTTTGACTTGTCGAAGTTATATGTGTCCAACTTGCAAGATTAGTATTCAAATCATTTACATTCCTTAAATATACACCATAATGGTCAAAAGTGCCATTATAAACAGACGGCTTTAATTCTATATAACCGGTTTTAACAACTTGTGAAGTTATATTGTACCAACATTGGTGGTCAGCATAACTATTACCAACAGAAAATGAGGCATTGATAGCCATTGCTTTGTTTCCAAATGCAAACAAACATAAAACCGTTGCGAAAATTAAAATCTTTTTCATTTCTGTTCCTCCTTTCCGTTATTGTTAGTACCAAGATATTGCGCCCACTGTTGAGAGACTCTCTGTGTAGGCGTAATATCATTATCAATGGCAAATTGAATTTGCCGAGCATACTCGCCCAGCCACCATTTCAAATTGTTGGGCATATCGTCGGCAGAAAAACCATTCGTGTCCGAATAACCTAACACCGGGGTAACGCGGTCGTCGCCCGAAACAATAACAAAACCCTTGTTATCTTCTCCGCCAAACACATAGAAGTAAACGGTTTCGTCGGCACTTGCAGAACGCAAAGTTGCGTTGGCATCGTCGTCAATGTTACTGCTGCTACTTTTGTACAGCAGTTGCAATGTTTTTTGCGTATCATTGGCACTGCGGAGCGTTGCCGATGACTGCAATAAAACTTGATTTGCTACTCTGTGAGCCACATTTTCACCTATTGGCTCACCCCAAAGCGGCGATGCAAAGATTGCCGCAGCTAAAAAAAATACTGTTTTTTTCATATCTTTTTAATTTACTATTTATTATTTATTAAACGCTGCAAAATTAGATAATATTTATATTGGTAATCAAAAAATTAACGGCAGATTTCACCCGAAAACACGGCTAATTTTACCCGATTTTCGGGTATATTTTACCTTTTTTCCAAAATTTCTTCAATTTTTCGGGAGTATAAAGCAAAAAAATCTTCCTCTAAAACAATGGAAATCTGATACAATAATTCAGAATGAATATGATTGCATCTTAGAAGTTTAGACAAATTACTGCTGTCGCAATAGACTTCTCCGGCAAGCCATGCGATAGTGCGCTTCTTGTCTGCCAATTTTTGTTTGATTTTTTGCCCAATGTTTATTTCAATATCTGACGTCATTTGAAAATATAAAAAAAAGTGTGAAACTATTCGTTGATTGCTTATTTTCGTTGGTGGCTCTAGAATGCCAAATGTGTTAATAAGCACGAATGGTTCACACCTTGCAGCGTGAACTTTCGCATACTTACTCTCACACATTTTGAAATTTTCTAGATTTCCAACGAGAGAATAAGAGCGTTAGCTCTTATGTATATATTCCATTTTGTGTGCATTACGCACGATTTCTATTTTTTATGTCATATCTATAATTTTAAAAATTAATCAGTATTCCTGTTTGGGTAATTTTGATGAT
>BNTT01000107.1 GCA_025996815.1 Bacteroidia bacterium
ATGCCAAGGAAATCTCGTTGCTGACCACCATACCGAGTATTAAAGAGTTCAGCGCCTACTGTATTCTCGCAGAGATAGGTAATGATATGAGCCAATTCGGTAAAGCCTCCAATTTGATTGGCTGGGCTGGACTGCGCCCGCGAAACGATGAATCGGCAGGCAAAATAAAGTCGAACAAAACCCTGCATGGCAACAAGTTTCTTCGACAGATTCTTGTTGAGGTATCGTGGTCGGCAGCAAGGGCGAACAAAACGTTTCTCGGCAAAAAGTTCTGTCATCTATCCAAACGGATGAAATCGACAAAGGCATTGTTTGCTATCACTCGCAAACTGTTAGTGATTATCTTCAATGTGCTGAACACCGGGGAACCGTTCGACCCACAAAGAAATTTACAGGCTGCTAAGGCGGCCTGATTGAGAAACTGTGTCCCCAACACTGTTTCTTCCGACATTGTTTCAGTTCCGTACCTTTGTGGTGAATTGACTGAAAAGCCAATATCCCGTGTTTGCAAAATGAACAGCAAAAGCAGTGTCGGCAATGAAAGCGCGTGTGAGACAAGTAAGCTCGTAGAGGAAAGTATTTTAATTTTTACAATACCCACATACTCACCTTCATTAAATGGGGGGTGCCGGTACTACTTTGTGTCTGCCTCATCGCTACAAAAGATAATATATGCTCATTATCAATATATTACAAAGTTATCCTAGCTTTGCTGATTTAGGATTTTTAGAGGAAAGTTATCCTAGCTTTGCTGATTTAGGATTTTTAGAGGAAAGGTAATCAAAATATTTAATGATTGTCTGAACCACGATTTTAATAAGATTTTGAGGATTAGCAGGATTACAAAAAAATCTTATTAAAATCGTGGTTCAGACAATACATAAAATATTTTGCCAATCAAAAAATAATTTTTACCTTTGCCGTAATGAAACAAAAAATACAAACAATGAAACAGAAAATTTAGAATTTTAAATTATTGATTATAGGGCTTTTACGCTCTTATTCTTCATATTCGAAATCTAGTAAATTTCATCCGAGAATAAGTTTGCGAAAGTCCGCGCCGTTTGGCGTGGGTTGTTCGTGCTTATTTGGATGAAACGGTTTACTAGAGCCAGAATATGGAATAAGCAATTAACGAATGATTTCACGCTTTTATATTTTCAAATGGCGACACAAGATACAGACATACACATTGGGCAACGGATAAAGCAAACATTGGCAGACAGGAAGCGCAGTATCGCTTGGCTTGCCGGAGAGGTAAATTGCAATCGCAGTAATTTTTGCAAAACTCTGAAATGCAAGCATATTCATTCCGAGTTGTTGTACCGGATTTCTATTGCTTTGGAGGAAGATTTTTTTGCTTTGTATTCCAAAAAAATTGAAGAAACTTTAATGAGGTAAAAATCGCCACATTTTGTGGTAAAATTCGCCACACTTTTATGCTGATTGGTTGAAAATAATTTTCTACCTTTGCACCCGTAAAACGGAATTTCTTGCAAGAACAATGTTTTGTAATTTTTAGTATTATTAAATTAAAAAAAAATTAAAAGTCATGAAAAAGATTTATCTATTTATTGCGTGTAGCGTCTTATTGTTCGGTTGCTCCGACGATTTGACCAATGTTGAGGAGTTCAACTCCGAACCGGTGGAAAAAGTTCCAACAAGTAGGATTGTTTCGAGTCCTCAGGCAAAAGTTTTTGCAGAAAAAGCCATTGGAGCTATTCAAGAAAGTGGTGATACGGTAGTTATACAAAATTCCGTATTGCGTAGTGTGGAAGAAGTCATACCGCTTGAATCTTCCAATGGAGAAACAGCTTTGTATATCGTGAATTTCGCCGAAAATCACGGTTTTATGGTACTGAGTGCCGACAAGGAAGCCCCAAATCCAATGTTGGTATTTGACACAGAAGGGACATTTGACATCGAAAAAATAGCGAACGAAGGTGCCGCTGTTTGGACATGGTTAGAGATGGAAAAAGGAAAGATTTCGGAAAACATTAAATCCGGTATCCATAGCGATAATCAAGGTTATCAATTATGGGAGTATATCGTTGGAAGTGAAGACGGTGAAACTAATTTGGAAATTGCTAGTGCTGATGAAATGAACGCCGTCAAAACCCAGTTAAGAGGTACACACGCGAATTCAAGTGGTCGCTCCTCTATTGCTCCTTGGTATAATGTCCGATATAATTTATGGGGACAAGGCACAGGGTATAATGCCAATGCTGCTATATCGGGTGCGCCGGTCGGATGTCCGGCAGTAGCAATTGGTTTGCTTTGTAAAACGCATAACTATCCATCGACATACAGCTATAGTAGTATGCCCACATCTCTGAACACTTCATCTCCAAATGCAATATCAACGATGTTTAGGGATATTGCTAACAAAATTCCAGAATATACTTGGAATTATTATGGAAGTGGGGCAACTCCTGCCAATATTCTTACAGGGTTAAAAAATCTTGGTTATAGGCAAGCAAAACTGAAAATATACGATGCTTGGACAGCATATAGTAACATAAAAGATTGGTATCCAATACTTTTAGGTGCAACCCAATATGCGTCAGGCGGTTCTGGACATATATGGATTGCTGATGGATATTACGAGCAAACATGGAAATATACGAGTACAAAAAAATTTTTAGGAATTACTTATAGCACTTCAACATGGTATGAATATATGGATACGTTCTATATGAACTGGGGTTGGAATGGATCTGGAAATGGATGGGTTGACCAAGAAGATTGGAGTTCTGGAGGTTATAACTATAATAGAAATTTGTATTACGATCTATATCCATACTAACAAAAATATTATGGTAGAGAAAGTTTTTTCTCTACCATAATATTTTTGCAAATTTAAAAAAATAAAACAATGAAGTTATTGTATTTACTGAGTGGACTGTTAGTGGCTACATCTTCCGTAAGTTGTGATAAAAAAGATGACCCTAATGACAATAAGATAAGCGTTGATAAAACAGAACTAAGTTTCGCACAGAAAGGAGAAAGGGAGATGTTCGCTATTTCATGTATTGGCGAATGGCATCTGGAGGCACTTGATTTCGGACACTATTATGGGCCCAATATGGGTGATGTCAAAGATTTTACCCTTGAGCCTGCTTGGGGTAAAGGAAACACTACGGTATCAGTAACATTGAACAATGTAATAGCCGAAAGTTATACTGTTGATTTGAAGGTCATGGGGGGAAATGATTCAATAGTTGTTAAACTAAATGCTGTTGCAAATATTATTGAAAATCAATGAGAAAAACCGTTGCAGTTGTCTTCCTTTTTTGCGCTATTGTTTCAGGATATGCTCAGAACTATACCATCAGCGGCTATGTGCGCGATTCTGAAACGAAAGAGGTGTTGATTAGTGCTAATGTTTATGAAACGGAGAGTGAAAAAGGCTGTTTTACGAACTCTTACGGATTTTATAGTTTGACATTGCCCAAAGGGGTGAAAACAGTTCATTGTTCTTTTCTTGGTTATGAACAAGGTGTGATTGACATTGATTTGGCAAAGGACACAACCTTGCAGATTTATTTGAATCGAAGCGCAAAAGAATTGAGCGAAGTTGTTGTTAGCGGCAATACCGCAGTGAAAAACAAGCGGTTAGGAGCCGTTGAAATGTCGGTTTTGCAAATAAAAAACACTCCGGCTTTGCTCGGCGAAACCGACCTGATGAAGTCGCTGCAACTCATCCCCGGCGTGCAAAACACGACGGAAGGCAAAAGCGATTTATCGGTGCGGGGCGGCAGTCCCGACCAAAATTTAATCCTGCTGGATGGCGTTCCCATTTACAATGCCAACCATGTTTTTGGCTTTCTTTCGGTTTTTAATACCGATGCGTTGAAAAAAGTTACGTTGTATAAATCCGGTTTTCCGGCTCGGTTTGGCGGACGGCTTTCGTCGGTTGTTGATATTACGACCAAAGACGGCAACAAAAATCTGTTTTCCGGCTCGGCTTCCGTGGGTTTGCCCACGGTTAAGTTCAATATTGAGGTACCCATCGCGAAAGATAAAACTTCGTTCACCTTTTCTGCCCGAAGAACCTATCTCGACTTGGTGATGGACGCCGTTAACCGATGGTTTATTGATGAGCAATCGGACAGCAGAGCCAATTTTTTCTTTCACGACATCAACGCAACCATTCATCACAAAATGGATGATAAAACTTTTGTGTATATAAGTGCCTACACCGGCAATGATAAATTGAAACAGGAAACACGCGGAATAGAAGACCGAATAACCGCCCATGATGCTTCAACAGAAAATTGGGATTGGGGGAATACCATTATTTCGGGCAAACTAAGCCGGATAGTTGCGCCAAACCTTTTTTTCAAAGGCGCACTGATTTATAATCACTACCACTATCAAATCACGACCAACGATGAATATATAGTCCAGGACGACCAAAAAGCCTCCCGAAGTTTTTTATTTTCTTCGGGTATAAAAGACTATTCCGTGTCCGCCGATTTTGAATATTATCCCACCAACAGTCATAATGTGAAATTCGGCAGCATATTCACTTTTCACGATTTCAACCCAGAAGTAATCTCTTTAACCTCAAAATCCGATACGGTAGTGAATAAAAACAACAACCCTAAATCGGTGTTTACAAAGGAGTTTGCCCTGTATGCCGAAGACGATTGGAACATCACGAGGGCAATCGGATTGAACGCCGGATTGCGCTTTGCGGCGTTTAATGTGAATGAAAAAACATACACTTCCATCGACCCGCGCCTGTCGTTGCGCTTCCTTTTGACGGATAAAATGGCGTTGCAAGCCGGATACGCGCTGATGCAGCAATACGTTCATCTGCTGTCGAGCAATTCCGTTATTTTGCAAACCGATTTGTGGGTGCCGGCGACCGATAAAGTGAAACCGATGCAATCCAATCAATATTCGCTGGGGGTGTTTTACGAATTGCCCAAAACAATTTTTCTGTCGTTTGAAACCTACTACAAAAGTATGCAAAACGTGATAGACTACAAAGACGGCATCAGTTACACCGGAGTGTCTGCGGGCTGGGAAAACAAGGTGGAAGCGGGCATCGGACGGAGTTACGGCATGGAATTTTCGGTGGAAAAGAAAGGCGGGCAAGTGACAGGAACGGCTTCCTACACATGGTCGAAATCAGAGCGCAAGTTCGATGAAATCAATTTTGGCGAATGGTTTCCCGCCAAATACGACCGCCGCCACGTAATAAATATGCTATTGAATTACAAATTAAATGAAAAATTTGATTTTACCACTACTTGGACATACCATTCCGGCGACAGAATAACGCTGCCGATGATGACTCACATCCCCCTCGACATACCCGATATGTGGAGGACTATCGAAGATCTACTTGAATTAGACCATCGAAACAACTACCAAATGGCAGACTATCATCGCCTTGACATGGGCATCAATTATACGTCTAAAAAGAAGAAAAACAGGTATTCCGTACTTAATCTAAGCGTTTACAATGTTTACAATCGCATGAATCCGTATAAACTGATTTTGGAGAGTGATATGCACAAAGAAGTAACAGGAGAGCATGTTTACACTCATAAGTTGAAGCAAATCACCCTGTTCCCAATAATCCCGTCTTTATCATTCACTTATCATTTTTAGAGTTATGAAAAATTTTTTATTAGTTACATCTGTTATATTCTTATTAGGTTGCGAAAAAGAGATTGATTTCACCGGCAAAGAACTGTCGCCCAAAATGGTGGTTAATTCGTTGATTGATGCACGATTAGATACTAATGAGATAGAAATTTCCGAGAGTGTTTTCGCTTTTTCCGACGGGCAGCCCCGCATTGTTGAAAATCCCGAACTCCATCTAAGCATTAACGGGGAAGAGTGTCATCAACTTTGGCTGGACACCGTAATCGGCGTGCACACCTATTACCAATTTGCAGCCCACTTAAACGCCGGCGATAGAATTGACTTTTCTGCTCACACGCCGAAGCACGGCACGGTAAGAGGCTACGACTATGTGCCCAATATCACGGAAATAACCGATTTTGAAGCAGCGTGGTTCATAAAAAAAGACTATGAACATCTGCGGCTATATGTGACCATAAAAGACAATCCCCAAGAGCAAAATTTTTACCGGATAGTTGTAAGAACGAATGGAGAAACGATGCACCCATCCATTCAAGAGCCGCATGATTTCTGGTCTCCAAGCGAAGTGTTTATCGATGACGAAATGCTATTCAATAAACCGGGAGAAGCGGAGGAGGAGGGAAAATCTCCCAATTATTTTCGGATTTTTTCCGATGACATTTTTCAAGGGCAAGAATACACATTGAACGTTTATATCAAGGAAGAAAACCTTGAGGACGACCCCTTTTCTGATTATTTAAGGCAACGTGTGAAGGTAGAAATACACACGCTTTCGGAGAAAATGTATCGAAATCTCCGCTCTCAAGAGTTGGCATCCGGCTCATTGGGCGACCTTTTTTCCGAACCGGTGAAAATCTACACCAATATGCAGGGCGGATATGGCATATTTGGCATTTACAACAGCACCGAAAAAGTGAAACTTGTGGCGGAAAAAGGGGAGTAGCGAGTGAATTTAATGCGCCGCTGTTCAGCCCCCCCGTCATTTTACCTCCACCCGACACGAAACAGTATTGCCTTCGTCATCCACCGCCGTGATGTGGTGCTGCCCGTCGGAAAGCGTGACCGACAGGGTGTGAAAATCGGTCGTGGCGGCGATATATTCCCTGTCGATGTGCCAATAAACGGTTGCATTGGGCTTGGAATGGGCGAGTTCAAACGTGATGGCGCTGCGACTGCCATCCAATTGTTTGGGTAGTTGCACCTGCGAATTGCCTTGCGGATAGATGAATTGCATGGGTTGGCGGCTGTCTTCTCCACAACCGGGTTTGAATGGCGGAAGTGACTGATAGTCAGGGTGATGTCTTTTGTAATACCACGCCCAAGCAGGCGGAAGCAGAAACCACGACTTGGAGACACTGCTCTCCGTTTCGGCACAACTCACATAGAGCCGGTGGCGTTCATCTGCCGACAGCGTGATTTGAATGTGGTAGGGGCAGGAGGGCGTATGCAGTCCGTTGGGAAGTATCAAAGTGGTGTCCACCGCTTCGCAAAACCGCCCTTTTAGATGACCCGATTGCCTGCAAATTTCTGCCACAACAAATTCCTGTTCGGGCATTGCAAACCACTCCGATTTTGGCAGGATATTGAACACGTCGAAGAGTACGGGACCTGCGGTGCGTGCGCCCACCAGATTGGGTTTGCCTTCGCCGGACGCATTGCCTACCCACACGCCTACGGCGTATTTGGGCGTTACGCCAACTGCCCAGGCATCGCGAAACCCGTAGCTCGTGCCCGTTTTCCAGGCAATCGTTTGCATGGAAGAGATGGCGCGCCAATCAATTTCTTCGGGTCGATTGACCTCTTTGATGGCATCAAACACTTGCCACACGGCTCCTGCCTGAAAACTCGACCGGATGGCTTGGGGCGTTTCGTTGAGCAACAGACTGTAAGGCGTAGTTGCCAAGCCTGAAAGCGCGCGTGCCATATTGGAATAAGCCACAGTAACATCGCCCAATTTGGCTTCGGCTCCGCCTAAAATCAGCGACAAGCCATAGTGCGACGACGATTGAGGCAGGGAAGCAATCCTGTTTTGTTTCAAAAAATCGTAAAACTTCGGCACACTGTAAGCACGCAACAGCGACACCAAAGGGATATTCAACGAACGGGCAACGGCTTCACCGGCAGGCACGGCACCTTCAAACTGGTGGTTGAAATTTTGCGGGGCAAAGCCATTGATATTGACCGGAATATCCGGCAAAAGCGTGTGTGGCAGAATTTCGCCCTCGTGCAACGCGGCGTGGTAGAGAAAGGGCTTGAGAATACTTCCCGTGCTGCGTTCGGCGCGAATCACGTCTACCTGATTGCCCGAATTGGCATCATTGAAGCGCACATTGCCGCAATAGGCAAGCACCTGATTGGTGCTCACATCCACCACTATCGCCGCCATGTTGCGAACGTCACTTTCCCGAAACTCATTGTTCCACCGCTCCAAAATGTCTTCCACGCGGATTTGCAAGGCTCTGTCGATGGTGGACAGGCACATTTCGCCTCTGTTGGTTTGATGCAACCGGCTCACGGCGTGGGGAGCGATTTGCGGCAACGGGATGGGTTCGCCGGGCAAATTTTCCTCCAAAGCGAGGCTATAAGTCATCTCGTCGATGATTTGCTTGTCGAAGAGTCGCTTCAGGAGGCGATTGCGTTTTTGGAGCAACGCCTGCCGATTTTTGGACAGGTGCAACATCGCCGGAGCGTTGGGAAGCACCGCCAAAGTCGCCGATTCTGCCCACGAAAGTTTGTTTGCCGAATGTCCAAAATACCGCCAGGCGGCGGCATCCAATCCCACCACATTGCCGCCAAACGGCGCGTGAGAGGCATACAAGGCTAATATTTTGTTTTTGGAATAGCGAAATTCCAAGCGAGTTGCCAAAATGCTTTCGATGATTTTCTCGGCAATCGTGCGGCGATTGTTTCGCGACAGCCGGACGACTTGCATTGAGATGGTACTCCCCCCACTAATCACCCGCTTCTCCCGAAAATTTTGCAGCATAGCCCGCCCCATAGCCAACGGATTGACACCCCAATGGCGGTAAAAATAGCGGTCTTCAAATGCGATTATACACTCCTTGAGCTTTTCCGGCACAGTGTCGCAAGCCGGAAAACGCCACTGTTCGTCGGCAGCAATGCGCGCCCCAAGCAGCTCGCCATGGCGGTCGGTCACCACCGTGGAGTAGGGCACACGGAAAAGCGTGCGCGGCAAACACACGATATAGGCAACGAGCAGAAGGGCAAGCATTGAGATGATTGCCTTTTTGCGGTTGGAGGTATGCTTGAAGGGAAGTTTAATCACTAAATTAAACATTTTTACAATCCAAATAATTCTTCAACCAATTTATGTACCATCGTACAAGGGTTTTGACTGGCAAAATCTGATTGTCCTGCATACAATTTCTCAAGGTTTTCTGCATTTTTGATAGCATCTTTTAAACTTCCGTACCGGTTGAGAATTTTATACATTTCGGTGCTATTTTTTTGATACACATAATTATGCAAGCCCCTTGATTGAAAATTTTCTTCAATTTTCGTTTGATATTGTCTTCGGCTTATACCTGTATTGTAGAAATTAAAATGAAGCAGATACCAAAGTTCAAACGCTTCATTTGTCCACGCGCAAGCAATATCAGATTTATTCTGGCATTGTTGTATGGCTGCATTAAAGGATTGTGGCGGAAAACTATCTCTATCGAAAACGACCCACAACTTGTCAATCGGTCTACCAACTTCTTTTTCCCAACTTTTCTTTATTCTCTTTGCTTCTTTTACAAGTGATTTGGTGTTGTTACCTGTGCCAATAATCTTGAAATCACACACTTCTAACACTCCTTTTGGAAGATTTTCTTTAAGCGATTCAAAATAATTCGGTTCGGTTTGTTCGCCCTCACAAACTATCAAAAAAAATCTTCGTTTCGCCCGAATATTCTCTTTTCGAGAAATTTCTTTAAAAGCATATCTCTGCTTTACTTCGTTTTTAAAATTTATTTTTCCTGCCATTCCTGTAATATTTTAGAAATGTTACCAATAAAAGGAATTGCACCGTATCTACCTTGTATATAATCCTCTTCAAAAGAACGGTCATTGCGAACTTTTGTGCCATCTTCTTTATATTCGACCAAAGAATACAAATCGGAAGCACCGTACTTATCTTTTTCAACAAAATAAATTTGGTCGCGACGGTATTTTCCGTAGGAAAATAGGTTGGTATCGTGTGTCGTAAAAATCAGTTGGGCATTTTTGGGATTATTGACCTTTGAATTAAAAAGTTTAGTAATCTCCAACGTCATCAATGGGTGCAAACTCGAATCAAGTTCATCTACAACTAAAATACCACCATTGTGCAAAACATCAAAAATAGGTCCCGAAATATCAAATATTTTGTTTGTGCCGGCAGATTCTTGACTTCTCATATCAAATTCTTGAGTGCCGATTATTTCATTGTCCCTGTCAAATTTTTTATGCATGGTGTTTATATTAATTTTAAAAGAGCCTTCTAAATCTTTAATCATCATCTTTATTAAAAATTCAGATGTATCTTCGGGGAGTTCTTTAATATCAAATTTTTTCTTGTTGATTTTTAGTTTATCAAATCCTAAATCCAATGTCTTATAAAAATCCAATATTGGCTTAATAGTTGTTTTATCTTCCAAAAATTTGAAAGTAACCAATTCGTAATTTTCATGACTTAAACCGGAAATGGTAATGAATTTAGTAAACCAATTCATAATTGTTTTTGCAATCAAGCCATTGAATTGGTCAACAACAGAAAGGAAAAGAGCATTTTCGCGCGTTTTTTCTTCCAAATTTACACCTTCTTTGTACGAAGAAGAAACATCTATACCTTCTTTTTGCCTTATAAAAAGATATTTTTCAACATTCGTTTTCGCTTCAAACAGCCACTCAGCCACAATTTCTTTTTTTGTGGCTTCAAAG
>BNTT01000108.1 GCA_025996815.1 Bacteroidia bacterium
TCGGTGACAACTCCCGATACTTCCCATGCTGTATCCACAGGCAAAAGTATCTTCTCTAATATCTGACTTCCCGTATATTTTTCCATGCCGCAAAATTACTACTTTCCACACAATTCCCAGTAGAACCAAAAAAATAAAATGATTATCCGCAATCATACCACTAAATAGGGTTTCCTGCAAGCAATTTCTGGTTTTGTCCTGCAAGGACAGCACTTTATTAACCGTATGCTTCAGCTTACGGTACGGGAATGACAACAACCTCATAGTCCCGCATGGGACGATACATTGATATAGTCAATAAAGTGTCGTCCCATGCGGGACTTGAGAGAGTATGGGTTAGTCTTGTCCGTAAGCTAAAGCATACGGTTAATAAAGTGCTGTCCTTGCAGGACAAAACCACAAATTACTTTATGTATGATTGCGGATAATCATTAAAAAAATCGTACCTTTGTGAAAATTTTTTGTGAAGCAAGATTATGAGCGTTATTGATTTATTGAATAAAAAGGGGGCTACGGCGTTTTCGTTTGAGATTTTGCCGCCGTTGAAGGGGAATAATTTTTCTAAGGTGTGTGCGATTATTGATAAATTGAGGGAATTTGACCCGAAGTATATCAATATCACGACCCATCACAGCGAAAATGTCTATAAGGAGAATGCCGATGGCTCGCTGACGCGGCTGAACGTGCGCAAACGCCCCGGCACTGTGGCGATTGCTTCCGCCATTCAGAGCAAATATCACCTTCCGGCTGTGCCTCACATGGTCTGCAAGGGTTTTACGAAGGAGGAAACGGAATATGCGCTGATTGATTTGCAATACCTTGGCGTGACGGAATTGCTGTTGCTGCGCGGAGATGCCAACAAGTTGGAACCCAAGCAATTGAATGACGGAAAATCGCACGAGCACGCCGACGGTTTGATTCGGCAAGTCGTGGATTTCAATGCGGGGCGCGATGTGGACGGCAATGCGTTTGATGTCCCCGAAACGCCCTTCTCGTTTGGCGTGGCGTGCTACCCCGAAAAGCACGAGGAGGCACCCAATATGGAGTCGGACATCGCGTTTTTGAAGCAGAAAATCGCGCTGGGAGCGGAATATGCCGTAACACAGATGTTTTTTGACAATCAAAAATACTTCGATTTCGTTGCCCGCGTCCGCCGAGAGGGCATCACGGTGCCGATTATTCCGGGCATCAAGCCGATTGTGCTGCTGAGTCAACTGACGGTGTTGCCCAAAATTTTTCGCTCCGACCTGCCGTCGGACTTGGTGAGTGCGCTAACGCGCTGTAAGACAGACGATGACGCGAAGCAAGTGGGCGTAGAGTGGAGCATCGCGCAATGCCGGGAATTGCTCAAAGCGGGCGTGCCGAGCCTGCATTTTTATACGCTGATGGCAACGGAGAGTGTGAGGCAGATTGCAAAGGCGATATATTAGCGACGGGTGGAAAAGTCAGGGGTATGTATAATCGCCATCACGCTGTTCGCCGCCTGTTCGCACAGGGACACCGCGGCGGTGGATGTGAGCGGGATAGATTTTGCCGAGGGCGATTTGGTCTTCCGGCGCGGGGCGGGTGCCAAATCCAATGCCGTGCTCGCTGCCGATACGGCGGGGATTTATAGCCATTCGGGGATTGTGGTTCGGCAGGATTCGGCTTTTATGGTGGTGCACGTGACGGCGGGCGAGCGCGCGGCGGGCGAAACGGACGACCGTATTAAGATGGAAACGCCGGAGCGGTTTTTTGCGACAGACCGGGCGGAGCACGGAGCGGTGTATCGGCTGCACGATTCGGTGGGCGTGCATTCGGCGGCGGCTCGGCAGGCGGTGCGGTTGTGGAACAAGGGGGTGCTTTTCGACCACGATTATCTGCTGGACGATTCGACGAAGATGTATTGCACCGAACTTGTTTGGCAGGCTTATCTGCTTGCAGGAAAGGATATTACGAATGGGCGACGGAGTGAGATGCGGAATGTCCCGATGTTTTCGGGCGTTTATATTTTGCCGTCGGATATTTACAAAAATGAGGCGTTTTTAGTTATTTATAAATTTTAAAATTAAGAAGTGTATGAAAAAAGTGATGAATTTAGTGGTTGCCGCCCTTGCGACGATTGCGGTGAGCAGTTGCGCCGGCGGCGGCGGCAGCAACTCCCCTGCCGACATCGAAAAGAGCATCTACAGCCAGTTTCAGAAGGGAAATTTTGAAAAGGGGATGGAACTCTATTTCGACAACATCGAGAACAACGAAGCCCCCAATCCGGATGCTTCGGACGAGCGGCAAAAGGTGGTCAAGGAATTTGCCCAAAAAGCCAAACAAACGGTGGAAGCAAAGGGCGGCATCAAAGACTTTGAGGTGCTGGAAGAAGCCATCGCCGAAGACGGCGAAACCGCAATGGTGAAGAGCAAAACCACCTACGGCGACGGCTCCGAGCAGTCCCAAAGCAGCAAATATGTGAAGAAAGACGGGCAGTGGAAAATCGTTTTTGGTAAATAAACCTCGCTTATTCGCGCACGATGACGAGCAATATCAAAGGTCGATTGATGGATTTCGATACGCCCAAAGTGATGGGGATACTGAATGTTACGCCGGATTCTTTTTTCCCGGGCAGTCGCAAGCAGTCCGAAAGGGAAATTGCGCAGCGGGTGGCGCAAATTGTGGAGGAGGGTGCCGACATCATTGATATTGGCGGCTATTCGTCGCGCCCCAATGCGGCATTTGTGAGCGAGGAGGAGGAGATGCAACGGCTGCGTTTTGGGTTGGAAATCCTGTTCAGGGAGGCTCCAGAGGCTGTTGTTTCGGTCGATACGTTCCGCGCCAACGTGGCACGCGAGTGTGTCGAAAAATTCGGTGCGGCGATTATCAACGACATTGCGGCGGGCACGCTGGACGCGCAAATGTTTGACACGGTGGCTGATTTGCAGGTGCCGTATTGCATGATGCACATTCAGGGGTCGCCTCAAACGATGATGGAACATACCCACTATGAGCGATTGATGCCCGATATTTTGCGCTATTTTGCGCAAAAAGTGAGTATTCTCAATCAAAAAGGAGTGAACGACATTTGGATTGACCCCGGCTTCGGGTTTAGCAAAACGACGGCGCAGAACTACGAAGTGCTGAAGCATCTGGAGCAGTTTCAAGTGTTCGAAATGCCTGTCCTGGTCGGTTTTTCGCGCAAAACAATGATTCGAGAGGTGCTGAACGTTCCGCCGGAAGAGGCTCTGAATGGGACAACGGCACTTAATATGTTTGCTCTGATGCACGGTGCGCACATTATTCGGGTGCACGATGTGCGGGAGGCGGTGCAAACTGTGCAACTTTTTAATGCAATAAAGGTCATCTGAAAATATGATTACAGCAAACGAATTAAAACAACTTATTCCGCAAGGAGAAACCACCACCGTCCAATTCAAAATCCGGTCGGAGGATGCCTATAAAATGGGTGTGGAAATGGTCGCTTTCAGCAATACGCAAGGCGGTATATTAGTCGTTGGCGTGGATGACAAGACCGGAATTATTGCCGGCTTGTCATTTGAGGAAATCCAACAAACCAATGCACTCCTTGTTAATGCTGCATCAGAGAATGTAAAACCTGCTATTATTATTGCCACAGAAACAGTAAATATTGACGGACAAAATGTTATCGTTGCAACCATTCCGCAAGGCAAGGATAAACCTTACAAAGACAATAAAGGCATTATCTGGGTAAAGAATGGAGCAGATAAACGCAAGGTGTTTTCTAATACTGAATTGCGCGTGATGATGCAAAGTTGCGGGACACTCTCTGCCGATAGTGATAGTGTTGCAGGTTCGGCGTATAAGGATATTTCGGAGCCGACACTCAAAAATTTTCTTTTCAAACGCTATACGGAGGAATTGACTAACGCCGGCATTCTCGCTCATTTGGTGCAAAGCACGGAAATTGAAGATATTGTACAGGCGATAGATACGAATTTCACCATTGAACAACTGCTGAAAAATATTTCGTTGATGGACGAGGCGGGGCAACTGACTTTATCGGGTTTGTTGCTGCTCGGGAAAAGCATACAGCGATATAAGCCGGTATTTACAATCAAGGGCGTTTCGTTTGTTGGTAACAGTGCGGCAACCACTGAGTTTCGCGACAAGTTGCCCGACCGCGAAGTAGAAGGAAATTTGCAGAAACAATATGAAGCCTCTATCTCGTTTATCAACCGGAATTTAAAGACCATTCAAGTAGAGAAAGAATTTAACAGCGCAGGACAGTTGGAAATTCCACTCGAAGTGTTTGTGGAAACATTAACTAATGCATTCATTCACAGGGATTACTATATCAATTCACCTATTCGTTTGTTCATTTTCGACAACCGCATAGAGATACATTCGCCGGGTATTTTGCCCGATTCGGTTACGGAAGAAACTATCAAACAAGGTATTTCCGTTCCCCGCAATCAACTGTTGTTCGACAATGCCAAATACTTATTGCCATACACCGGTATAGGTAGCGGTATTATGCGAGCAACGAAAAGTTACTATAAAATTTTTTTTCAAAACAATATCGCTACCGAAGAATTTGTAATTACTATTTTGAGGGACGAAACAATTGAAGACATGAATAATGAGCCTGTAAATGAGCCTGTAAATGAGCCTGTAAATGAGCCTGTAAAAATCAACACTGATGCTATAAGTAAAGATATACAAAATGAATTAGAATCAATATATACATATATAGCAAACAATCATTTGACAAAAAGAATTGATATAAAAGAACTTACAGGAAAGAGCGAAGCAACAGTTAAACGTTATTTGAAAATTTTAAAGGATAATAATCTGATAGAATATAGTGGTTCTGACAAAACAGGTGGTTACAGAATCGTTACAAAAAACGGATAGAAATTTCTTTGTGTCATGACTTGCTTTACACCGCTTTCGGCAGATAAATCTTATGCTCACATCTCCGTTATTTCCACAACATGGCTCACGGTATGCCCCGACGAAAACACAGGGATTCCCACCGTCATCAAATATTCGCCGGAATATTTCTTATTGTTGCACGACAGGCGCGATTTTGCTCCGGGTAGCAGATTTATCTCTTTCAGCTCGTATTCCTTATTGGGATTCAAGCCGGCAAGCCGTACCGGTTGATTTTTTTCTGCATAGCGGGGGTGGATGTCGAAGGTAAACAAAACGGATTTTTTACCGCCTTCTTCTACGTACATTACCGCCGCGTGGTCGCTTTCGCGGGGCGATGCCAGGCGATACATATCTCCGTCCAACAGGGTGCTTTCCAGGCGTTTGAAATTGCCTACCGCTTCGCGGCAAAATTGTTGTTCTTCCGGTTTCAGGTCGTTCATGCGGATGTCAAAGCCGAGTTTGCACATCATGGCTACGTCCGTGCGGAATTTCACCGGCTGCCTGCCCCAGGTTGTTACGTGAGCCGCTATTGATTTCGACGGGAAGAAATGGGAGTAACCCCATTGTATGAATATTCTTTCGACGGCATCGGTATTGTCGCTCGCCCAAAATTCGGTGAAATATTTCAATGCCTCGTAGTCGGTTCGACCGCCGCCGCCGGAACACAGCATCATTGGTAAATCGGGATATTTTTGTTTTATCCGTTCCAGAACTTTGTATAAACCGCGGACATGTTCAATGTAGAGGTGCGACTGTTTGTCTTTCAGGTAAGGCGAATAAATGTTTGTGATGGGGCTGTTGCAGTCCCATTTGAAGTAGGCAATGCCGGGGTATTTGGTCATCAGATTGTCCACGATGCCGAAGACAAAGTTCTGGACTGCCGGATTGCTCAGGTCGAGCACCATCTGGTTGCGGAAATAATATTCGTCGCGATTGGGGAGATGAATGACCCAGTCCTTATGCTTCTCGTAGAGTTCGCTTTTGGGATTCACCATTTCCGGCTCAATCCATATTCCGAACTTGAGCCCTTTTTTGGTTGCTTCTTCAACAAGTTTTCCTACACCGAGCGGCAATTTATCTTTCGTTTCCTCCCAGTCGCCCAGCCCCTGACGGTCGCTGCTGCGGGGATACTTGTTGGCGAACCAGCCGTCGTCGAGCAGAAACATATCAACGCCCAGTTTGACAGCCTCGTCCATAATGGTAATGAGTTTGTCTTCATTGAAATTAAAATAGGTCGCTTCCCAGTTGTTCAGCAAGGTGAAACGTGTTTTTTCGCCATCCTTGAGTTGATGTTTGCGCGCCCACTTGTGAAAATTGCGGCTTGCTTTGCCTTTTCCTTCCGAACTGTAGGTGAATATAAATTCCGGTGTGTGGAATATTTCGCCCGGCTGCAGCGAGTATTCCGAGGCAAAGGGGTTGATGCCCGAAATGATTCGCAGTTTGTTTTCCTGGTCAACTTCAAACGTGAAACGGAAATTTCCCGTCCAGCCAATCGTTCCAAAAAGTACATCTCCGCTGTTTTCGCGTGCGGATTCATTCAACGACAAGAGGAAAAACGGACTGCAAAACATATCTGCGCGGCTTCCGAGTTTCGTATCCAGCATTTTTTTCCCGAAGGTCAGGGGATTTTCGCTCATGTTCACTTCGTGCGCCCAATCGCCGGTAAATTCCGTAAGATGATAGTTGCCGGCATTCAGGTGGAGCATCGACGAGGCGTAATTATATAATGTAAGCGGTTTTTTCTCGCGGTGTGTTATTTCGGAATGCGTTTTTATAATGTCTTCCCTGCTGTATGCCGTGAAGTACAGTTTTACATCCACCGGATATTTGTCGTCACGCAACAGGATGACCGTTTCCGTAACGTCCTGCTGAAGCTGCTTTGTCTCGTGCGAAACATATTTGAGCAGCAGTGACGGATTGCCGTCGCCATGCAGCACGCGGATTGCCGGCTCAAAATAATCTTCCATGCCGTTCGCGATGTAAGCCTCGCCCAGGTTGGGCAGATGAACAAAATCCCGACTATGCTCCAGTTTTTTCCCGATATAAGTCTGATACAGGCGACCATTATCGCCGATACGGTAAACCAAACCAACATTGTCGGTCGTAATTTGAATAGCATTTTGTCCGTTCACGCTCAGCAAACAGATAAATAAATTGATAAGAACCAAACATTTAGTTTTCATATATATTTTATTTAATAAATTTCTGCAAAGGTACAAAAAAATAAGAATACTGCTTTTGTTTTCATTATATAATTCAAATAAATAAATCGTTGAGATACATCCAAAACACATAGCGCAGAAATTTCCCCAACAACATGGATACACTCGCAATCCATATATTGCAGCGGAAAAAACCGGCTGCCACAGCAATGACATCACCCACGGCAGGCAAAAAAGAGAAGAAAGCGAGCCAGTCGCCATGTTTTTGTATTTTATTGGCAACCCTGTCTAATTTTTCTTTGTTCACACCCGTATATTTATTAATCCAGTCTAACCGCCCCACGCGCCCTAAATAGTAGCAGGACATGCCTCCCAGCCAATTTCCGGCGGTTGCCACCAGCACGCACGACCACAAATCGAAGCCCCCAAAAGCCAAAGCCGTGAACACCACTTCGGAACTGAATGGCACAATCGTTGCCGCAACAAAGGCTGCAATGAAAAGCCCAAAATAACCCAACTCTACAAAATCCATGACAGTGCTATTCTATTGTAACAAATACCGTTTTCAAACCATCGGATTTCACTGCAACGATATTCTTTCCGTGATTTTTAATAAGTTTGATACGCGCCCGTCCGTTGCGGGCTTGCACTTTTTTGGAGCCGGTGGAGGTGCCCTGATTGACCACTAACTTGCCGTCGCCTACCGATTCAAAGGAGATAAAATTGCGCGCTTCCAGGCTGACTACTCCGTTGGCATCGCGCAATTCGGCTTCGAGCCAAACCTCGTCGTTGTGGGCTTGACCCGCAATCGCCTCATCTAATATGCGCACTTGAATTTCGGCGGGTTTGCCGAATGTGCGGGTTTCGTATTCAAACGCGATTTCGTCCGTAACGGCACTTTTCCCGTGCTTGCCGATAGCCTTCAAGGTGTTGCTGCCGGCTTTCAGGGCGGATTTCCAACGCAAACCTGCGGCGGGAAAATCCTGTGAATGGCGTTTTTTGATGCCGAGGCTTTTGCCGTTCAGAAACAGTTCCACTTCGGGGCAGTTGGAATACACGCGGATGTCTTTCGTCTCATTGGCATCACCCCAGCGCGTTGCCCACGAGTGACCGTAGATGTGCACCATTGGCGCATCCGTCCAGTAGGATTGGAAAACGTAGTAACTCTCCTTCGGCGTGAGGTCGCGCTCCACCACGCCTTTTTGATTCATATACGGGATGGGATTTTCGGGGCGGATGGGTGTCGAAAAATCCTTGAAGGGCCAATACGCCGCGCCGGTGAGCCACGGCATCGTTTCCTGCTCTTTCAAATGCCAGTCGATGAGGTTGCAGATGTAGGTTTCCGACCATTCGCCATCGCGCGCGGCACGCGAATCGCCGCCGTAAAGCGTGGCATCGCCCATGCGCTCATCGGCTCCCTGACCCGATTTCACGCCTCCGAGATAGCGGTAGGGGTCTTCGGCATGGCGACCGGCGTGACTGTCGCCACCCCATTCTACATGCAGAAAATGCTTGACACGCTGCATCTCTTCCTCCGAAACTTGCTTATAATCAGTCATTTGTCCGCGATACCAGCCTGCCCAAATGGACGGCGAATAAACATCCACAATATCCTTGCAAAAATCGCACCGCCGAATGGCAGTCTTGCGCGTGTTGTCTAACCGGTGCGACAGATTGTGCAATTCCTGCATAAAAGCGCGAATTTTTTGTTTGTCGAACTCGCGAAAATCGCCAGCCCAGTCGTTTTCATTGCCCAATCCCCAGAGGATGACGGACGGATGATTGCGGTGCTGCTCAATCATATTGGTCAACATCCGTTTTGCCTGCTGCTGATATTCCTCGCCTCCAAGCCCTCCGCGGCACCAGGGGATTTCTTCCCACACCAAAATGCCCAAGCGGTCGCACTGCTCCAACACGATGCGCGATTGCTGATAATGCCCCAGACGGATGAAATTGGCACCCATGGCGCGGAGCATTTCCATTTCCCGAATAATCAGGTCTTCGGTCATCGCGGCGCCTAATCCGGCGTGGTCTTCGTGGCGATGCGTGCCGCGCAGCAACAGGCGTTTGCCATTCAGAAAAAACGCGCCGTGCTCCTTAAATTCGAAATGACGAAAGCCAAATTTTTGCTCTGCAACGACCTCGTTTTCACCCGTTCCCGTTCCCAATGTCACGCGGCAGGTATAAAGAGCCGGCGAATCCGGCGACCACAGTTGAGGGTTCTTTATTCCGGAAAGCGTCATTCCATCTGCCATCCTCACGGGCTTGTCGCGCAATCCCAATCCATTGAAAAACATAAACGATTTGCCTTGCGGGTCAAAAACTTGAATGTTGAAATAAAGCGAGGACATGACGGATAGATACTTCGGGTCATATAATTTAAATTGAATATCTAAAGTCCATTTCCCTTTCTCATCCACCTGTGCCGTGATAGTCATATTTTCCAAAGACACTTGGGGGGTGTAAATCAAGTTTAAGTAGCGATAAATGCCGCCATAGACATTGAAATCCGACATATCGGAAGGGAGCATTTCGGTATCCCGACTGTTGTCGCAACGGATGATTAGCGGAATTTTCCCTTTGAAACGGGCTGCATCGTCCGATGCCGCAAATTCGTTGACGGCATCGGTGATATCGACCGTCCATTCGTCGTAGCCGCCCACATGATTTGCCACATGTTGGGTATAAATATAGACATCGGTTTTTTGCCCGGCACCTTCAAAATGCAGGAGCGTCCGTCCCTGCGGGTAAGGATTTTGAACAACAAGCTCGGTTCGATACCACCCCGGACCTTGATAATAATTCACATCCGGGTCAACGGCATCTTCGGCATTGAAACAGTGGGGCAAAGCAACCTCTTCCCAGACAGGCGCCGCCTCCGGCGCATTTTTCGCCACCGGTCGCACCACCTCCCAAACACTCCCCAAGTCGCCACGAACAAATTCCCAATTGTCATTCAACCGGATTTCATTCTTAGCAGCAGCAGCACTGCACAAGGTGCAGATAAACAATGTCAATAATAATGAGTATTTTTTCATGCAAATATTTTTTGCAAAGGTACGAAAAAAATAAAAAAAACATTCCATATCTTTAAGATATGGAATGTTTACCTGATTGGGGGGGCTTCATACCACTGATTGACGACGCTTTCCTACCACTTCTTGAGCATCTTCATCGCGTGCTTGCCTACGCGGACGATGTAGATGCCTTGCGGCAGGTGGGTTACTGTTACTTGCTGCTCCGGGGCGGTGGCGCGGAGGGTTAGGTGTTGGCGACCGTTGGTGTCGTAGATGCTGATTTGTTCGTTGCCTTGCATGCCCTTGATGGTGATGTGGTCGGAAAAGTGGGTGGCGCGTGGACGCAACTGATGCCGGTCAATTTTGAATGG
>BNTT01000109.1 GCA_025996815.1 Bacteroidia bacterium
CCGAAAGTTTTTCTGCCCAACTATGCGGAGTTTTACGAAAAACGCTGGTTTGAAGCCTGTTCGCTGCATACGCCCGTCACGGAAATCCAATATGCCGGGCAGCAGACGCCTTTTGGCACAAACATCCTGTTTGAATTGGCTGACGCGCTGACCTTTGCGCTCGAAATTTGCGAGGACGTTTGGTCGGTTGTTCCGCCAAGTTCCCACCACGCTATGGCGGGTGCCAACCTGATTTTTAACCTCTCGGCGAGCGACGAACTGATTGGTAAGCAGCACTATGTGAAATCGCTGCTGAGCCAGCAATCGGCACGCTGCCAAGCCGCCTACGTCTATGCCGCCGCCGGTTTTGGCGAATCTTCCACCGACTTAGTCTATGCCGGCAATGCCTACGTCTACGAAAACGGCAAACTGCTGGCACAAGCGCAACGCTTCCAACTCACCGAGCAACTGATTTTCAGCGAGATAGATGTCGAACTGTTGACGGCAGAGCGCAAAAAAAACACTACATTTATCGCCCGCCCCGTCGCAGACAATTACCGCATCGTAACGATTTCCGGTGGTGTCATTGCGGGCTTGACCCGCAATCCCCTGCCCAATAGCACCCTTTCGCGCCCCATCAACCCCACGCCATTCATCCCGTCCACCGACCAATATAACGATAGTTGCGACGAAATTTTCTCCATTCAGGTGGCGGGATTGGCGAAGCGATTGGTGCACACGCACTGCAAGAGCCTCATCATCGGCGTGTCGGGCGGCTTGGATTCCACTTTGGCACTGCTGGTGTGCGCAAAGACGGTCGATAAACTCGGATTGCCGCGCCAAACCATTTGCGGCGTTACGATGCCCGGCTTTGGCACCACCGACCGCACCCACACCAATGCCGTGCAACTGATGCAGTCGCTGGGCATTCAAATCAAAGAAATAAGCATCGTGGCGGCTTGTGAACAGCATTTCAAGGACATCGGGCACGACCCCAATATTCACGACATCACCTACGAAAACACGCAAGCCCGCGAGCGGACGCAAATCCTGATGGATTTGTCCAACCAAATGAGCGGTCTGGTGGTCGGTACGGGCGATTTGTCGGAACTCGCACTCGGCTGGGCTACCTACAACGGCGACCATATTTCGATGTACGGCGTAAATTCGGGCATCCCCAAGACGCTCGTCCGCCATCTGGTGCGCTGGGTGGCTGAAACGCAGATGGATGCCGGCAGCAGGGCGACTTTGCAGGACATTATCGACACGCCCGTAAGCCCCGAACTGCTGCCTAAAAACGCCGACGGCAGTATGGCGCAATTCACCGAGGACGTGGTGGGACCCTACGAACTGCACGATTTCGTCCTTTTCTACACCCTGCGCTACGGTTTCACGCCTGAGAAAATCTTTTTTTTGGCGCAACACGCATTCAAGGGAAAATTTGACGATGCGATGATTAAAAAGTGGATGCAGGTGTTCTACAAGCGGTTTTTCAGTCAGCAATTCAAGCGCAGTTGCCTGCCCGACGGTCCGAAAGTGGGGTCGGTCAATCTCTCTCCGCGTGGCGATTGGCGTATGCCGAGCGATGCAAGCGCGGCGGGGTGGTTGTGAAACGAAAAAATTTTGTACCTTTGCCCCTAAGTTATGAAACGTAATATTGTATAACATAAAAATTGAATAAAAATGAATTTTCCTGAAAATTTGAAGTACACCAACGACCACGAGTGGATTCGGGTGGAAGGTGAGAATGCCTACATCGGCATCACCGATTATGCGCAAGACCAACTGGGCGAAATCGTGTTTGTGGACGTGGCTACGGTGGGCGAAACCATCGCGCAAAACGAGGTTTTCGGCTCGATTGAAGCCGTGAAAACGGTGTCCGATTTGCTGATGCCGGTGAGTGCTAAGGTGTTGGAACTCAACGCCGATTTGGAAGACCAGCCCGAATTGGTCAATAGCGACCCCTACGGCAAGGGCTGGATTTTGAAAGTGGCAGTGACGGATGCTTCACAGTTGAACAGCCTGATGGATGCCGCGAAGTACAAATCATTCGTTGCAGCATGATTGCGCGTGTGAGTATCATCATGGGGAGCACCTCAGACCTCCCGGTGATGGAAAAAGCAGCAAAAATCTTGGATGAGTTTGAGGTGCCGTTCGAGATGCACGCCTTGTCGGCGCATCGCACGCCCGCCGAGGTGGAAGATTTTGCCAAAAATGCCCAAGTCAGAGGCATCGAAGTGATTATTGCCGCCGCGGGAATGGCGGCGCACCTGCCGGGGGTGATTGCCTCAATGACCACATTGCCCGTCATCGGCGTGCCCATCAACTCGACCCTCGACGGCATCGACGCACTTTTGGCAATCGTACAAATGCCTCCGGGCATCCCCGTAGCCACAGTCGGCATCAACGCCGCAATGAATGCCGCCATTTTGGCAACGCAATTTTTGGCAATCAAAGACCCCGCATTGCAAACCAAATTGGCAGATTACAAGGTTGGGTTGAAGAAAAAAATCGTGCAAGCCAATGGTGAATTGGCGGCGGTGAAATTTAAGTTTAAAACAAATTAAAATGAAATTGGCTGAAATAGCCATTGAAGAAAATAAAGATATAATTATAGGACGATGGAAAGAATATTTTAAGGACAAAAAATGATGCAACCACAAAAAATATGGTTTGAAAAGGAGAACATTGGTCTTCAATTGAAAGACGGGCGCACTGCAACGCTTCCGTTAAGGGATTTTCCACGTCTTTACAATGCCAACAGCCAACAAAAAGAAAACTATACCTTATCGCCTTTTGGAATACATTGGGCAGAAATTGATGAAGACTTGAGTTTTGAGGGCTTTTTCTATAACAAGTAAATTTTGCTATGAACTATAAGCGCAGAGAAACCACTGTGGTGCAAATCGGCAACACGCCTCTGGGCGGCAGCCATCCGATTCGCATTCAGTCTATGACGAACACCTCGACGATGGATACCGAAGGCTCTGTGCAGCAATGTATTCGCATCATTGAGGCGGGCGGCGAGTACGTTCGATTGACTGCTCAGGGTGTGCGTGAGGGTGAAAATCTGCAGCATATTAGAGCACGGTTGCGCGAATTGGGCTATCATACGCCTCTTGTTGCCGATATTCATTTCAACCCCAAGGCGGCGGCGGCGGCGGCGCAAACGGTCGAAAAAGTGCGCATCAATCCGGGCAATTTTGGCGACCCTGTGGCAGACTTTATCCCCTTTCTGAATGTCTGCAAGGCACATAACACCGCCATTCGCATCGGCGTCAATCACGGCTCGCTGAGTGAGCGCATGATGGCAAAATATGGCGACACACCGCGCGGGATGGTCGAATCGTGTATGGAATTTTTGCGCGTGTGCGTGGCTGAAAATTTCGCGAATGTGGTGCTAAGCATCAAGGCTTCAAACACTTATGTGATGGTGCAGACCGTCCGCCTGCTGGTCGCCACGATGGACAGGGAGGGTATGGCATTTCCGCTACATCTCGGTGTCACGGAGGCGGGCGACGGCGAAGACGGGCGCATCAAATCGGCAGTCGGCATCGGCACACTGCTGCGGGAGGGCATTGGCGACACCATCCGCGTGTCGCTGAGCGAAGACCCTGAGGCAGAGATACCTGTTGCGCGCTTTTTGGTGGATTATGCTTCTCAACAATTACGAATTACGAATTACGAATTACGGGTTGAAATTGTGGATATGCCTTTTGATGTTGTGCCTGATACTTCGTTTATTGTGGTGTCTAATCCGGCTTCGCAATCGTCCGCACGGGTCGTGTGCGCCACTTATCACGAGCCTGATTTGGATGCTTTCCGCCTCAAAGCCGCCACGGACTGCGGGGCTTTTTTTCTGGATAACTTGGCGGATGGCATCAAATTGACGAACACCGCGCCGAACATCACGCCCCAGGACGTGCAGTCGGTCGCCTTTGGCATTTTGCAGGCGACGGGGCGGCGCATCACGAAGACCGAATACATCTCGTGCCCCAGTTGCGGGCGCACGCTCTTTGATTTGCAGGCGGCGATTAAAAAAGTGAAAGCCGCCACACAGCACCTCGTAGGACTGAAAATCGCCATCATGGGCTGCATCGTCAACGGTCCGGGCGAAATGGCGGATGCCGATTATGGCTATGTTGGCGCGGGCGCGGGCAAAGTGAGCCTCTACAAGGGCAAGGAATGCGTCTTGAAAAACATCCCCGAAGCGGATGCCGTTGCCGAGTTGCTGCAATTGATTGAATCACAATAGACAAATTTTTCGTACCTTTGTCCCTTGAAAAAAAACATATATCGTTATGAAAGAAAAAATTTTAGTGACCGGCGGTGCGGGATACATCGGGTCGCACACCACGGTGGAGTTGCAAACGGCTGGTTATGAGGTTGTTATCGTCGATAACCTGTCTAACTCCAACGAGGAAGTCATTGACGGCATCGCGCGTGTGAGCGACTCCCGTCCGGCGTTTGAAAAGGTGGATTGCACCGACAAGGCGGCGATGGATGGCGTGTTCAAAAAACACGCGGGCATCAAGGGCATCATCCATTTTGCTGCCAGCAAGGCGGTGGGCGAATCGGTCGAAAAGCCGCTGCTCTACTACCGCAACAACATTGTGTCGCTCGTCAATCTGCTGGAACTCATGCCCGCGCACAAAGTGGACGGCATCGTATTCTCCTCATCCTGCACGGTTTACGGACAGCCCAACCCCAAAGATTTGCCCGTGACGGAAACGGCTCCCATCCTGCCGGCGACTTCGCCCTACGGCAACACGAAGCAAATCGACGAAGAAATTATCCGCGACACCATCCACGCGGGCGTGCCTTTCAAAAGCATCATCCTGCGCTATTTCAACCCGATTGGAGCGCATCCGACGGCTGAAATCGGCGAATTGCCCAACGGTGTGCCGCAAAACCTCATTCCGTATCTTACACAAACGGCGATAGGCATTCGCAAGGAATTGTCCGTCTTCGGCAACGACTACAGCACGCCCGACGGCTCGTGTATCCGCGATTTCATCAACGTCGTGGACTTGGCAAAAGCCCACGTGATTGCCATCGAACGGATGCTGAACAACAAGTCGAAAGCCCCGCTGGAATACTTCAACTTGGGCACCGGACGCGGCGTGTCGGTGTTGGAACTCATCAACACATTTGAAAAAGCCACCGGAGTGCCCGTGCCGCACAAGATTGTAGCCCGCCGCGAGGGCGACATCGAACAAATCTGGGCAAATCCGCACTACGCCAACGAGGTGCTCGGCTGGAAAGCCACAGAAACCCTCGAAGACACACTGAAATCGGCATGGGCGTGGCAGCAAAAACTCCGTGAACGCGGGATAATGTAATGGATGCAAACTTTGACAAACAGATGCGGCAGGTTATTTTCTTGCTTGCGATTATCTTGTTGGCGGGGCTGATTATTGGGCAGTTGGCTTATTTTGTCAGTTCGTTTCTTGGCTCGGTTGCGATGTATGCGCTGTTGCGCACGCCGCACCGCTATTTGAGGCGGAAAGGGTGGAGTAATACGCTGGCTACGAGCACTTTAATGGTTGCTACATTGCTGGCTTTTGCGCTGATTTTGGGGGGATTTTCGGCTTTGGTCTATTCTTCTGCGTCCAATTTTGATGTTCAAATTTTCAAGGTGGAGCTGAATAATTTGGGTGATTGGATTTTCGACCGTTGGGGCTACAATATTTTTTCGCAAGACGTTGTGCAAAAGGGACTTGGACACATTGGGAAAATCGTTCCAAGCATCGTTTCGACTGCCGGAAGCGCGATGACCAACCTCATTATGATGCTGTTTGTGCTCTATTTTATGTTGCAGGATTCCGAGCCGATGGAGCGCGGACTTAGCGAATACCTCCCGTTTGACCCCGACACCAACCGCCAACTGAAAGCGGAGGGCAACAATATGATTTTGGCAAATGCCGTTGGCGTGCCGCTGATTATGGTTTTGCAAATACTCTCTGCCGGTGTCGGCTATTGGCTCTTTAATGCGGGCAATCCCGTCATCTGGGGCATCCTGACGGGCTTTGTCGGGCTTATTCCGGTGGCAGGGACAGCCATTATGTGGTTGCCGCTGGCAATCAACCTGATGCTGGGAGGCTCCGTTGGGAACGGTGTCGCGCTCATCATCTACGGCGCGCTGGTGGTCGCCAATATGGAGCGCGTGGTGCAACTGACTTTTCTGCGAAAAAAGGCAAACTTGTATCCCCTCGTCACGATTTTTGGGGTCATACTGGGGCTGCAAATTTTCGGATTTTGGGGCGTCATCTTCGGACCGCTGCTCCTCTCCACGTTCTTTTTCTCCGTGAAAGTCTATAAAAAAGAATACGAAAAAAATAATTAAAACACATAATATTATGTCAAAAGTATATTTTACAGATATGCGCACGAAGCCCGGACGCAGTTTGCCGGACAAGTTGGAGTTGCTCGTGAAGCGGGCGGGAATTGAAACGATTGATTTCAAGGACAAGTTTACGGCGGTGAAAATTCACTTCGGCGAGCCGGGCAATCTGGCTTACATTCGCGCGAATTATGCCGCGCGGTTGGTACAATTTTTGCTGGCGAAGCAGGCGAAACCGTTTTTGACGGATGCCAACACCCTGTATTTGGGCAGGCGGTCGAATGCCTTAGACCACATCACGAGTGCGTTTGAGAATGGGTTTAACCCGCTCGCGGTGCCTTGCCCCGTGATTATTGCCGATGGACTGAAAGCCATCGACTTCGCCGAAATTCCGCTCGGTTTGAAGCATTGCAAGACGGCGAAAATCGGTGCCGCGATTGCAGAATCCGACATCGTGGTGTCGATGAACCACTTCAAGGGGCACGAGCAGACGGGTTTTGGCGGTGCGTTGAAAAACATCGGTATGGGGTCGGCTTCGCGGCAGGGGAAATTGGAACTCCATTCGTCGTCGCAACCGATTATTGATGCCGCAGAATGTACGTCGTGCGGTCAGTGCGTGAAATATTGCGCCTCGAAAGCCATTCATTTGAATGCGGACAAAAAAGCGGAGATTGATTACAAAAAATGCGTTGGCTGCGGTCAATGCGTGGCTGTGTGCCAATTTGAGGCGGCTCAGCCCGTCTGGGACAACTCTACGGATGTGATGAACTACAAAATTGCCGAATATGCGCTGGCGGTGGTGAAAGACAAGCCCCATTTCCACGTCAGTTTCATCATGGACGTGTCGCCAAACTGCGACTGCTGGGCGTGCAACGATGCCGCCATCGTGCCCAACATCGGCATAGCCGCCTCTTTCGACCCCGTGGCGCTGGACAAAGCCTGCGCCGATATGGTTACCAACGCCGGTGCCAACCTCAACACCGTCCTGAACGTCAAAAAGCAGGGCGAGTTGCAAAACATCGAAAAATTCAAACTCATCCACCCCAACACCGACTGGCTGGCAGGCTTGAAATATGCCCAGGAAATCGGGCTGGGCGAACTGAATTATGAATTGGTGAAGGTGGAATGAGGATAAATACAAAAAAAATCCTTACCTTTGAGGCGATAAAGTAGAGCGATTATGTTTGAAAAAAGGAAATTTTTGGTCTGTTTCTGTGCGATTTGCCTGTTTTGTGTTCCCAAAACGCAGGCACAGAGTGTTGCGGAGGCTAACAAACTCTTTGCAGCCAAAGATTATGCCGCTGCCGGCAGGATGTATTACCAACTTTATCAGTTCGACAAATCGGTGGAAGCCTACACCCTATATACAGCGGCTTTGATGAAGGCAAAAAAGCCCGATTTGGCTGCAGCAGAGGCAGTTAAGCCGCTCATTCAGCAGGCAGAGCGGGCGGCGCGGATGCTGTCGCGATGCGAAGATATTCAAATCATCGACAGCGTGATTGCCGACAAGGCGGATTTTTTGAATGCCTATCTGATGGGACACGAAAGCGGGTCGCTGACTGCCAACGGCGGCGAGGCAACGGCGTATGTCAACTCCCTGCGCGACAAGCGTTTTTATGCCCAAGCGGCGGAGGAGGGTGTCTATCGCATTTTTTCGGAAATCAAACTGCAAGACCAGTGGACGGAGCGGAAAAAGTTGGATTTGGGCGCGGATTCGCTGGAAAACAACAATTATCCGTTCGTGTTGCCCGATGGATTGACGGTTTATTTCGCGGCTACGGGCAAAAATTCCATCGGCGGCTACGACCTCTTTTTGACCCGCTACAATCTGAACAACGACACCTATCTGGCTCCAAATCAGCTCGGTATGCCGTTCAATTCGCTTGCCAACGACTATATGATGGCGATTGACGAACTCCATAACATTGGCTATTTTGCCACCGACCGCTTTCAGCCTGCGGACAAGGTGGTGGTTTATACGTTTATCCCCAACAAGGAATTTGCGGCGGTTGAAAACGACACGGCGATGCTGGTGCAACGGGCAAAAATCACGTCCATTCGCGACAGTTGGCGACCCGAAACGGATTATCCGCGATACATTGCAGACCGCCAAAGGGCTATTTTTCAAGAAAAAACGGTAACGCAAAAAGATTTTTCGTTCGTCATCAACGACTCCCGCGTGTATAATTCGCTGAATGATTTTCAAAATGGAGCAGCCCGCCAAGCCTTTCTGAAAGCCCAAGAGTTGGAAAAAGAGCAGGCGAAGTTGGCAAGCGACCTGGAGCAATTGCGCTTGGGATATGCTCAGGCATCGGTCAGCGAGAAAAAACAGCTGCATCCGGATATTTTGTCCAAAGAGCAAAAGTTGGAAGAATTGGCGCAAAAATACGGCGAGGCGGTCAAGCAGGTGCGAAATTTGGAACTAAAAAAATAATTGATATGGATTTACTGATTGTGATTGTACTGTGTTTATTGGGGATATTTTTGATGGTTACCGAGATATTCCTCATCCCCGGCTCCACGTTTGTTGGGCTGGCGGGCATTGCGTCGTGCATTGCCGGCGTGTATTATGCGTTTGAATATCTGGGACCGACGGCGGGTATGTTTTTTCTGGTGCTCTCCGCCATCGCCGTGTGCGTTGCGGTTGTCTATTTCATCCGCTCCAAGGCGTTGGACAGCATCGAGTTAAGGACAGAAATCGACTCAACCGTAGCCGGAACGGAAGTTCTCCAAATAGCCGCAGGCGATGTGGGCAAAGCCGTTTCGCGCCTCAACACCATGGGCAAAGTGCGCGTCAATGGCATCACGATGGAGGGCAAATCGGTCAATGGCTTCATCGACGAAGGCTCGGATATTGAGGTGGTGGAAGTGTCGCCGATGCAGCTGATGGTGAAAAAATGCTCACTCTGATTTTTGATTATTGCACGGGGCAAGGCGATATAAAACCATCCGTGGTGTCGGCATCGAATCAACAGGAGTGATTTCACATCCTTTGTCGCGGGCAGTTTGCAGATATGAATTTAACCCCTCGCAGGCAAAGCCATCTGTGTCGTCAGTCAAAATATACTCAATGTGTTCCGGACGATATTCGGCAGGATATATCGGGAAGTAGCAGTTTTTAGTGATTTTTCTTACCGGATAATAGGCTGAATAAGAAGACATTATGACGACATCCTTATCCAAATTTTGCTTTTCAACAAATTGCGTTATTCTGTCGTGCGCCGTTTTATCGCTATTAATGAGTGTTCTGGGCAATCCTGAAACCACAGTAAACAAAATAGTAACGCCCCCATATACCCCTTTAAGGAAAACAGGATTATGATTTTCGATACAAATAACGCAGAGAAGCACCGCCGGAAGATAAAACATCCACGTGTAGGGCGACAGGCAATGCCCCGCGAAAAACATCACTGTCGGCATCACTAACGAAAAACCCAGAAAAAGAACTTCAATAGACTGTCTTTTTATCTTTGTTTTAATCAACAGGAACGCAAGCACAATGATATTAACCGCCGTAAGAATCGCATAATTTTTGTTTTTCAGATAGCAATCAATAAACTCATAAAAAGCACTGTGCCCGGTTGCTGAGATTTTCTCCAAAGGCACAATGCTATCAGATAAAAAGGGGATTTTATGCAAAATAGTCGATATGGTTGCCGATTGACTGAATTGCCAAAAGAAACTTTTAGGATGACCGTGGTAAACAAAATGTCCATACAAAACGCAAAGACCTATTATCAAACCGGCTATCGTGATAAAAAACGCCGTTTTCGTTTTTTGTCGATATTCTTTTTTTGTGAAATACAAATAGACGATGAAAGTCATAATAAAAAAGCATGCCTGAAGACCCGATAACATCACTAATGCGGAAGTCAATAGTAGCCACCATTTACTATATCCTTTTTTGGTATAGGCGTTTAGGTCGCCCCAATAATTTGCTACCTTTGTAGCATGGAAGAAAGGATAAAATTTATGGGAGTGAACTCAATCAATTTTTACAGACAGTTTCCAACGGATACAGATTGTTAT
>BNTT01000110.1 GCA_025996815.1 Bacteroidia bacterium
TCAGTACCGCTAAAGCATGGTATAAGGAACAGCAATCGGGCTTGGACGAAAAGTTTGAGTTGTCGTTGAGGGTAGCGATTGCCAATATATTGAAAATGCCGTCTGCGTATGCCGTGCGCTATAAAAATGTACGGATAGCCCACACAAAAATATTTCCGTACAATGTCCATTTCTATATAGATGACGAGAAAGAACAAATAGTCGTCATCGGTATTGTTCATAACAAAAGAATCAACGCGATTTTTCTTGATAGATAACTCTACACATTATTTGGGGATAAATACCACGAATGTGGTATTGCACAATTCGCGCAAAAGCACTATCTTTGTGGCGATTTTACAACAATAAATATGAAAGCAATTAATGCAGCAATGATTGGATTAGGATTATTCACCGCGTGCACGCCCTCTACGGGGCGGTTGCAGGACGGTGTTTGGCGCGGCGAGTTGGCTGTGTATGAGGGTCGGCAAGTGCCGTTTTTGTTTGAGGTGCAGCGTGCGGCAACGGATGCTGCCGTCGTGACTTTGCTCAATGGCGACGAGCGTGTGCCACTGACCGGTGTTCAGTATGTCGGCGACACGGTGCTTATTCCGATTGAAGCCTACGATGCCGTCATAAAAGCCACGGTGTCCGGCGACCGGTTGGAGGGGCTTTTTCTTAAAAATTACGTTGACAACGATTTGGGCGTTGCGTTCAACGCCCGGCGAGGGGATGCTCCCCGCTTTGAGGTTTCCGCCCAGCCGACCGGTTTTTCGCTCGATGGCAAGTGGGATGTGTTTTTTGGCGAAAAGCATGACGTAACGCGCAATGTGGGCATTTTCAAGTCCGAAAATCAAATCGTAACCGGCTCTATACTAACTAATTCGGGCGATTTGCGATTTTTGGAAGGTGCTTTGACGGAGCAGGGCGTGGTGCTGTCGGCGTTTAGCGGCTTGAGTCCCTACCTGATTGAAATCAATTTCACGGACGACACCTCGTTTGAAGGCACGTTTTATACCGCACGCAGTCAAACAAAATTGGTTGGCAAGCGCAACGAGCACGCCGCTTTGGACGATGCCTATAGTCTGGCGCAACTCAAAGCGGGATTTTCGACCCTGAGCTTTGCGCTGCCCAACACCGACGGACAGATTATTTCGCTCAAAGACGAGCGTTACAAAGACAAGGTCGTGATTATATCCATTTTGGGCAGTTGGTGCCCCAATTGTTTGGACGAATTGGGCTTTTTGGCTCCGTGGTATGCTGCCAACAAAGACCGCGGCGTGGAAGTTATCGGGTTGGCTTTTGAACGAAAAAATGACTTGGAATATGCCACAAAGGCAATCAATCGCCTGAAAGAGCGGTTTGGCGTGGGGTATGAAATCCTGTTTGCCGGTCAGGCTAATGCCGAAACCGTCGCCAAGGTATTACCCGAAGTGCAGAATTTTGGCGGCTATCCCACCACCATTTTCATCGACAAAACGGGGAAAGTGCAAAAAATACACACCGGCTACAGCGGACCTGCCACCGGCTTGTTTTACGAAGAGTTCAAAAAAGAGTTTAATGAGTTGCTCGACAGCCTGTTGAAATAAAAATATAAATTTAAAAAATAAAAACAATGAAAAAAAGTTTATTATTATTGTCGCTCATCGCGTGTGCGTCTGCGGCATCGGCGAAAAATTTATCCATCACAGGTAGTGTGGAAAACGTGCAGTCGGGGCAGATTTATCTGCAAAAGTTTGAAAACAAAATGCTCCGCGTGATTGATTCGGCGCGAATCATCGACGGCAAATTCAAGTTTTCAAAAGACGTGGAACTGCCTGAGTTGTATGCCCTTACGGTGGATACGACCAAGAGTTCGTACCTCGTGTTTTTCGACGAAAATCCGGTAACCGTCAAGTTCAGCACGGACAACTATTATGCAAAAACCGTGGTTACAGGCTCTAAATTGCAGGACCTGTTTGTCGCGTACAAAAAAGATGCCCCTGAAGCGGTGGATGGATTTATTAAAGCAAACCCCACATCTTTGGTGTCGGCGTATGTGCTCTATCGCGATTTTTCCTACCGCCTGTCGCCCGAAGAAATTCTGTCTAATATTCAGTTGCTGGACAAGTCTTTGCATAATACGCCCTACGTGAAAGTGCTCAACGAGTTGGTCGTAACCCTTCAAGCGGTTGGCGTAGGCAAAAAGGCACTCGATTTCACGGTGGACGACACGGAAGGCAATCCGGTCAAGTTTTCCGACCAATGGGTCAAAGCCGAATACACTTTGGTCGACTTTTGGGCAGCGTGGTGCGGTCCGTGCCGCCGCGAAAATCCCAATGTGGTGGCTGCCTACGAAGCCTACAAAGACAAAGGCTTCACCGTCTTTGGCGTGTCGCTCGACAAAAGCAAAGATGCGTGGCTCAAAGCCATCGAAAAAGACAATCTCACGTGGACGCACGTTTCCGATTTAGCCTATTGGGACAGTGCCCCCGCCAAACTATACGGCATACGAGCCATCCCCGCCAACCTTTTGATTGACAAAAACGGCATCATCGTAGCCAAAAACATCCGCGGAGAGGAATTGCACACTACATTGGCGCGGTTGCTGCCGTAAAAAGAAATGCACAATTTGAAGATACAATTGCACAAAATGGGCTTTATTTTTGTTTATTTGTTCGTAACTTTGTGAAGTTAATTTTTATTTATTTATTAAATTCTAAAAAATATGAAAAAGAAACGAAGTTATTTCAAGTCAGCGATGCTCTTAGCCGCCGTCATGGTATTCACAGGGGGGGGGGTACAGCCCCTGCGGGCTGAGGCTCCCCAAGAAGCTAAAAGCGCCGTCTCCGGCGTTGTTAGTGATGCGGATGGACCCATTATCGGCGCAAGTGTCGTCGAAAAGGGAAATCCAAGTAATGGTGTGTCAACCGATGTGGATGGAAAGTACACTCTGCGGGTGTCGCCCAACGCCACGTTGGTTGTGTCTTATCTGGGTTATGCCAGCCAGGACGTTGCCGTAAGCGGCAGAACAACCATCAATGTTACGCTTGCCGAAGATGCCAAGGCATTGGAGGAAGTGGTGGTGATTGGGTATGGCACTACCCGCAAGCAGGACCTTTCGATGGCTGTTTCGACGGTGAAACTTGACCAGTCGATGAAAAGCCGTCCCGGCGCAAGTGTGGCTTCTTTGCTACAAGGCAAAGTGCCGGGGATGACGATTCAGGCTCAGGGTGGAGACCCTGTGAACCACGGACAAACTATTCTTATCCGTGGTAGGAGTTCGAAGGAGATTGATAAAAATGGCGTACTTTGGGTCGTTGACGGCGTGCCGGGTGCTCCTTATTCAGTGGAAGACATCGAAACAGTTACTGTTTTGAAAGATGCTGCTTCGGCTGCTATCTACGGAGCGCAAGTAGGTTCCGGTGGTGTTATCGTTATCACTACCAAAAAAGCGCAGGTAGGAAAAGTGAAAATCGAGGCAAATGCTTCTTATGGCATTAAAAGTGCATGGAAATTGCCGGAAGCAGTTACTGCCGAACAATACATGATGTTGTGGGACGCTGCCATTAACTCTTCAACCGGAGTAAAAACGCTTGATACGGCTCAGGACCCTGTAGCCTATCCTTATGGAGCGGTTACTCGCACAAATTGGGTGGACGAAGTATTTCGTACCGCTTCCACTCAGCACTATGCCCTGTCCCTTTCGGGAGGTAGTGAAACCCTCAAAGCGTTGGCTTCCGTCGCTTTTGACAAGAATGAAGGTATATTGTTAAACACTTTCTCAAAAGGCTTGAATGTTAAACTTAATGTGGAGTTTCAACCGGCAAAGTGGTTAAAGATTACTGAAAGAGGGTCTTTTGCTTATAGCAACGGTCAAGGGGATGTAGATAATTTCGGACACGGAGGAGCTTTGATGCGCGCTATTATGTATCCGCGTTCGGCTACGGTTTACGAACACAATGCAGACGGTACAGTTGCTTTGGATGCCGATGGCAATCCACGCTTCGGAGGTACGTTCCCTGAAATTGACCAGAAAGGCGCTTTAGCCGGTTATGGTGAAATCCGCAACCCGGTGGCTCAGTTGTTGCGTTTGCGCCAAAACAGGCCGAATGCAAACGTTTATTCGACTACCGGTATAGAAATCAAGCCGATTGCTGCCCTTACTTTACGTTCGGACTTTACGGCTTATTTGAATCCTTCGCGTTTTGAAGAATTTACGCCGAGCGTTTACGAATTGGGTGCGGCAGGAGATACAAGAAATAGTCGTTCTGTCAAGTCTGAGTGGAATAGTGGCTGGTTATCGGAAACTACGGCAACTTATGCCGAGCAATTCGGAGAACATCATATTTCGGCTATGGCAGGTTATACCGCAAAATATTCAACCGGACGCGGTAATGAGACACGCACTTATGACTTTACGAAAGAAAATGACCATTTTACAATATTGGGCAATGGTGGGAATTATTCCAGTTACAAGCCGGATGAATGGATAAATGAGGAAGCCTTGACATCTGTTATGGGTCGTATCGGTTATTCATACGGCGACCGCTATTTTGCTACGGCATCTGTGCGTCGTGATGCTACATCGAAATTAGCACCCCAAAATAATTCAGGCGTATTCCCCGCTTTTTCGGCATCGTGGAAAATATCATCCGAGGAGTTCTTCAATGTTGAGGCTATTAACTTATTGAAATTAAGAGCCGGATGGGGTCAGATTGGTAACATAAGCACCGTAGATAATTATTCTTATTTCGCCGGTTTAGTAAACTCAGCCCTTGTTTCGTTAGGCAATGGTGATGAAATTCAAGGAATGTATGTGGCAACCATTCCTAACCGTAAGTTAATATGGGAAACCTCAGAACAGACTTCATTAGGTCTTGATGCTACATTACTTGATAATTCTTTGAACATCACTATTGATTGGTTTGATAAGACAACCAAAGATTTGATTGATACCAAACCGCTTCCTCCAATGGCGGGTTATAAAGACGAGCCAAATGGCAACATCGGAGAAGTGTCGAACAAAGGTTGGGAACTGGGTGCCGATTATACAAAGAAATTCGGTGAAGTGACGCTCAATCTTTCCGGTAACTTGTCTTCGGTAAAAAGCAAAGTAGTTGAAATGGACGGGAAAGTATATAATCACGGCGATTTTGGAAATAGTGGTCCTCAACCCCTACGTTCGGAAGCAGGGCAACCCTGGTATTCGTATAAGTTGATTAAAACAGACGGTATCTTCCAATCGCAAGCAGAAATCGATGCTTATACATGGACAGACCCTCAAACAGGTAATACCAGGAAGATTCAACCGAATGCTCAACCGGGTGACTTGAAGTTTATAGACTCCAGCAATAACGGTCTCGGAGATGGTATTATCAACGATGACGACCGTCAATATATGGGCAGTTATTTACCCGAATTGACTTACGGATTTAACGTCGGTCTTGAATACAAGGGCTTTGATTTTACTGCCTTTTTCCAGGGGATTTCGGATGTGAAAGTATTCAACGGTATCAAGGCGTTGGCTTACAATGGTCGCACCCAAGGACACTACTTCTTGAATGATGTGATGGACAACTGGACATTAGACCACGCATCGAAGAATCCTCGTTTGGCTTTATTTGAAGACCCTAACAATAACTTTAAGACGGCTTCCGATTACTTGTTGGAAGATGGCAGTTATCTGCGTTTGAAGAATGTGACATTAGGCTATACTTTGCCTAAATCGTTGATGACAAGCATAGGAGCAAGCGGTTCGAGAATACGTGTTTATGTTGCCGGCGAAAATTTACTTACTTTTACCAACTATTCGGGTTTTGACCCTGAAGTAGGTAACAATGGAATTGACGGCGGCACCTATCCCGTGGCTCGTGCCTTCAACTTTGGTGTCAATGTTAGTTTTTAATTATTAATTATTAATACATTATATAATATGAAAAGTATATTAAAATATAGTACAAAGGGATTATTATTAACAATATCCCTGTTGATGGCGGGATGTTCCGATTTTTTGGAATATCAAAAGTATGGACCCGGTGACTCCGAAAGTTTTTGGAAAACAGAGGTGGATGTACGCAAAGGCTTGAATGCTTTCTATGAATACACCCCCGTAGAAGAATGTACCGGACGTGGTACGTACTGGTATGAAAACTGTAGTGACAATATGACTACCGGACGTACCCATCCAGATGCTGACCCTATAAAAAATTTCACACTCAGTTCTACCACCAGGAGTGCCCTCTCTACACCTTGGAACGAAATGACTCGTGTGATAACGAAAGCGAATGACGTGTTGCGTTATGTTCCCAAGGTGGAAAGTCTTGAGCCTGCACTTAAGGATAATGCCATAGGTCAGGGTTATTTCTTCCGTGCTTATGGTTATTTGTGGCTTTGCCCTTGGTATGGCGACAATCGCAACGGTGGTATTCCTATCGTGACCGAAGAAACTACCGTTGATGAATTGGATGCCCCTCGTCCGGCTTCGGTATTGGAAAACTACGATATGATTATAGCCGACTTGCGTAAAGCGGGTGAATTGTTGCCTTCGTACTCGCAGTTAGCCACTGCCGACCAGGGTCGTCCTCATAA
The DNA here is from genome assembly GCA_025996815.1 of Bacteroidia bacterium. Classification (GTDB taxonomy): domain Bacteria; phylum Bacteroidota; class Bacteroidia; order Bacteroidales; family Azobacteroidaceae; genus Azobacteroides. The sequence goes on from BNTT01000110.1 coordinate 6,550, forward strand.
AACGGCTGCTTGGGCTTTTGCCGCACGTGCCGCTTTGTATGCTGCCGAATATGATGCGGCTAAATACTTCCCAATAGTCATTGAGATGTGTGATAATATTATCAACTTGACGGGTGCCGATAAGCGTGAACTGCATTATTTGGCAGCCGACCATAATTTCGATGACCCGGCTACAAATTCGTATGGACTTCCTGCTTCAAATTTCTCCGACCTGTTCCGGCTGGAAAATAACTTCTCGAAAGAATATATCTATTCTATCTTTGGTAGTGCAGAGAGAGGTCCGAAATTTGCCGGTATGGGTTTTCAGAATGGCGGTTTTGGCGGTTACAATACTTGGGGTTATTTTAATCCTACCGCAGAATTTTATGAAGCCTTCGAGCCGGACGATACCCGTCGCGATGCTACCATCCTTGCTCCCGGTCAGAGAGTCCTTCATCCGACAAGTAGCGGCGTTTTGACCAATCGTAAAATATGGTCTCTTGTGCCTGAAGCCGACGCGGAAGCCGAAGGACTTATCGCCGGACAAATAGGTACAGGTCAAACGAGTCTTTTTTGTCGCAAAGTGCACGCTGTATATGAAGTAGAGGGTGGTTTTGGTACGATTTACAGTACCAGCGGCGACAACTTAAGCAATCGTGCAGGAACCGTAGTGATGCGTTATGCCGATATCTTGTTGATGAAAGCTGAAGCGTTGATTTGGACAAAAGGCGAAGGTAATCAAGACGCTAAAGATTTACTGAATCAAATACGTAAACGTGCAGGTTTGCTCGAAAACAGCCCGGCTACGAAAGCGGCTTTGAAAAACGAACGGCGTTGCGAATTGTCATTTGAATTTTTACCCAGCCGCCACATCGACTTGGTTCGTTGGGGAGATGCAGAAGCCGCTTATAAACAACCGCTACATGGTTATACCGTGAAATTCAAAACTGTGGGCACAGACACACACGTGTTCGACCCATCGGAAAAGTTTGTAGCGTGGCCGGCACGTAACTTCGACCCTGTTAAAAATCATGTTTTCCCGATTCCTCAATCTATCATTAATAAGAGCAATGGGGTTTTAAAACAAAACGAAGGCTGGTAATAGTATAAACAAATTAATAATAAAAGATATGAAAAAGTATTTAATTTTTAATATGGCAGCCCTTGCATTAGTATTTTGCTTGGGGGCTTGCGACGATGGCGTAGAAAAAGCAACAGGAATAACGCTTGATAAAGAGTCTGTTTCGATTATCATTGGAAATAAAGACAAAATCAATGTAGCGTATGAAGGCTCTTTAGACGTCCGTGAGATAAAGTGGACATCGAAAGATGAGAACATTGCGACAGTAACTCAATATGGTGTTATTTATGCGGTGGAAGAAGGAAGCACGGAAATTGAAGCTACTTGGAACGGAACAACCAAGACTATTCCCATAACGGTAACCGACCCAGTCGTTCTTCCTCCAAGAAAGGCTTCATGGCTTTTCGATGATGCAGATTTGTTGAAAGCAGCAGTTGGGAATCCATTACAATATGGAAGAGGTGGTTCCGGATTTGATTTCAAGGCGGAGTGTCCTACTACTGACATTAGCGGTTTTAGTGCAGTTGCAGGTCCGTCAAGTGAAAATGGTGCGATTCGCATTAATAAAGGGTACTATCTGCAAGCCACGAATAATCTTACTCCTAATGGTGGTGGTACAAAAGTTAATGAATATACTATGATGTGGGATATTAAGCTTGCAGCAGAATTCTATAAAAAATGGATAACACTACTACAAACTGAACCTGCAAATACCAATGATGGAGATATTTTTATAAATGGAGGTGTTGGTGTTGGTACTACGGGGCGTCATGGAGATGTCTCTCCCGATGAGTGGCATCATATAATAGCATCCGTAAAAGTTGGTGAAGGTGGTTTCGTCTCATATTATTCGGATGGAGTATTATTGGGTACATGGGCAGCATCCGGTGAGCATGGAACAATAGATATTAGTCGTTTCGCCTTAGGAAATAATTTCTTGCTTTTTGGAGATGAAGACGGTGATGACAACACGGTTGATGCAGCCGAAATTGCAATTTGGGACAGTGCTTTAGATGCCAATCAAGTGAAGAAATTTGAAAGATTGCTTGGCAAGGGCGTTCGCCCTTAGTGAAAAATTGAGTGGAGGCTGTCTCAAAAGGGCAGCCTCTTTTTTAAAAAGATTTAAGCAGCCATATTTATCTGTTGCGGATAAAAATCAAGAATTGATTTCGGCTCTGCTGTTTTTTGTGGGGAAGATATTTTGTACCTAATCATCCCCAAAAAACAGTTTTTCTAAAAATTATTTAGTAATTTTGCCCTACAAAAAAAACAGTGAAAATATGAAAATAATCATCAGTGGCGGCGGCACGGGCGGGCATATTTTTCCGGCAATCTCGATTGCCAATGAAATTCGCGCGCGACATCCGCAGGCAGAAATTCTTTTTGTGGGTGCCGAAAATCGTATGGAGATGGAGCGTGTGCCCGCTGCGGGGTATCAAATCGTCGGTTTGCCGGTGGCTGGATTCGACAGGAAGCATCTGCTGAAAAACATATCCGTCCTTTGGAAATTGAGCCGGAGTTTGGCGAAGGCGCGAAAAATCGTGCGGGACGTGCGTCCTGACGTTGCAATCGGTGTGGGCGGCTATGCCAGCGGTCCGCTGCTGAAAGCGGCGGCACAGATAGGCGTGCCCACGCTGCTGCAAGAGCAAAACTCTTTTGCCGGCGTTACGAATAAACTGCTGGCGAAAAAAGCCCATAAAATTTGTGTAGCCTACGAGGGGATGGAGGCGTTTTTTCCTGCGGAAAAAATCGTGCAGACAGGCAACCCCGTGCGTCAGGATTTGGTTGTTACGGAAGCCAAAAAACGGGAAGCCTGCACCTTTTTCGGACTCAATCCCAATAAAAAAACCGTCCTCGTGGTGGGCGGCAGTCTGGGTGCGCGCACCATCAACGAAAGCATCGCACGCCATTGTGCGCTTGACCCGCAACCCTCCGAAGCAGGCGACGTGCAATTCATTTGGCAAACGGGGAAGTCTTATTACGACGGGATGGCGGGGCAAGCCCACAAGGACGGCGGCGTTGGCGCAACCCACAGCGATGTGCATCCGATGGCATTCATTTCCCGAATGGATTTAGCCTATTCCGCGGCAGATTTGATTATATCCCGCGCCGGAGCCGGCTCCATCTCCGAGTTTTGCCTGCTGGGCAAGCCCGTGATTTTGGTGCCGTCGCCCAACGTGGCGGAAGACCACCAGACGAAGAATGCGCAGGCATTAGTCCGAAAAAATGCGGCTATCATGATTGCTGACAAGGATGCAGACAAAGAATTGGTGCCCGCAGCACTGAAACTCATCCACAACGGCGCACAACTGAAGCAGTTGAGCGACAATATCTTGAAGTTGGCAAAACCCGATGCGGCAAAAAAAATCGTCGATGAAATAGACAGGATTGTCGGGCAAGCCCGCAATCCCGTCTGATTTATGCCGACAGACTTTCGTCGGTCATATCCAATTCGTTTTTGTGGTTGTCGAAAAATTTGTATTCCAAAAATCCCAAACTTTGGTCGGCAATCACTTTGAAGTTTGTTGAATACTTCCATTGCCACCTCTTTTTCATGGAGATAAGTCCCTGTTTGAGGTATGCCGCAATGAACGGATGCACGTGCAACTTGAATTTCTTGACCTTAATCTGTTTCACCAAATCGCCCACTTTCGCTTCCAGAACGTCCGTAAACAGGATAGATGGCTTTATTTCGCCTTTGCCGAAGCAGACGGGGCAGACCTCCGTGTTGGC
>BNTT01000111.1 GCA_025996815.1 Bacteroidia bacterium
AAGTTGTAGATATGTTTGAAAGGCATAAAATAGGAATAATAAACGCTATGAAAACAGGTGCTAACAACGCGCGAGCCGAACGATTAAACGGGGCAATACAAGAGTTAAAAACAATCGGAAGAGGTTATAGAAATACCGCTAATTTCAGAACGGCTATTCTCTTCTTTAACGGTGATTTAATGCTCTTTCCACACAATTCCCAGTAGAACCAAAATTTATTGTACCTTTGCGTCCGAATAATAAATATCGTAAAAAATGAAAAATAACATTCAGCATTCACAGCCCGTAAGTCCTGAAAAATCAGGGCTACAAGTGGTAAACAAGGGGGGGGGGGGTACAAGAAAATGCCGCCAACAAGTTAGCGGCATTTTACAGAAAACATCTATCGCCCGAACTTCGCGAGAAGATATATCGGTTTTTTTTGGGTCAAATTCTTTCTTTTAAGAGGAATTTTCGCGGACACACAAAAAGTTTCTTAATTTATGTTTTTCAACCTTTTTTGCCCAAAACGCCTGAAAACCAATGCTATGCGTTCATGGGAAGATATGGTTTGACTCCCTACCCATACGAATTTATGTTGGAGTATAAAAAGTTGCCCGTTGAGTGTGTTTATGACAATCAATCGGATTTATATTATGTTATGTACAACGGCAAAAAATTGTATTTCAAGGGAGATACGCCAAAAGATATTGTATCTCTTTATCAGTCATTGCGTGTTGAACAAGATATTCGTGCACCTCATCGCTATGTCAATGATTATAGTCGTCTGAAAGGGAAAACGCTGCTTGACATTGGGGCAGCGGAGGGGATTTTTTCGTTAGATGTGATTGAATTTGTGAAGCATGTTTATTTGTTTGAGTGCGACAAAGATTGGACAGCGGCTCTGAAAGCCACTTTTGCGCCTTGGAAAGATAAAATTACTATCGTAGAAAAGTATGTGAGCGACATCAATGATGAATCCAACATCACCATTGACCGGTTTTTGGAGGGGAAAGATAAGAGCAACCTTTTCCTGAAAATGGATATTGAGGGCTATGAGCAAGCCGCCTTGCGAGGGGCTGCAAACACGTTGAAAGAAGTCCGCGACCTTGATTATTCGATTTGCACCTATCACCATCCTGATGATGCGGAAGAAATCAGCAAAACGCTGTCAGACAATCATTTCGAGTCTGAATTTACAGACGGCTTTCTATGGTTTGGAGGAGGACTAAGAAAAGCCATTATTCGCCGGAAAGTTCAGTCGATATAATCTTTTTTGCAAACGCCCTGTCTGAGCGCACTTTGTGGAGTGCCATTTTGGAGGCATACTGCTGCGATTCTTTTTTGGAAAAGCCCTCCCCTTCGCCTGCCTGAATGCCGTTGAGGAGTGCCACACTCTTGAATTGCAGCGCGTGCTCAAAAGGCGCCCAATGTTCGGACACTTCATACGCCAATTGCACGTGGCGGCGTTGCGCCCATTCGAGGAGTTTGGACTTGAAATTGACCTCTTTTTTGGCTTCTGTGTCGATGTCGAAATGGGGTCGGATGATTTTTTCTTCGATGAAGCACCGCGCTTTTCGATAGCCCTTGTCGAGGTAAATCGCGCCGATGAATGCCTCCAAGGCATTGCCGTAGATGTGGCATTTCGGGTGGCGGATACGTTCTGTTGATGCCATCAAACTGCTGAGTCCCAATTCGTTGCCTATCCTGTCCATCGTTTCGCGCTTCACGATTTTTGAGCGGGTGTTTGTGAGGAAGCCCTCGTTTTTGGAGGGGAATTTTTTAAAGAGAATGTCGCCCACGATGGCGTTCAAGACCGCATCGCCCAGAAATTCCAGCCGCTCGTTGTCGTGCATTGTTCGCCGGTTGCGCCTTTCGTTGTTGAAATACGATTTGTGTCGCAAAGCCTCCTCGTAGTAGGCGAGGTCGTCGGGGAAGAATCCAAGTATCTGATATAGAGCAAAATAAAGCCCTTTCTTCGGATGAAAAAAGAGCCTTATGTGTTTCAAAAATGTTTTCACATTATTTCACGAATTTCTTGACTATCACGCAGGCATTGTGTCCGCCAAACCCGAAAGTGTTGGACAGGGCAGCATTCACCGTCCGTTTTTGGGCTACGTTGAACGTGAAATTCAGTTTGGCATCCAATTCGGGGTCGTCGTCGCCTGCCGCGTGGTTGATGGTGGGCGGAACGATGTCGTTTTGCACCGCCAAAATGCACGCCATCGCCTCAAACGCACCTGTTGCGCCGAGCATGTGACCGGTCATCGACTTGGTCGAACTGATATTCAAATTGTAAGCGTCCTTGCCGAACACTTCTTTAATCGCTTTCACTTCCGAAGGGTCGCCAACAGGCGTAGACGTGCCGTGGACGTTGATATAATCTATCTCCGAAGGCTGCATATCGGCATCTTTCAGGGCGGCTTTCATCACCAACTTGGCTCCCAAGCCTTCCGGATGCGAAGCCGTCAGGTGATAGGCATCGCCCGAAGCACCTCCGCCTACTATTTCGGCGTAGATTTTTGCGCCGCGTGCACGGGCGTGTTCCAATTCCTCGAAGATGAGTGCCACGCCACCTTCGCCCATCACAAAGCCGTCGCGACTTGCACTGAACGGACGTGAAGCCGTTTCAGGGGAGTCGTTTTGCACCGAGAGGGCGTTCATAGCGTTGAACCCGCCGACACCGGAAATGGTGATGGCGGCTTCGGCACCTCCCGTTACCACTGCGTCGGCTTTTCCCAAGCGAATGGTATCGAAAGCGGAAATCGCGCCGGTGGTGGATGAGGCACAAGCCGACACCGTCCCGAAGTTCGGTCCGCGGAAGCCAAATTCCATAGAGATATGTCCTGCCGCGATGTCGCTAATCATTTTAGGAATGAAAAACGGATTGAGGCGCGGTCCGTTTTCCTCATTTTGATAATAATAGCCAACCTCCTGTTCAAACGTCCCAATTCCTCCGATGCCGGAAGAAAAAATGACCCCTACACGGTCGCGGTCGGTCTTTTTGTTGTCTAACCCTGAATCTTCTACGGCTTCTCTTGCCGCAACGACGGCGAATTGGGCATAACGGTCCATTTTTCGGGCTTCCTTGCGGTCGAAGTGCTCATTCGGGTCAAAACCTTTTACCTCACACGCGAAATGGGTTTTAAATTTGGAGGCGTCAAACAAAGTGATAGGTCCGGCACCACTCACCCCCTTGAGCAGGGAATCCCATGTCTCCGACACGTTTTTCCCGAGCGGGGTGATGGCTCCCAAGCCCGTAACAACTACTCTTTTTAGTTCCATAGCGTTAAAAATTTAATGCAGGGGCGCGATTATTTTGCGCCCCTGGCATCATTTATGCTTCGTTAGCATGCTTTTCGATGTAATCAATTGAATTACCTACCGTTTGAATGGTTTGCGCCACATCATCGGGGATAGGTTTCATACTAAATTCCTTTTCGAAATCCATAATTAACTCCACGGTGTCCAAAGAGTCGGCACCCAAATCGTTGATGAAGTTCGCTTCCGGCGTAACTTCCGATTTCTCAACGCTCAACTTGTCTGCGATAAGATCTTTTACTCTTTCTGCAATTTCTGACATAATTTTAAATTTTTAAATTAGTAAATATTTTTGCTTTCGCGGGGGCAAAGGTAAGGACTTCTTTTGAAACAAACAAATTTTTTAACATAAAAATTGCACAAAACTCGAAAAAATGTGCAACCGCCCCAAAGTGCGCCGAAAAAAAATCGCGCTATTTGCTTCTGAATGTGGCACTAATGAAAGAAAATTCGCCGCTTTTTTTCGAGAGAAAAAGTTATCAACAAATCTGCAAATCATTTTTTTTGATTACCTTTGCGGTCGCATAAATGAGAGTATTAAAAATTTAATTTATAAACGAATGAAAAAAGTATTTCTTGGAATTGACCACCCTGCTTTGGCAGCAAAAGACGTGGTTGCATTAACAAAATGGTACTGCGATGTGTTAGGCTACGAGGTTATAGCACAGACAGATAAGCCCATCTTCATCATCAAAGCCCCCGACGGCACCAACATCGAAATGATGCCGGAAGACGGCACCCCGCCCCCGGTGCGAACCGTAAGCACCAAAGGTTGGTCGCACTTGGCACTGCGGGTAAGCGACTTCGACAAAGCAGTAGCAGCCTTAGACAAGCACCAAGTGCACTGGGAAACAGCTGAGTTTGAAGCAGTAGGAGGCGGGCGCATCCGCAATTTTTTGGATATTGAAGGCAATTTGCTGCAGATTGTGGAGAGATGAAAATTGCCCTATTCGCCTCCGGAAGTGGCTCCAATGCCGAAAATATCATCACCCATTTTCGGAACAGACACGCCACCGACATTGAGTTTCCGCTTATCGTGAGCAATCGGGCGGACGCTTTTGTGCACGAGCGCGCCCGCCAATTGGGCGTGCCGTCGTTCACGTTCAGCAAGGCGGACTTTGAGAATGGCACCGTGCTGCGGTTGTTGCAGCAATACCGCATCGAAGGCATCGTGTTGGCAGGCTTCTTGCTGAAAGTGCCCGCCAGCCTGCTGCAAGCGTTCCCCAACCGCATCATCAACATTCACCCTGCCCTGCTACCGAAGTTCGGCGGCAAAGGGATGTATGGCTCGCACGTCCACGAGGCGGTGGTAGCCAATCACGAAACGGAAAGCGGCATCACCATCCACGCAGTCAACGAACATTACGACGAAGGGACAATCCTTTTTCAGGCGCGTTGCCCGGTCTTGCCAACCGACTCGGCAGATGAAGTCGCCGCGAAAGTGCATGCGCTGGAATATCGGCATTTTCCGGAGGTTGTTGGGGGGTGGGCGATAGCTGGCTTAACAAACTAATGCTATATTTAGCAAAAAACGCACAAAAATATAGCCACTCAAAAAAATTTTGTGAAAAAAATTGCAGAAAAGCTTGCATATTAAAAAAAAGTTGTATATTTGCGGCGTGAATTTGAAAAATTAGTGTATCAAATGATAAAATTAAAGTTTTTATGTAATGTGTTTGCGCTTGCAGATCTTGAATTATCGGGTCGCTTTGCGCTAACTTTGCATAAACTTTGCCCCCCCCCCACAACGTAAATCGCTTATTATCAATAAGTTACAAATCCGGCAATGGGGTGTGCCCCATTGCTATAAATGCTTTCAACCGCATTAGGACGTTTTGTCCTGATGCGGCTTTTTTCGTGTGTAAAAAGAATATAAACAATATAAATTAGTTATTTAAATTTTAAAATTTTTTTATGAGAGCAATTAAATTTTTGCGGACCCTTGCGTTCGCTGTGTTGATGGGAACTTCCATGTCTGTGGTTAGTTCGTGTGGTGATGATGATGAGCCGACAGGTGGTGGCGGCTTGGGTACAATTTCCGGTACTGTTACGAATGATGCGGCAATTCCTGAACCTATTGCCGATGTGACTGTTACTGTGTCGGGTGTGGATGGAACCGTGAAGACAGGAGCAGACGGTAAGTACACCGTTTCGAATGTTTCTTTGGAAACACACACCGTGACATTCTCTAAGACGGGCTGGCAAACTGTTAGCTCTACTATTGCAGCATCCAAATTCGATGCTACGACTAAGGTGGCTACCGTGAATGCCACGCTGGTGAATGCAGAGGCGAAAATCGTGGGTACCGTTTACGATGCCAAAAACGGCGATGTGCCTCTTGCAGGTGTTGTTGTTGCTGTGGCGGGTGTAACTGAAACGGTAACGACCGCAGCCGATGGTAAGTTCGCCTTCGAAAATCTGGTTGAAGACGATTACACCGTGACGTTCACATTTCCTGCTACAACAGGGTATGCCGCTATTACCAAAGGGGTAAGCAAAACCGGCTTTACTGCCAAAGTGGCGACAGTGGACATCCATGTGGGTGTGGACGTCTTGCCCGGTTTAAGTGCAGACGACCTGAGAGATGCCGACAAATGGTATTACAATGAGTATCGCGGTGGTGGCAATGCCGATGAATATCCTCATTGGGATTGGGCATGTGACTACATGGCTTCTCTGAAATTTCAAGGTGCCTGGCAGGAACAATGGGAAGGTACCGCCTTGCAGATTCGGAATGCTGAGGCTGACCAGGCAAATCCTGCCAACTTGAATGTATTTGACTCCTACACTTATGGCAGCAAATTGATTACTGCGGACAACAAAATTCTTTCGCTGAGATTGCGCACACATGGTGGTGCAGAAGCTCCGGCAATTTTTGGTGTGCAAGTGGTTGACCTCTCTGCCGCTGAACCTGCCGCTGTGAAAGTAGGAGAAAATCAAACTTATGCTTCGGACGATTACACCGACTTCCATTTCGACCTGAGTGCATACGTGGGTAAAGAAGTGGTTATTGCCATCGGTATCTATCGTGAATCTACGGGTGATTACTGGCGACAGTTAGTGCTTCGTGCCATTCGCTTTGCCGGACAAAATGTTGTGAATTGGGATTGGCTGCCCGGCACAGACGTGGTTGCCGGTTGGAAACTGACACAGGAAACGGTGCGTTCCACAATGCCACAAACTCTAAAATCGTTCACAGGTGTCAGTCCTCTGGGTGCCGGACGGGACACAGACATGGAAACAGGCTATCCTGCGGCTTATCAGTCATGGCGGGATGTTCATCATATTGGACATGAATGGTCATTCGTTCCCCTGAAAAAAGACCCGGAAGTAACCCCATCGGAAGGCTATATCATTAAGACTCGCGGAGGCGGCACTCTACCCGATTTCAGTGTACCTGAAGCCTATATCTATGCGAAGTTTGCCATTGCTGCGGGCAACAACAGCCTGACACTGAAAGCACGCACCTTTGGCGATAATTTCACCTTCTTTAAATTGACCGCAATTGAAAACAACGGTACAGTAACGCACTTGACTCCGGCATCCAACACGGCTGTGGAAGCATCCGCGGTTGAGGATGGCGAAGGTTGCTGGAAGTTTAAAAACAACGATGGCGGAAAGGATGTACCTGACGGCTATGCTTCATTTGTATATGATTTAGCATCGTTTAATGGCAAAGACGTGGTGCTTGTTTTCGGCGTGTATAAAGGCGAAGATAATGGCGATGAAAGCAAATTGTGTTTCTATAGCATCGACTTAAACTAACCAATCAAATACAATGAAAAGATTTTTTGTTGTATTGATTGGCAGTATGCTGTTGACAATTGCTTGTAGCGAAGGTTCAACATCAGACCCTGTGGCTCCTGTGGAGCCACAGGGTTCTGATTTAGCCGAACGAAATCTCCTGCGTGCCATCCAAATAGCCGACAAAGCCGTTTCCTCCTATTTCACAGGGGCGGGGATGACGATGGCGAGGTATTACAATCCCTACACCGGCACTCGCTCTGATGAAAAAGGCAGTATTTGGATGTACACAAGTTCCATTGAGGCGGTGAACGCCATTATGGACGGGCTGAAAGTTGCGAAAGAACACGGCAATGCTACGCTTTATGATGCACATTTCCAACGTTACAGCGACTTGCTGGACAGATTGGTTGATAATGCCGCATACTATTTGGGCACGTTCACGCTGACTTCCTATACGCAAACCCGCAGTTGGACGGTGTATGGCGTGGACAGAGGCAACGACAAGGGCACGGCGCGGGTGGAAAGCATCTACAATGTGTATGACGACCAGCAATGGCTGGTGCGCGAACTGCTCGAAGCCTACCAACTGACCGGCAACACGGTGTATCTGGAAAAAGCCGAATATCTGACCGACTATGTGCTCGATGGCTGGGATTGCGCCCGCGACAACAACGGCAACGAATATGGCGGCATCCCCTGGGGACCCGGCTACGCCACAAAACACTCGTGCAGCAACGGACCGATGGTAAGCCCATTGGTGTGGCTCCACGAATTGTATAAGGGCAAAGCCGACGAAATCGCTCACCGCGACATCGACCCCACCGACAAGAAGACACGCCGGACGCTGATGGAGAAAAAGAGCGACTACTATTTGGACTTTGCCAAGAAAGTTTATGACTGGCAAAAGAAGTATCTGCTACGCTCCGACGGCGTTTACGATGATTTGATGGGCGGCGACAACGGCAAAGTGAACGACACCGAAACGGTGGACGGCGTAATCTATAAGAAACACATCAATATGGACGGCAGAGGAGGACCCGCGATTTCCTACAACAGCGGCACCATGCTTTCCGGCGCAGCCGACCTCTACCGAGCCACCGGCAGCAGTGTGTATCTCGAAGACGCAAAAAAACTCTCGGATGCGAGTTTCAAATACTTTGCACAACTCGATGCCACGAAGCCCGGCTATTACACCTACGACATCAGCGGTTTCAGAAACTGGTTCAACGGGGTGCTGATGCGCGGCTATGTGGATGTATATCCGTCCTACAACAATGTGGCGGTGTGTATCAATAGTTTTCAGCAAAACCTGGACTATGGCTACAGCAACTTCCTCTACGAAGACTTCCTCCCCACCAATTTGCTGGTAGGCTGGAGCCGTGAAAACAACAACAACCGCGTAGAGGGAATGTTCACCTTTGCCTTTGCTGCGGAATATGCCATATTGGCACGATACGAATTGGAAAAAGAAAATTAATTTAAATTTCACAAGTTTTATGATGAGAACACAAAAAACAAAAATCAGGCAATTGTGGCATTCAGTGCTGCTCTTTACTGTTTTCACGCCCTGCGTGCTGTGGGCGCAAAACAGTGCCGTGTCGGGAATTGTATCTGACACCGACGGACCGATTATCGGCGCGAGTGTCACCGAAAAGGGCAATCCGAGCAATGGCGTTGCCACCGATGTGGATGGGCGATACACCCTCCGAGTGGCTTCAAATGCCACATTAACAGTGTCTTACCTGGGCTATGCCACCCAAGACGTTGCCGTGAATGGCAGAACAACAATTGATGTTGTTTTGTCGGACGACACGCAAGACCTCGACGAGGTGGTGGTAGTGGGCTACGGTACACAGAAAAAAGTCACGCTCACCGGAGCGGTGGCGGGCATCAAAGGCTCCGAAATGGTGCACACCAAGAACGAAAACCCGCAGAACATGCTCACCGGCAGGATTTCCGGCGTGCGCGTGTGGCAAAAAAGTGCCGAGCCGGGCACGTTCAACAACAACTTCGACATTCGCGCTTTGGGTGCTCCGTTGATGGTTATCGACGGCGTTCCGCGCACTACGGAAGAGTTTCAACGCCTGAATGCGAACGATATTGAAGACATCTCTGTCCTCAAAGATGCCTCGGCAGCCATCTACGGGGTGCGTTCCGCCAACGGCGTAGTGCTCGTAACCACCAAAAAAGGGACAACGGAAGGGAAGAGCACCGTTTCTTACAATGGCACGTTCACCGCTCAGCAGCCATCGGGAATGCCGGTGCTTGCCGACCCCTTTCAAACCATGACCCTGTATAACGAGAGAAATATGAACAGCATCGACAACCCCACCTTAATCTATGGGGAAAGCTATTTTGAAGATTTTCGCAACGGCACTCGCCGCTCTGCCGACTGGACGTCGCTGCTGTTTTCCGACTATTCCCCGCAAACGCAACACGACGTGAGCCTCACGGGAGGCAACAACAAGACGCAGTATTACATTGGGATGGGCTATTTTTCGCAGGAAGGTTTTTTTAAGTCGGGCGATTTGAACTACAACAAGATTAACCTGCGCTCCAACATCACGACGGAAATAGCCAAAGGATTGAAATTTGAACTCAACCTGAGCGGCATCTCCGACGAGCGCAACACGCCCTATTCGGATGCGGTGGATATTATCCGCAACTATTGGCGACAAGGCGTGCTGTTTCCTGCATACGCCGACCCTGAAAACACCATGCTCAGCTTCGACGGGTTGGACTTGGACGAAAACTCGGTGGCAAAAATGACCGCCGATGTGTCGGGCTACAAGAAGTATCAGCAAAAATATTTCCAGTCAGCGGCTACTCTTAATTACGATTTTGGCACCGCTACACCCCTGTTGAAAGGCTTGTCGGCAAAAGCGATGTTCAGTTTCGACTATCGGATGGACAACAACACCGCATTCCAAAAAGAATATTATCAATACCGATACAATAAGGCGACCGGTGGATATGACCAAAAGTTATACACTAAAAGTTCGCCCAACCGCATTCGGCGCGAAATGTATGATAAACAGCAGATGCTCAGTCAGTTTATCCTCAATTACGACCGCACTTTTGACGACCACAAGGTGAGCGGATTAGTGGGCTGGGAAACTCAACAGCGCGAGGTCGCTCTGCGCATAAAAATTGTCGCCCGGCCTCGAAGATGGCGAAGCCCCTCTGAATGAGGTGCTTGCGGCAGGGATGATTATGAAAACGGGCTGGCACGGCGAAAGCAATTTCATCGACCCGATGTGCGGCTCGGGCACCCTCCTCATCGAGGC
>BNTT01000112.1 GCA_025996815.1 Bacteroidia bacterium
AACGGGCGGTAAGGCTCCATAATATCGTCCGCCCGTTTGTCGATAAATTGGTGGTCGAGATTGTGGATGGCGGCGAGAATATCGACGAATTTTCCAAAGAAATGAAAATCAAACTGTTGAACATTCCCGTCTTGGACGTGGTCATCAACGAACAGCGCAGCCCGTTGATGCTTGCAGCGGCGCAAACAACCGCCTCATTAGCAAAGTGTTATCTTAGTGAGGCGCGTAAAATTGCTTACCCTTCATTTACATAGCGCAAGAAAATGGAACGTTTTAGCGAATATCGAATTATGTGGGTCATGGTGTTTTTTGATTTGCCTACGGAAACGAAAAAGGAGAAAAAAGCGTACTCCGACTTCCGTAAAAAACTGGTAAATGACGGCTTTACCATGTTTCAATTTTCCATCTATTTGCGCCATTGCGCCAGTCACGAAAATGCAGACGTGCACATTAAGCGGGTCAAAAACATTTTGCCCGAACAGGGGCATATCGGCATTCTGTGCATCACAGACAAACAATTTGGCAGTATGGAACTGTTTTACGGCAAAAAAGAAAAAGAAATATCCACGCCTTATCAGCAGTTGGAATTGTTTTAAACTATAAAAAAAGTGTATTTATGGAGCAACTTAAATTTGAGCGTTCATCACGCACCTCTAAAGAGGAAGTTTATCAATGTTTATTGCCGCAAATCAAGGCATTGGTGCAATCCGAACCGGATTTGATTGCCAATTTAGCCAATATTGCTGCGGTTTTGAAGATGGCTTTTGATTTTCTTTGGGTTGGCTTTTATGTGGTGAAAGAAGAGCAATTGGTTTTGGGTCCATTTCAAGGTCCGATTGCGTGCACCCGAATTGCTTATGGGAAAGGTGTTTGCGGAACGGCTTGGAAAGACCGGCGCACCATCATTGTGCCGGATGTAGAACAATTCCCCGGTCATATCGCGTGTAGCAGTGAGTCGAAATCGGAAATCGTAGTGCCGTTATTCGCAAATGGCAGCATCATCGGCGTTTTGGACATTGACAGCCATCAATTGGGCACGTTTGATGCGATTGATGCCAAATATTTGGAGAAAATATGCCACAGCCTTCCATAAAAGGCAAGTGCGATTGAATTTCAAACAAAAAATCCTGCCAAACAGACAGGATTTTTAATGTAAACAATCTCCTTTTTCTTTCCTAAAACCAATCGTAAATAACTAATTTTCAACGGTTTGTAGCAAATAAGTTGTTTACGGTCGCAAAGGTACAAATTTTGAAAGCAATTCACAACAGTGCACATGATAATGTAGCACAAATAATTGTTGTTTACGGTCGCAAAGGTACAAATTTTGAAAGCAATTCACAACACTGTTTCATTTTTTAACTTCATTTAATTGTTGTTTACGGTCGCAAAGGTACAAATTTTGAAAGCAATTCACAACACCCAAACACTTGGAATAAAACATTAGAGGTTGTTTACGGTCGCAAAGGTACAAATTTTGAAAGCAATTCACAACGAAGTTGGTTTTGCGCCCTACAATAACGCAGTTGTTTACGGTCGCAAAGGTACAAATTTTGAAAGCAATTCACAACAAGGTTGGAGAGAACTGCCCTCCCGAAACGGTTGTTTACGGTCGCAAAGGTACAAATTTTGAAAGCAATTCACAACTATCGCCAACCGCCTGCGAAAACAGCGTTAGTTGTTTACGGTCGCAAAGGTACAAATTTTGAAAGCAATTCACAACCTTTTGCTGCAAGGGCAGAAATTGCCATAGGTTGTTTACGGTCGCAAAGGTACAAATTTTGAAAGCAATTCACAACCGCGGCTTACTTTTGCCATCAGAACTTCCGGTTGTTTACGGTCGCAAAGGTACAAATTTTGAAAGCAATTCACAACTAATACATTGTTCGTGAGTCAACGCCCATTTGTTGTTTACGGTCGCAAAGGTACAAATTTTGAAAGCAATTCACAACAGCAATGTACTCGTATTCGTGATAAAGTTTGTTGTTTACGGTCGCAAAGGTACAAATTTTGAAAGCAATTCACAACAAGAAAGAAATGAGTGACATAGGGGATGATGTTGTTTACGGTCGCAAAGGTACAAATTTTGAAAGCAATTCACAACGGAAGCAGGCGGCGAAGGATTGGTTGAAGTGTTGTTTACGGTCGCAAAGGTACAAATTTTGAAAGCAATTCACAACAAACTAAATTGTTGTGTGTCACCGCTTTGAGTTGTTTACGGTCGCAAAGGTACAAATTTTGAAAGCAATTCACAACTATAATCAGGAAACGTATCGTGTTCATCGAGTTGTTTACGGTCGCAAAGGTACAAATTTTGAAAGCAATTCACAACAAATCGGGCACGCTTGCCGTTGCCTGCTTTGTTGTTTACGGTCGCAAAGGTACAAATTTTGAAAGCAATTCACAACAAAAAATCAAGCAAAGTTTATGCCGTCAAAGTTGTTTACGGTCGCAAAGGTACAAATTTTGAAAGCAATTCACAACGGCAAGCGCAGGTGCAGGCTTCGCGGCAGAGTTGTTTACGGTCGCAAAGGTACAAATTTTGAAAGCAATTCACAACCGCAAATCATCATACATGTGAGGTGCTTGTGTTGTTTACGGTCGCAAAGGTACAAATTTTGAAAGCAATTCACAACAATTATTTTTATAATTTATTCTACCTGAAAAATGTAAACAATCTCCTTTTTCTTTCCTAAAACCAATCGTAAATAACTAATTTTCAACGGTTTGTAGCAAATAAGTTGTTTACGGTCGCAAAGGTACAAATTTTGAAAGCAATTCACAACTGTGGGCGGCGGCACCTTTATACTGCCTCCGTTGTTTACGGTCGCAAAGGTACAAATTTTGAAAGCAATTCACAACTTCTTCCATACACACCAGAAGTTATTACTGTTGTTTACGGTCGCAAAGGTACAAATTTTGAAAGCAATTCACAACTGGATTGATCAAGCATTACGTTTAAGAGAGTTGTTTACGGTCGCAAAGGTACAAATTTTGAAAGCAATTCACAACTAAATTCATTTGATTTTGTATTACTTGGTGTTGTTTACGGTCGCAAAGGTACAAATTTTGAAAGCAATTCACAACTCTGTGCCATAATCAAAATATGTATTTTAAGTTGTTTACGGTCGCAAAGGTACAAATTTTGAAAGCAATTCACAACCGACAAACACTCCGCTCCAATCGCCCGCGCGTTGTTTACGGTCGCAAAGGTACAAATTTTGAAAGCAATTCACAACGTAAACCCTTGGGATAACCTTCAGTTTCCGTTGTTTACGGTCGCAAAGGTACAAATTTTGAAAGCAATTCACAACCCCACCTGTTGTTTCTTCGCCGCCGTCTTCGTTGTTTACGGTCGCAAAGGTACAAATTTTGAAAGCAATTCACAACAGACAGCGCATGATATGCTACCTGCCGAACGTTGTTTACGGTCGCAAAGGTACAAATTTTGAAAGCAATTCACAACACTATTCTTGTTCTCATTACTATAAAATTTGTTGTTTACGGTCGCAAAGGTACAAATTTTGAAAGCAATTCACAACCAACGTGCAAACTATTTTCGTTGTTGTAATGTTGTTTACGGTCGCAAAGGTACAAATTTTGAAAGCAATTCACAACATTGTGCTTATATATATGCACTCAAAAAAGTTGTTTACGGTCGCAAAGGTACAAATTTTGAAAGCAATTCACAACTGTGGGAGGCATCTTCCACTGCCTGAGTAAGTTGTTTACGGTCGCAAAGGTACAAATTTTGAAAGCAATTCACAACCACAAGGCTCAGAAACTATAAATTTCTCCCGTTGTTTACGGTCGCAAAGGTACAAATTTTGAAAGCAATTCACAACCGGTAGCCGCTATCGCCGCGTTTCGCTCTGTTGTTTACGGTCGCAAAGGTACAAATTTTGAAAGCAATTCACAACCACAACCTTGTGATGAACGGGTAAGATACTGTTGTTTACGGTCGCAAAGGTACAAATTTTGAAAGCAATTCACAACTTAATGATTTATCCAAGTTAATAGCATATAGTTGTTTACGGTCGCAAAGGTACAAATTTTGAAAGCAATTCACAACAATTATTCAATGTTAAAACTAATGTTAAAGTTGTTTACGGTCGCAAAGGTACAAATTTTGAAAGCAATTCACAACCGGTATCGCCCGTCTTAAAATATTCCAAATGTTGTTTACGGTCGCAAAGGTACAAATTTTGAAAGCAATTCACAACGCCCTTCGCCGGTTTGTCGTCGTCGCCTTCGTTGTTTACGGTCGCAAAGGTACAAATTTTGAAAGCAATTCACAACGATAGCAAAGCAAGAACAAGGGGAATTATGGTTGTTTACGGTCGCAAAGGTACAAATTTTGAAAGCAATTCACAACCGCGGTGGTGCGCCTCTATCATCTTTTCGGTTGTTTACGGTCGCAAAGGTACAAATTTTGAAAGCAATTCACAACAGACAGCGCATTATATGCCGCCTTCCGCAGTTGTTTACGGTCGCAAAGGTACAAATTTTGAAAGCAATTCACAACCGGACGGCAGAGTCGTACTCAAGTGAGTAGTTGTTTACGGTCGCAAAGGTACAAATTTTGAAAGCAATTCACAACACTGTTTCATTTTTTAACTTCATTTAATTGTTGTTTACGGTCGCAAAGGTACAAATTTTGAAAGCAATTCACAACAAAGATTGGCTACATAACCTGGATTTTCAAGTTGTTTACGGTCGCAAAGGTACAAATTTTGAAAGCAATTCACAACGTAAAGATAAAATTTGCTTTAAGTATTTAGTTGTTTACGGTCGCAAAGGTACAAATTTTGAAAGCAATTCACAACAGTGTGCATATATATTGTGCATATATATTGTTGTTTACGGTCGCAAAGGTACAAATTTTGAAAGCAATTCACAACGATATAAGTCTCCAAATGTGTCCACGATGAGTTGTTTACGGTCGCAAAGGTACAAATTTTGAAAGCAATTCACAACGAGAATGTACCAACGGTACCCGCTTTCAATGTTGTTTACGGTCGCAAAGGTACAAATTTTGAAAGCAATTCACAACCAGCCGCTTAGTCTACGTCTTCACAGGTTGTTGTTTACGGTCGCAAAGGTACAAATTTTGAAAGCAATTCACAACCAAGGGTAGTTATTTTGGAAAATAACATCGGTTGTTTACGGTCGCAAAGGTACAAATTTTGAAAGCAATTCACAACAGTATCATTTTTGAACATTTTTCAATTTAGTTGTTTACGGTCGCAAAGGTACAAATTTTGAAAGCAATTCACAACAACAAATCATACCAAATGCCTTTGACTATGGTTGTTTACGGTCGCAAAGGTACAAATTTTGAAAGCAATTCACAACTATAAATTTCGCTATTATTTTCGTAGATGTGTTGTTTACGGTCGCAAAGGTACAAATTTTGAAAGCAATTCACAACATCCCACTTCGCCTCAAATCGGGCTAAGAGGTTGTTTACGGTCGCAAAGGTACAAATTTTGAAAGCAATTCACAACGAAAGGCTTCTCTTTGAGCCAAATTCTGAAGTTGTTTACGGTCGCAAAGGTACAAATTTTGAAAGCAATTCACAACGCCGATTGTGAAGCTGTCAAATGCCATGCAGTTGTTTACGGTCGCAAAGGTACAAATTTTGAAAGCAATTCACAACCGAGGCTGGGCTTACTAAATTCGTATGCTTGTTGTTTACGGTCGCAAAGGTACAAATTTTGAAAGCAATTCACAACTTGTTTTTGCATTGAGATTTTGAGCCTTATGTTGTTTACGGTCGCAAAGGTACAAATTTTGAAAGCAATTCACAACGGCTGCGGCGTATTCATCGGATATAAGCCCGTTGTTTACGGTCGCAAAGGTACAAATTTTGAAAGCAATTCACAACTTTTTTCAATTAGGAATTTCATTTTGTTGTGTTGTTTACGGTCGCAAAGGTACAAATTTTGAAAGCAATTCACAACTATCCTTTGAGAATTGCTCTGATAAATCGGTTGTTTACGGTCGCAAAGGTACAAATTTTGAAAGCAATTCACAACCACGGTGAGATTCGTCGATGATAATCGATTGTTGTTTACGGTCGCAAAGGTACAAATTTTGAAAGCAATTCACAACTCTTTTCGCCGCGCGTATTAACCAAGAACTGTTGTTTACGGTCGCAAAGGTACAAATTTTGAAAGCAATTCACAACTTGTTTTTTTAGACGGCTCACGGAAATGGTGTTGTTTACGGTCGCAAAGGTACAAATTTTGAAAGCAATTCACAACTTTCGTCAAAGAGGGCGACTATTTTTGTTGTTGTTTACGGTCGCAAAGGTACAAATTTTGAAAGCAATTCACAACGAAACAGGATATACGATACAGTCAAACGCTGTTGTTTACGGTCGCAAAGGTACAAATTTTGAAAGCAATTCACAACTGTAATTGCCAAATCAATTTGTTGAGTTCGTTGTTTACGGTCGCAAAGGTACAAATTTTGAAAGCAATTCACAACTACGATAGGGAAGTTTTCCTTCTTTAATAGTTGTTTACGGTCGCAAAGGTACAAATTTTGAAAGCAATTCACAACAGAAGGGCGCAAGTTGGTAACAAATTAAATGTTGTTTACGGTCGCAAAGGTACAAATTTTGAAAGCAATTCACAACATTGTTGTAATAATAAATCGGCGTACTCAGTTGTTTACGGTCGCAAAGGTACAAATTTTGAAAGCAATTCACAACTAACGGTTTCGTCCCTCTAATTGCAATATAGTTGTTTACGGTCGCAAAGGTACAAATTTTGAAAGCAATTAACAACAACAACATCTTTAATATTATTCCCTTTTAGTTGTTTACGGTCGCAAAGGTACAAATTTTGAAAGCAATTCACAACTATTATATCTACCTTTGTACTGTAATTCAAGTTGTTTACGGTCGCAAAGGTACAAATTTTGAAAGCAATTCACAACGCTTGTTCTGCAATGCTTTGATAAAAAAAGGTTGTTTACGGTCGCAAAGGTACAAATTTTGAAAGCAATTCACAACAAATTTTGTCTTATCCATTGCATACCTCCTGTTGTTTACGGTCGCAAAGGTACAAATTTTGAAAGCAATTCACAACATTGATTAGGTATGAAAAAATCAAGTATAAGTTGTTTACGGTCGCAAAGGTACAAATTTTGAAAGCAATTCACAACTACAGAAATATTTTAAGTTTTTATTGTCAGTTGTTTACGGTCGCAAAGGTACAAATTTTGAAAGCAATTCACAACAAAGTGGACAACCAATTTATCTTCCCATCGTTGTTTACGGTCGCAAAGGTACAAATTTTGAAAGCAATTCACAACACAATTTGTATTTGCCAATCTCATTTTTGGTTGTTTACGGTCGCAAAGGTACAAATTTTGAAAGCAATTCACAACGTAACCTCTTTTGGGGGTTACTCTGTATTGTTGTTTACGGTCGCAAAGGTACAAATTTTGAAAGCAATTCACAACCTATGAGGAACAATATGGTACCGATAATAGTTGTTTACGGTCGCAAAGGTACAAATTTTGAAAGCAATTCACAACGCATACGCCTCCACTGCCTGTTCGAGCGTGGTTGTTTACGGTCGCAAAGGTACAAATTTTGAAAGCAATTCACAACTCTCACTCACGTTGCTGTTTACAGCATTTTGTTGTTTACGGTCGCAAAGGTACAAATTTTGAAAGCAATTCACAACACATCATCCAGCCGTCTTTATTCGTCTGCTGTTGTTTACGGTCGCAAAGGTACAAATTTTGAAAGCAATTCACAACCTGAACGCTTTAAGACAATTTTACGGCGAAGGTTGTTTACGGTCGCAAAGGTACAAATTTTGAAAGCAATTCACAACTCTATTGTCATACTTTGTTTGCGCTTAATCGTTGTTTACGGTCGCAAAGGTACAAATTTTGAAAGCAATTCACAACGGCAGTCTTAATGCCCCTACTTATTTTTGGTTGTTTACGGTCGCAAAGGTACAAATTTTGAAAGCAATTCACAACCGGGTGGTTTAGTATTGAGTCGGGTTTCATGTTGTTTACGGTCGCAAAGGTACAAATTTTGAAAGCAATTCACAACTCGCCTGTGGTGGGAACGCCTTGTCCCAGTTGTTTACGGTCGCAAAGGTACAAATTTTGAAAGCAATTCACAACATAAATGCTTATCATATTTACCTGGTAAAGGTTGTTTACGGTCGCAAAGGTACAAATTTTGAAAGCAATTCACAACTAATTGAATACAATCCATATCTTGATGAAGGTTGTTTACGGTCGCAAAGGTACAAATTTTGAAAGCAATTCACAACAGAAAGGAATTGTGGCTGCAGCGGCTGTCGTTGTTTACGGTCGCAAAGGTACAAATTTTGAAAGCAATTCACAACCTCAAAAGCGGGGGACTTCGAGTTCAGCAGGTTGTTTACGGTCGCAAAGGTACAAATTTTGAAAGCAATTCACAACTGTCCGGCTGTTATAGGAATAGTTCAATGGTTGTTTACGGTCGCAAAGGTACAAATTTTGAAAGCAATTCACAACCTTGAAGTTTTACGTCCGTAATTACGAGGGTTGTTTACGGTCGCAAAGGTACAAATTTTGAAAGCAATTCACAACGACCAACCTGGAATTATGGTAGCGGTTGACGTTGTTTACGGTCGCAAAGGTACAAATTTTGAAAGCAATTCACAACTGTAACGAAACTCGTATTTCTCTGCTACAGTTGTTTACGGTCGCAAAGGTACAAATTTTGAAAGCAATTCACAACAAAAAAGCGGGACACGTTTCGCACGTCCCCGTTGTTTACGGTCGCAAAGGTACAAATTTTGAAAGCAATTCACAACCTGCGTTGGAACGCGAAGAGGCTATTGACGTTGTTTACGGTCGCAAAGGTACAAATTTTGAAAGCAATTCACAACACATAACATTGAGGGGATTTTATTCTATTGTTGTTTACGGTCGCAAAGGTACAAATTTTGAAAGCAATTCACAACTTGTGATAAGTTCGGGTTTTTGAGACAGCGGTTGTTTACGGTCGCAAAGGTACAAATTTTGAAAGCAATTCACAACTTGTGTCTGTAACTTCAAAAATTGCTTTGAGTTGTTTACGGTCGCAAAGGTACAAATTTTGAAAGCAATTCACAACGCAAGCGGTTGGAGATATAAAAGAGTTCTTGTTGTTTACGGTCGCAAAGGTACAAATTTTGAAAGCAATTCACAACCATTAGGTCTTGACAATGTTATTTTATTAGTTGTTTACGGTCGCAAAGGTACAAATTTTGAAAGCAATTCACAACCCAAGTTCGTGTTCTTACCGTCCCGCCGTGTTGTTTACGGTCGCAAAGGTACAAATTTTGAAAGCAATTCACAACCAAGCGTAATAAAGCCGCCGTCAATATTTGTTGTTTACGGTCGCAAAGGTACAAATTTTGAAAGCAATTCACAACCAATCGCGGATAGACAAGTGTATATTTCAGTTGTTTACGGTCGCAAAGGTACAAATTTTGAAAGCAATTCACAACGGCGAAACAATTCCTTGAATGCCGGGGTTGTTGTTTACGGTCGCAAAGGTACAAATTTTGAAAGCAATTCACAACCGTATGGGTGCTCGTCCGTCTGCCATTTCGTTGTTTACGGTCGCAAAGGTACAAATTTTGAAAGCAATTCACAACAAAGAACTGTTTGCGGTCAGCAGCGAGAGCGTTGTTTACGGTCGCAAAGGTACAAATTTTGAAAGCAATTCACAACGGCGGCTATATCGCTTAAAGTTTTCAATGGTTGTTTACGGTCGCAAAGGTACAAATTTTGAAAGCAATTCACAACGATATGTGGGTAATCCTTATGCTTGTGTAAGTTGTTTACGGTCGCAAAGGTACAAATTTTGAAAGCAATTCACAATCAATTCTTCCAACTTTGATATTTGACCGTCGTTGTTTACGGTCGCAAAGGTACAAATTTTGAAAGCAATTCACAATAGCCGTTCCGCTTGTGGTGTCCCAGTTCGTGTTGTTTACGGTCGCAAAGGTACAAATTTTGAAAGCAATTCACAACTAACAATCAATATGTTCCTGCCTATGATGGGGTGAACGCGACCCCGTCCAATTAGCAAAGTTTGTTCACGGGCGCACCAAAAACCGGCACGGTGTTCAAGTCATCACCGATTCTCTTGACGGAGTAATCAAAGATGCTGATGTAGTAATACTCACTCAATGTATGGACCAATTAGAATTATTGGAAAAACAGCAGGCTACGTGCCTTACCCATT
>BNTT01000113.1 GCA_025996815.1 Bacteroidia bacterium
ACACCGACAAACTGCCCAACGGCATCCCATACCTTATTAATGAATGCAAAAAGCGCAATATCAAATTCGGCATCTGGGTGGAACCCGAAATGGTGAACCCCAAGAGCGAACTCTATGAGCAGCACCCCGACTGGGTGATTGCACAGCCGCACCGCGAGCGCACAGAGCAGCGCAACCAGTTGAATTTGGATTTGAGCAACCCCAAAGTGCAGGAATTTGTATTCAACACGGTGGACAACATCCTGCAATCCAACCCCGGCATCGACTATGTGAAATGGGATGCCAACCGCTACGTCTTCAATTCCGGCTCGTCTCACCTGCCGGCAGACAAGCAGTCGCACCTGTTTTTCGACTACTCCAAACGCCTGTTGGAAGTCATGAACAGGTTGAGTGCCAAATACCCGAAAGTAACCTTTATGGCTTGCTCCGGCGGCGGCGGGCGCATCGACTACGGCACATTGAAAAATTTCGACGAGTACTGGATTTCGGACAACAACGACCCCTTGCAGCGCATTTTCACCCAATGGGGTTCGCAATATTTCTTTCCGACCATCGGCTTGGCAAGCCATGTATCGGCTTCGCCAAACCACATCACGCACCGCGCATTTTCGCTCAAAACGCGCTTCGACATAGCGATGGCGGCGAAATTGGGGATGGACTTGCAGCCCTCGCAGATGACGGAAAAGGAATACGCTTTTTCGAAAGCCGCCATCGAAACCTACAAAACAATCCGCCCAACGGTGTTGTTTGGCGACCTCTACCGCATCCTCTCGCCCTACACGAGCAATCGCACCGTCTATATGTATGTGAACGAGGCAAAGAGCGAAGCCGTAGTCTTCAACTTCCTGACACGCAAAGAGATATATCCGACACCCCACCCCTACACCTTGCAAGGACTTGACCCAAACAAGCAATACAAACTGACGGAAATCAACAAAGAAGGTCGCTCACGCCTCAATAGATACGAAAGCAAGACCTTCTCCGGCGATTACCTGATGAAAGTGGGCGTGCTCTTCACGATGTCGGAAGAATACGAGAGTGCAGTATTTAAAATTAGCGAAATAAAATAACATTTAATATTTAGTTTTATGAAACAAAAAACACGTAATTTTACACATGGTGTGCTAATAGCCACTGTGGTACTCCTAATGGGGGGGGGGGGTACAGCCACTGCGGGCTGAGACTCCTCAGGAGTCCAAAATAGCCGTAACCGGCGTAGTATCTGATGCCGATGGTCCGATCATCGGCGCAAGTGTCATCGAAAAGGGCAATCCTGCTAATGGAGTTGCCACCAATGTGGATGGACAATACACCTTGCAGGTGTCGCCCAATGCCACATTGGAAGTGTCTTATCTTGGTTATGCCACCCAAACGGTAGCCGTGAAAAACCAGTCGAGCATCAACGTTTTATTACGAAGCGATGACAGTGCGCTGGATGAAGTGGTCATCGTGGGTGCATCGATGAAAAAGAGCGACTTGACCGGTGCTGTCGGCAGCGTGAGTGCCAAGGTGCTGGCAGAAAAACCTGTTACAAGCCTTAACGAGGCTCTGCAAGGGCGCGTGGCAGGGGTGCTCATCTCCAATGCAGCACGCCCCGACCAGGAAGGTGCCATTAAAATTCGCGGTATCAACACCATCAATGGCTCCACCGACCCGATTTATGTGGTGGACGGCTTGGTGATGGACAACTTCGGCGGCGGCTTCAACTCCGTCAATCTCAACGACATTGCCTCTATTGAAATCTTAAAAGATGCTTCTTCAACGGCTCTGTATGGGTCGCGCGCCTCCAACGGGGTCGTTTTGATTACGACCAAAAAGGGAAAAGCGGGCGAAGGACGCATAAGCTACGATGGCTGGTTTGGCGTGCGCAGCTATGCCAACACCCCGGAAAAGATGAACTCCAGGCAGTTGTTTGAACTGCGGCGCGATGCGGCTATCAATGGCTTCACTGCCACGCACCCAAACGCAACGGATGCCGAATTGCAAACATTCATCACCGACCGCGTGATGACGGCTTACAAGCAAAACGCCGCCGTTGGCGAGAATGTAGGCTTCGTATTTGGTCAATATGAATTAGATGCCTATGCCGACCCTAATTTTAAAGATTATGATTGGCTGGATGAAGTAACCCGCAACGGAACGGAACAAAACCACACCGTAAGTTTTGCCGGAGGCAGCGACAAAGGCTCCTACTATTTGAGTTTTGGCTATTCCAACCGACAGGGGATGATAAAAAATCTGAGCAACCAGCAATACAACGGGCGCATCAATGCCGAACAGAATATCAAACCGTGGTTGAAAGTGGGCACCAACACCTCGTTTAATCACACGGTTGCTGAAATTATGGCGGATGATGGCGTGTTTGATGGGGCGCGTGGTGCTAATCCCATGTTGCCTATTGACTATGACGTGCTGGAACTGAATTGGGCAAATAAACCCACTGAGGGCAACTATTTCAATCCCCTGCGCAGCATGAGCATCGAAAACGACCGCGAACGCAATCGCTTGGTTTCTGCCAACTTCCTGAACATCAATCCGATTGAAGGCTTGAATATCCGTACTTCCTACTCGCTCAATATGTTGGAAGAAATGCGGTTCAGATATGTGCCGAACGATATTCAGCAAGCCATTCGCTATACCCATGAAGGTGAAAACACGCACACGCGCGACCACCGCTTAAATTGGCAGTGGGACAACTCCATCACTTACGACACAAGTTTTGGCGACCACAGAATCAATGCCCTGCTGGGTACGAGTGCCAGTAAAATCGACCGCAACTATACCGAAGCACGCGGTAGAGGTTATGATACGAATATGTTATCGTACTATAACTTGGGTGCATCCTACTTCACAGCCACCCGTGAGATTGGTTCCGATTTCACCGCTTCTACGCTTCTATCATACTTGGCTCGTGCCAATTACAACTACAAAAGTAAGTATTATTTGACGGCTACTGCCCGCTACGATGGTTCTTCCAAGTTTGCTAAAGGCAATCAATGGGGATTTTTCCCGTCATTCTCCGCGGCATGGAATATTGCGGAAGAAGACTTTATGAAAAGTCAGGATATTTTCAACCAGTTGAAAGTGCGTGCGGGTTTCGGTTTGGTGGGAAATCAGGCTATTGACGATTACGCTTTTATGACACTTTACAGACCACAAGTGACAGAGGGAAACACAGTGTATAACCCCGGCAATAGACGCGGAACGCAAAATATCACTTGGGAAGCACAACAGCAATCCAATATTGGATTTGATGCTGCATTTTTGAACAGTCGTCTGCGCGTGTCTGCCGATGCTTTTCTGATTAACAACAAAAATTTGTTGATGACCCACGACATAAATGTTACTTCCGGTTTCAAGGAAGCGGTCGAAAATATTGGTGCCATTCAAAACAAAGGGGTGGAATTGACAGTGGACTATAAAGTTATTGACATACAAGACCTCCAATGGAATGTGTCGGCAAACATCTCTGCCGACAGAAACGAGGTGACTAAACTGTATGGCGAAAACGATGCCATCTACAATATTGACGGCGACCGCAATCTGCAAAAGGAAGGTAACCTTTTCATCGGCGAATCGCGAAACACCATTTATATTTGGCGCACGGGCGGCATTGCTCAGGAAGTTGATGCAGGGCTTACAGGCATGAACTGGAACGGTCGCAAAGTGAACCCGGGCGATTTATATCCCTTGGACGTAAGCGGTGCAAATGGTACTCCTGACGGTAAGATTGATGACCTTGACCGCGTGATTGTTGGGTCGCCCGACCCCAAATGCTATGGAGGATTTGCGACAGACGTTACCTACAAAGGCATTTCGCTGAATGCAGTATTCAACTATTCCTACGGTGGAAAGAAATTGAGCTACCTGTATGAATCCATGACCGGCAGCACGGGCACCGGACTTGCTTCCGTGGATTTGCTCGACCGCTGGTCGCCAAGCAATACAACAGCGAAATTCCCTCGTCCAATAATCAACGACCCGATGGGAACATCTTACAATACTTTTTCCGGCAGCCAAATGGACTTCTCCGTGCAGGATGCTTCTTTTTTGCGCATGTCGGCATTGACTTTGGCTTACACATTGCCGAAAAATATTGTCAGCGACTTGAAATTAAGCAACTTGCGGGTGTATGCTACGGGGTCTAACCTGTTTTGTCTTACTCCTTACAAAGGATACGACCCCGAAACAGGCGATTGGTATCCTCCAACACGGATGTTTGTGTTTGGTGTGAACATTTCATTTTAACAACTATAAAATTTAAAACAGATGAAAACAAAAAGAAATAGAAATAGATTTATTGGCACCTTTGCAATAGCATTGGTAGTGGGAATGGCTTCCTGTTCCGATTTTTTGAACGAGATGCCAAAAACAGCTTTGACACAAGAACAGATTTCTACTGATTTGAAATTGCTGGAACCGGCGGTGGATGGCTTATACGCCTCTTTCCGCAGTAATAAAGCCGGACGAGGCGGACTTACGTTCAGTTTGCTCGGCTTAGACGAAAGCAAGCAGGGTATCGTCCAGATGATGGACGCAAGTCAGGCAGGCTTTGACAATTACGACGGTATGTTAAATCCAACATCCGCTCAAATTGATGAACTGTGGACGAGAAGACTGCCAACTATTCACTCTGCCGCTCTGTGTATTGCGGGTTTGGATGCATTGACTAAGCAAACAGCCGATACGGAAACGGAAACATTGGCAAAACTTACCGATTTAAAGGCACATGCTTGTTTTGTGCGTGCACTCACCATGTTTGAACTCACCATGTATTTTGGTAGAGTGCCTGTGCAGGAAATCGCTGATTTGAATAGTCCTGAACAGGATTTGTCGCTACGCCCACTGCCGGAGGTGTGGGCACAAATAGCACGCGATTTTGAATATGCCTCGCAAAACTTGCCGTTAGGACCTCAAAAAACAGACAGAGCCACCAAAGGTGCTGCCCTGGCTATGCTGGGGAAAACGTATATGTATGCGCCGGAAGAAAGCACTTACCGCGACTTCCAAAAGGCAGCAGACTGTTTCAAGCAAGTCATGGACTTACCCATAAGTCCTAAGTATAATGTAAGTACCAGTTATTCTCTATTATTTGATGAATGGGGTGGTGTAGAATTTGATAAACCCGAATCGGTTTATGAAATAGACTACAAACCCAATAGTCAGGGACCAAATTTTTGGCAATGGGATATGGGTTCCCGCACGCTGGCTGCTCTGGGAGAGCCTTGCTACATAGGTGGCTATGATGTGGCACTCCCAACGGAATATGCCTACAAGATGCAAGCAGATGGAGGCGTGTGGGAAGAAGGCGACAAGCGCAGAGAAGTGAGTATCCGCTACGATTTTACATACAATGGCAAAACATACGATGTCGTAGCTTGGGGAGCCGACGAACTTGACCCGCATATCAAAAAATGGGAAGACCGCCGCGTGGATAAATTTTCTACCGCAGAGCAGGCAAAAGAAGCAATCAGCGGCAGGAGTTTCTACTATTCGGGCAAAAATTATATGATGATTCGCTTTGCCGATGTGCTCCTGTGCTATGCCGAATGTTTGAATGAACTGGGGCAGACAGCCGCAGCAGTGACGGAAGTGAATAAAGTGCGCCGTCGCGCATTTGAAGACAACGCACATGCGTGGAACAGTGCTATGTCGCAGGCTGATTTTCGTGTCAATATTTTGGACGAACGCCTCCGCGAACTCTGCTTTGAAGGCTGGCGACGCATGGACTTGATTCGTACCGGCAAATTTGTGGAACTGATTAGCGAGCGCAACCCTTGGGCAAAGGAAAAAGGCACGATTCGTGACTATCATGTGCGCTTCCCGATACCGAACAACGAGATATTGACTAATCCTCAAATCTCTCGCGAAGACCAAAATGATGGCTATAATTAATAACAGCGATAATGAAAAAGCAACTGTTCATAGCATTGTTTGTGAGCCTCGTCTTCTGCCTGAATATTCAGGCAGAAGATTACGAGGTGGCTTCTCCGGATGCGCAAATCACACTGAAACTGCACATCAACGGCGGAACAACTTACGAAGTGCTGCACGGCGAAACGCAACTAATCGCGGCATCTCCCATCGGGTTGAACCTTGCCAACAGCACCGTGATTGGCGGCGGCACGGTCAAAAGCACCCAAACGCGCCGCGAAAATAATCAGATTGAAGTGGCTGTCGGGAAAAACAAAACCCTGACGGAAGCCTACAACGAACTGGTGGTGCAGTTCAATGAAAACTACAACTTAATCGTAAGGGCTTACAACGAGGGTGTCGCCTATCGCTTCGTTACGGCTCTGGGTGGCGAAATAATCATCAATAGCGAAGATGCCCTGTTTAATTTCCCCGTTTCGCCGAAAGTGTATTTTCCCGAATGTGATACGAACACCGGTCAGGAAACAGACCGCAAGGGAGTAAATCGCACGATTCATCATGGTTTTCGCAACTTTGAACGGACATACAATATCTACACGGCTCCGGCATCTATTTCTTCCAATAAGTTTGCGGTAACCCCCGTCCTGTATGAATATCCCAATTCTAACTACAAGGTGGTGGTGACGGAAGCAGATACTTACGACTATCCGGGTATGTATATGGAGCGCAACGGCATCCGCTCAATGCGCGGCATGTGGGCGAAATATCCGAAAGCGGTGATGGACCCCGCAGGTGGACCGGATGATGATGGCTACAACTATTATTCCAATCATCTGGTGTATGAACGGGAGGATTATATTGTGAAAACCGATGGCAACCGCACGTTCCCCTGGCGCGTAATTATTGTGAGCAACGACGACAAATCATTGCTCAACAACAATTTGGTTTACCTCTTGGCAGAGCCATCCCGCCTGCCGGACGTTTCGTGGATTAAACCCGGAAAATCGGCGTGGGAATGGTGGCACAAAGCCATGCTGGAAGGCGTGAGTTTTCCGGTAGGGGAAGACAATCTGAGTGCACAAATGTATCGGTATTACATTGATTGGGCAGCGGCTAATGGCATTGAGTATATGACTTTTGATGCGGGATATGATGAAAGTTGGGTGCAGTCGCTTTGTGCGTATGGCAGAAACAAAGGGGTGAAAATCATCCTCTGGACGTGGGCAAGTTGTGCCCTCGAAGCACCGGACGACTGGATTGTGAAGATGAAAAAGCGGGGCGTTGCCGGCGCAAAAATCGACTTCTTTGAACGCAACGACCAAATTGCCATGCGGTGGGGGCATCAGTTGGCGCAAAAATTGGCGGACAATCAAATGGTGGGCATCTTCCACGGGTGTCCTGTGCCTACGGGACTAAGCCGCACATACCCCAATATTCTGAACTTTGAAGCCGTGCGCGGCGGGGAAGATAATTTTTGGAGAAGTTTGGTAACGCCGGATTATCACACGCAATTCCCGTTTATCCGTTCATTGGCAGGTCCCGAAGATTACACGCCGGGGTCGATGCGCAACAAAACGGCGGCGGAGTTTTACCCCGTTGACAAGTCGCACACCGTGCCGATGAGCATGGGCACTCGGGCGCACGAACTGTCGATGTATGTGATTTTCGACCATTGGTTGGGCTATTTGTGCGATGCGCCAACGGAGTATAATAAATATCCCGACATACTGGATTTTCTTTCCACCGTTCCGACCGTTTGGGACAAAACGGTGCCGTTGGATGCCAAATTAGGCGAATATATCCTGATGGCGAAACAGACGGGAAGCAACTGGTATGTGGGTGGAATGAGCAATTGGAATGCGCGCGATATTGAAGTAGATTTCAATTTCTTGCCCGCCGGAGCGTCTTATCAGGCAACCATCCTGCGCGATGCACCGACCGCAAGCACACAGCCTACGCAATATGTGTCTGAAACACGAACCATCACTCAGAGTAGCAAATTGACTTTCACGATGGAAAAGGGAGGCGGCTTTGCGATTCGGTTAGCGAACGCGGACGGCACAGACGTGAGCAGCATCCCGACCAACCCGCAAATATCGGTGGTTGTGGATAGATTCGCTGAAACATTGAATGTCAATTCAGAGGCGGCTATTCAAGCAATTCGCGTCTATAATATGTCCGGACAGATTTTGTTGGCTCAACAGTTTGCCGACAACGGGCATCTGTACCAATTGAATCTGTCGGGTTTTAGCAGTGGCGTGTATATCGTAAAAGTGCAAACAGAAAAAAGTTCATCGTCGATGAAGTTTATATATTAATTATTATTTATTTAAATTATTTTTTTATGAAAACAAATTATTTTTTGAAAAGTGCATGTGCACTTGTGATGTTTACAGGAAGCGTCTTTGCCTTTCAGGCGAAAGCGGCAGATCCTGTACAAGTTGGTGGTTTTTATTACGCTCTTGATGATGCAACGCTGACGGCAGAGCTTGTTGAGATTCCAAGAGCGGATATTCCGGATCCGCCACATATTGCGTATAATATTACTGGCGCATTAGTTGTTCCTGCAACTATTGAAAATGCCGGTAAAACTTATGCAGTAAAAAAGATTGGCACCAATGCTTTCCGCACAGAAGCTGGTATTACTTCAATTTCTTTACCTGATGGTTTGGAAGTGATTGGTAATAGTTCTTTTGTGGAGAATACGGGTGTGTCCTCAGTAGTTGTTCCTGCAACAGTAAAAACTATCGAAGGCTGGGCGTTTTACGGATGTACCAACTTGGCTTCTATCAACATTCCTGATGGTATCGAATTAATTGATGAACATTTATTTCAACAAACAGGTTTGACTTCTATTGTTCTTCCTGCCAGTGTGAAAAGTTTGAAAGTGTGCGCTTTTCAAGACGCTTCCAAACTGGCATCCATTAACTTGGAAAACATCACGGAAATCATTGCTTGGGCGTTGTACGGAACTGCCATCACTTCTGCAGATATCAAGAATGTGGAAAATATTGGTAATGAGGCGTTTAGGTTTTGTCCTAATCTTGAAACAGTTACGTTGGAAGGGGTAAAAACCACAGGAAGCTGGACTTTTGGAGGCTGTCCAAAACTTACTTCGGTTACTTTAGGCGAAGGTTTAGAGGAGATTGGTGGTGGTGCCTTTTCCGGTTGCAGTGCACTTAAAACGCTTACCATTCCTAACAGCGTTTTCTCTATCGAAGATTGGGCATTGGAAAAAACAGCATTGACTTCTGTGTATGTTTCGTGGGCAAACGTTGATTCCGATACCGGCGATGTGATAATAGCAGAAAATGCTTTGGGTCAAGATGAAGGCAAGCCTTACTTTACATGGTATGTGCCGGAAGAATTGATGGTTGCTTATCCATTTAACTGGTTTGGACTGCCGGTAGAAGCAGAAGAAACACCCGGCGGCGCAGGAATTAATACCGTGCAAGGCACTGATGCAACAGCCTATCATGCTGACGGCGCATTGCACTTGTCCAACTTGCAAGGAAACTCTGCTACGGTATATGCCATTGACGGCAAAACAGTAGCCCGTTTCCAAGTAAACAGCGACAATGCCCAAGTGCCGGTAGCCTTGCCTCAAGGTGTTTACATCCTGAAAGCAGGCAAAACAGCAATCAAGTTTATTGCGAGATAAAAATAATAAAACAATCCATGGGGACAAGGCTTGCCTTATCCCTATGGTTGTTTTTCGCAATTTGCATTATTAGAATAAAAAGCGTAACTTTGCCGACACAATAATAAAACAGGTGCAATATGAAACACTTAAAGATGTCTTTATCGGATAAATTATTGATTTCCATGAATATGGATACAGAGGAAATTTTAACGGCTATGCGGAAAGTGTATGGCTCAAAATTGTATCAGGAGGGGAAATTAACATTAAGTCAGTCTGCTGAATTGAGTGGAACAGATATTTATGAGTTTATGTCGTTTCTAACAGGGTCAGGAGTTCCGGTAATCGACTATCGCGCCGAAGAATTGGTAAACGAATTAAACCAGTTTTAGCAATGATTGTCATTTGTGATAGTTCTCCGATTGTAGCGTTAGCTGTCCTTGACCAACTCAACTTGCTTGACCAATTATTTAACGGTGTTATCATTCCTCAACATGTTTTTGACGAACTGACCATAAACGATAAGCCGGCAGTGGGCAAAATATCTGAGTGGGCAAAAGGCAAAGTGGTAGCGGCAGCAGATAAACTTGATTGCTGTTTTGCCTGCTTTCAGGATGTAAACACCTTGAGGCAAGGCTACCGGCACTTGGGCATTGTCGCTGTTTACTTGGAAACGGGCTA
>BNTT01000114.1 GCA_025996815.1 Bacteroidia bacterium
GCCGTCATCGACCGCTACAAAAACGCGGATATGCCGCTGGGCTGGATTTTGCCCAACGATGGCTACGGTGCGGGCTATGGGCAGACGGAAACATTGGACGGAAACATTCAAAACTTGAAAGAGTTGGGCGATTATGCGCGCGAAAACGGTGTAGAAATAGGGCTGTGGACACAATCCGACCTGCATCCGAAGCCGGAAATCAGTGCGCTCTTGCAGCGCGACCTTGTGAAAGAGGTGCGCGATGCCGGCGTGCGCGTCCTGAAAACGGACGTGGCGTGGGTGGGTCGCGGCTACTCGTTCGGGCTGAACGGCGTGGCGGATGCGGCGGAAATTATGACCTATTACGGCAATTCCGCGCGTCCATTCATCATCTCCTTAGACGGCTGGGCGGGCACTCAACGCTATGCCACCATCTGGTCGGGCGACCAAACCGGCGGGCTGTGGGAATACATCCGCTTCCACATCCCCACATACATCGGCTCCGGCTTGTCGGGGCAGCCCAACATCACATCCGATATGGACGGCATCTTTGGCGGCAAAAACGCCATCATCAACATCCGCGATTTTCAGTGGAAAGCCTTCACGCCGATGCAGTTGAATATGGACGGCTGGGGGCTTAATCCCAAATATCCGCAGGCACTGGGCGAACCGGCAACTGACATAAATCGCTTCTTTTTATTGTTAAAATCCACTTTAATGCCATACACTTATAGCATTGCAAAAGAGGCTGTTGCAGGACTGCCAATGATGCGCGCGATGTTTTTGGAATATCCGAATGAATACACCATGGGCAAAGCCACGCAATACCAATATATGTATGGTCCGTATTTCTTAGTCGCCCCCATCTATCAGGCAACAAAACCCGACTCGCTCGGCAACGACATCCGCAACGGCATCTATTTGCCTGAGGGACAATGGATAGACTGGTTTTCAGGCATAAAGTATGACGGCAATGTTATCCTGAATAATATTAATGCAAACATTGGTAAATTGCCGGTATTCGTGAAAAATGGTGCAATTATTCCGATGACAAACCCGAGTAATAATGTGTCGGAAATCAAAAAAGATGCCCGCATTTATTATATCCACCCTTACGGACACAGTTCGTTTACCGAATACGACGACGATGGCGTTTCGGA
Organism: Bacteroidia bacterium; assembly: GCA_025996815.1. GTDB lineage: Bacteria > Bacteroidota > Bacteroidia > Bacteroidales > Azobacteroidaceae > Azobacteroides. The sequence continues at coordinate 1,140 of BNTT01000114.1, forward strand.
AGCCTACAAGGTGGGTGCCGGAGCAACCACGCTGATTGAATCGGAAGTAAACAAAAATAAGGTAACCATCACCATACACCCTACACAGGGCACATTTGACGGTTTTGTGAAAGAAAAAACGACTGAATTACACTTTACAACCACCAAACCGAAGACAATCGCCGCAACGAGCGGCGGGAAATCCGTCAAACCGGACGTTTCTTATATCGATGCTCTATTGACAATCAAATTGCCAAAAGCCGACATTACCCAAAAAACAGTCGTAACCATTGACGGATTTGTGTATGAGCCGGCGAGCACATTGGTCAAGACAGGCGCATTGACCGCCCCGCAAAACGCGAAAATCACCGACGAAAACAGCCACGCCTACACCCTTACGCCCACTTGGGATGCCGTCGCAAATGCCGACTTCTATGAAATCGAACTCTCCGGTATGCGCCACACCACCATCAAGGACACCGAACTGCAATTTGAAAACTTGGAGGTAGAAACAAAATACGATTTCAAACTCCGCGCCGTGAACAAAGACGGGCATTCCGACTGGACGGCATTCGCGGGCAAGACAAAAGCCGACCCATTGAAATTTGCCATAAAAGGCATCACAGGCACGTCTGCGGTGAAAAATCAGAGCGGACAAGCCTTGCGCTACCTCTTCGACGGCGACGAATCAACACTGTGGCACACCCGCTGGGACACTGCCTACACGTCGTTTGACATCGTAGTGGACTTGCACACCATCAACCAATTAGACAAAATCCACTATTTGCCACGTCAGGGAGCCTCCAACGGCACCATATTACAAGGCTCGTTTGCATACAGCAACGACAACCATACGTGGACGGATGCAGGCACATTTGAATGGACAAAAACCGACGAAGTGAAAGTGTTCACATTCAAAGACCATCCGACAGCACGATACGTGAAACTGACTGTTACACAATCGGTTGGCAAATTCGGCTCAGGTCGCGAATTATACGTCTTCAAAGTGCCCGGAACGGAAAGCTACCTACCGGGCGACATCAACAACGACCGCCTCGTGGACGAAAACGACTTCACCTCCTACACCAACTACACAGGCTTGAAAGCAGGCGATGCCGACTTCGAGGGCTACATAGACAAGGGCGACATCAACCTCAACGGGCGCATCGACGCCTGCGACATCTCCGTGGTGGCAACCCAACTCGAAGACCGCGCCAACCGGCGGGCAGGCGAGCCTCTCGCGGGCACCCTCACGCTGTATGTCCCCAAAAAGACGTACAATGCCGACGAAATCATCGAAATCACGGTGAAAGCTCGCGACTTGAAATCAGTGAATGCCCTCGGATTTGCCTTGCCCTACAACCAACAGGACTACGAATTTATCGGCGCAGAACCATTGAATATGCAACAGATGGCAAACCTGACCAACGACCGCCTCCACACCGACGGCACGAAAGTCCTCTACCCCACCTTCGTAAACAAAGGCAAAAAGCCATACCTCGAAGGCACATCAGACCTGTTTGTGCTACGCTTCAAAGCCAAACGCAAACTCACGTTTGATTTGAAACTGAGTGACGGCGTGCTGGTGGATAATGCTTTGAATTGGCTTGCGCTGTAAGCCACTGCGGGATATGAAAAATATTATGATTGTGGATAATTATTAAAAAAATCTTGAACTATGGATGATTGTCTGAACCACGATTTTAATAAGATTTTGAGGATTAGCAGGATTCCAAAAAAATCCTGCCAATCCTCCATCCTGTTAATCTTGAAAATCTTATTATAATCGTGGTTCAGACTACTTCTTGCGCAATCAATTTTTCAAGAAAACAAATATATTCCTCAGTCGGTGCAATCAATGGTTGCACATCAGTTTCTTCAATCGTTATCCAATCATCATAATCGCCCGTTTGGCGCAACTCAAAAAGTCTTTTGTAGAATTTCCCTTGTTCGTTGCTGACAATCCCTTGTTTAACAAAGTGCAAACCTAACATACTGATAACTCCGGAATGTGTCTGTGCCATGTGTCCATGCTTAATAAGTAAAGCACTCGTTGCATAGTAGCAAGCATAATACAGCCGATTGGCTACTACCCGCCAATGACACAACTTGACAATATCTTTTGCCTCTAATAGTGTTTCTTTCGCCTTTTGCAAGCGAAGAGTTACAACGGCTTTTCTTTCTTCTTTATTCAAATTCATACAATTTCTATGCCATCATGTTCAACATTCTTGTAAAACAGAGAAGGCTTTCGCTTTTCCCATTCCGCGGTTGTATAAATCTTGGTGCTGAGATACACACCATGACCCCAACCTAATTCCGCAAAAGGATAACCGAAGTTGTCCTCATCATCGGCTTCTTTGAGGGGTTTATTCAACAGCACGAGCAAATCCCAATCCGAATCGGGGCGTTCATCGCCACGCGCCTGTGAGCCAAACAAAATCAGTTTGTCGTTGGGCAATAGCTGACGTTTCAACGTCTGAATTTCCTTAAATATCTGCAAATTCATACCCTTTAATATTTTCGACAAAGATAAGATATTTATTTTTATTTTGCAAATGCACAAATTAGCCCGTAGGGCTTTCATATCAATAGAAAAACCGCCCCACCCACCCATTATTGCCCGTAGGGCAAAGTAATGTCTGAACCATGATTTTAATAAGATTAAAGGATTAACAAGATTTTTTTATCCTGTTAATCCTTTAATCTTATTAAAATCCCGGTTCAGACTATTTTTTCACAACAATCTTCTTCGTAACCACCGAGCCATCGCTGCAAGCCACGCGCACGAGATAAATGCCGTTGGGCAGATGTGAAACATTGATTGCTTGCGAATTACCCTGTTGTAGAGACGCGGCGCGCCACGTTTCTACGGTGCGTCCGGAAATATCAAAGATTTCGGCTTTTTCGACGGGGGTGTCGCTTTTGATGAACAGGTCGTCACGGGCGGGGTTAGGATAGACCGCAAGTTTGTCGTTGTCTATCCTTAAGTTTGCGGAAAATTTAAATCCGGGGAAAAATCTTTACTTTTGTTGTGAGAAAGAAAAGATTTAACCGACTGACACGTGGTAAACTACGTTCATAACAAGGCATTAAAGCCTATCTGCGGAATCAGACCCCGTGTCAGTCAAGCTGAGGAATACTTAATAGAATGTTAGGCTTTGAATCCTATTTAAGGTTATGAAAATTTTGGCTTTCAGCTAAGTGGGGTATCATATCCGATAATCATCCTTTAATTTTTCCAATTCACTCCGTTGTGTACAAAAATTTCCGCCATCTCCACGGCAAAGGTATAAAACTTTTTTGTATCTGCAAAACGAGAAAAATTGCGCGTGCACGACAAATGTCCTCTGTTTGGCTCATTGCCCCGCCGCCCGAAGCTCTTTAAGCGCGGCAAGTTGTGCCCAGAACTGGTCTATCTGCTCCTGCGACCATCGACTCGTAAGGTGTTGCGGCTCCTGTTTATACACCTGTTCTAATTGCACAAGAACTTTATAACTCATCTCATAATCCCGAATTTCGAGAAAATGGTTGAGCAATAGGGAATAAGGCAGCACATACGCCGGAAAATCTCTTATATTTTGTGTCAGGATAGCAACAGCCTCTTCATCTTTGCCCTTGTCTAACAACCGGAGGGCATAATTATAGCCGCTTCGGGGGTCGTCGCGATGCTTTAAATATTCTTTTTTTTGCCATTTCATCGCCAAATCATCCAGTTTATTTGCCTTAAATGCCACGGAAAGTGTCGCCTCATTGCTGAATGAGAGTTTGTAATAGGAGCCGGGGTCTGTGGAAAGTGCGCGTTCCACCCATTTGATGGAAGCATCCGTTCTGTTTATCAATAGCCACATTGAAGTGTGGCAAATGGAGAAACCGGCGAGCATCAATATGCCGTATTTGAGGTTTTTGCTCCACGCACATCCTTGTACTCCCCCCCCCAACAAGACTCTGGCATTGCTTAAATTGAACACTACAGCCGCGAAGGAATAAATATCCCAGTCGCCGGAGCCTCGCATTCCATCAAAGACAAACAGCAGCCCCGCAATGGACAGCGATGCAATAAGGAAAAACCAAGCCGTGAAGTCGTATTTTACTTTGCCGCGGGCACTGTAAATCAGGAGCATCAGCCAGATAAGAAACCCGATGCCGCCGCCCAGCAGTTGGGAGTTGAAAAATTCCTTGAAATTGGTGATTGAAAGCAAGGTCATACGAACATCATCTTCCATGGGGAGCATCATCGGAATGGCAAATCCATTGAAAGCCATATACAGAAAAGGCAGTGAAACCACTACGATACCCCCAATGGTCTTTTTGCTTCTGAAAAACGGACGTTTCCAAAGCACCTTTCCGTAAAACATAAAAACGAGCGAGGGAAGCATACACACCAGCATCGAGTGAAGCGCAACGCCTGTGAAGATGACCAATGCCGGCACGATGATATGAATTTTATCTTTCAAATACAACAGACTTGTGAAAAGATAGAGTTGAAGACCGAACGCGGGCAAACTATAGACTTCGAGATAGCCGCAAAATTGCATCAGAATAGCACACGAGAGCGTCGAAATAATAAAAACGGCGGCTTTTTTCAAAAAGGTATTCCCCAAAAGATTGGCAATGCACAAACCCACAAATATAAACAAACTGCCCACAATGTCGTCCGCCAATCGCATCGTTTGAACGCCCGTGAAATCGAAATGGGCATGAAGCCAAACATACGAACGGCTTAAAATTAGCATCGACAAATATTCATCGGGGCGTGACTCCGCGCCCGGCTTCTCTATTATTTGCGCGATAAGGTCGAAATCGCCCAGGAAAACATATTTGTTTCTCAGCAGATGAAACACGCCAACGGCGCAGAGGCTGATGACCACAAACAGCGCATAGCGGTGCTTCCGAAGCGTGGCAACAATGGATTGCCGACTGAATGCCGTGATTTTCTCCACGAGATACTGATTGGTCTGCGGCAGCCAAAAGCACAACAGGCATAAATAAAACAAGCCAATGACCCAAGGGTCGAAAAAGGCGATGTAATTCAATCCCCACCCCCTCGTAACGCCGGGCACAAAAGCGAGGAAGAGGCTCAACGCAATGAATAACGCCCCCATCGCGAAAAAGGGCAATGATTTTTCGGGCATCTTCGCCGCTACTTTTTGTTTGTTTTTCTGTTTCATCGTTTATTTTTTTTTCAGCGGACAAAGGTACGAATTTTTTTTGAATTGCCAAAACAATTTTACGGATTTTTAAAAATATTTTTGATGCCATTGGCTACGCCGGAAGGCATCAAATTGGTGTTCACCCCCCGCACTTGGAGAAGCCGCATTGGGTGCATTTTAGGCAGCCTTCGGTGTAGACGAGGGTTTCTTGACCGCAGGTGGGGCATTTTTTGCCTTTGGCTTCTGTGCCTTCGAGGATGTAGTTTTTTAGGGCGCGTTCTACTCCGTTTTTCCATGTGTTGATGGAGTGGTTGTCGAGTTCCAAGCCCTGCACGAGTTTGATTACCTGGTCGACGGGCATTGCGTAGCGCAACACGCCCGACAGGAGTTTGGCGTAGTTCCAATATTCGGGGTCAAATTTGCTGTCTAATCCTTCAATGGTGGTCTTGTAGCCGCGTTTGTTGACGTATTGAAAGTCGTAATGCCGGTTGCCGTCTGCATCCACGCTCTTGAGGATTGTGCCGTTGGTAACGTTTTTTGGTATGTAGATGCCGTCTTCTTCATCGTATAGACCGGTGAAAATTTCATACGGGCGACCGTTGAGTAGCCCCACAAAGGCAATCCATTTCTCGCGGTTGTTCTGAAAACGCACTATTTCTGCCTCCAATTCGCGGGGGCGTTTCGCCACGATGACGGGCGGCTCGTAGCATTCGCAATCCTTGTCTTTGGGTCTGTCGGCAGCCACCAAAACGCCGCTGCGAGAGCCGTCGCGATAGACGGTGCAGCCCTTGCAGCCCGACTTCCACGCCTCGATATAGAGTTGGTTTACAAGCGATTCCTCTGCCTCGTTTGGCAGATTGATGGTGACGCTGATGGAATGGTCAACCCATCGCTGCACGCGCCCCTGCATCTTCACTTTTTGCAGCCAATCGACATCATTAGCCGTCGCCTTGTAGTAGGGCGATTTCTCAATCAGTTCGTCCAACTCTTCGGGCGAATATTTTTTCGCCGTGGGATAGTTGTTGGCTTCCATCCAATCGACAAATTTGTGATGAAACACGATGTATTCTTCCCACGCATCGCCCACCTCGTCGACAAAATCGACCTTCACGGCAACGTCGTTGGGGTTCACCTTCCGCCGCCGCTTGTAAACAGGGAAAAAGACCGGCTCGATGCCCGACGTGGTCTGCGTCATCAGCGAGGTGGTGCCCGTGGGCGCAATCGTCAGACAGGCAATGTTGCGGCGACCGTATTGTTCCATATCAGCCACCATCTTGGGGTCGGCTTTCCGCAAACGGGCAACGAAGGGGTTGTTTTTTTCGCGTTCGGCATCGTAAACCTCGAAAGCACCGCGCTCCTGCGCCATTTTCACCGACGAGCCGTAAGCCGCCAATGCCAGATTTTTCTGCACCTCTTCCGCCGCGTCCGTCGCTTCGGGCGTGCCGTAGCGATGCCCCAGGGCGGCGAGCATATCGCCCTCGGCAGTGATGCCCACGCCCGTGCGCCGTCCTTGCAGGGTTTTGCGGCGAATTTTTTCCCACAGCAGTTTTTCGGCGTTTTTCACTTCTGCCGATTCGGGGTCGTTGTCTATCTTGGCGATTATCTTATCAATTTTCTCCGTTTCCAGGTCGATAATATCATCCATAATGCGCTGAGCCAGAGCCACGTGCTCTCTAAAGAGTGTGAAATTAAATTTGGCTTTCGGCGTAAACGGATTGTCCACATACGAATAGAGATTGATTGCCAGCAGGCGGCAACTGTCGTAGGGACAGAGCGGAATTTCGCCGCAGGGGTTGGTCGAAACGGTGTTGAAGCCCAAGTCGGCGTAGCAATCGGGCAGCGACTCCTTGATAATCGTGTCCCAAAACAGCACGCCCGGCTCGGCAGATTTCCAGGCATTGTGAATAATTTTGCTCCAAAGTTCGCCCGCATTGATTTCTTTGGAAGTCGTGGGTGTCTTGCTGTCGATGGGATATTGCTGCTTAAAGGGCTGATTATTAACCACTGCCTTCATAAAATCGTCGGTGATTTTCACAGACACATTGGCACCGGTTACTTTGCCCTCCGACATTTTGGCATCGATAAACGACTCGGCATCAGGATGTTTCACCGAAACGCTCAGCATCAACGCCCCGCGGCGACCGTCCTGCGCCACTTCGCGGGTGGAATTGGAATAACGCTCCATAAACGGCACCAAGCCGGTGGACGTGAGCGCGGAGTTTTTGACCGGCGAGCCTTTGGGGCGGATGTGCGAGAGGTCGTGCCCCACGCCGCCGCGCCGTTTCATCAGTTGCACCTGCTCCTCGTCGATTTTGATGATGGCACCGTAAGAGTCCGCCAAGCCGTTGATGCCAATCACAAAGCAGTTGGAGAGCGACCCCACCTGAAAATTATTGCCAATACCGGTCATCGGACTGCCCTGCGGCACAATATACTTATAGTGGTCGAAGAGGTCAAACAATTCCTGTGCCGACAGCGGATTGGGATATTTCTGTTCTATGCGAGCAATTTCGCCCGCCAGACGGCGGTGCAACTCGGCAGGGGTTGCCTCAAAAATGTCGCCAGACCCATCTTTCAAGGCGTATTTGTTCACAAAAACCTTAGCGGCTAACTCGTCGCCTCTAAAATAATCCAATGAAGCCCGATAAGCCTCGTCAAAAGTATATTTCCTATTTTCCACTGGTGTGTATATTTTTTTTGAGAGCACAAAGTTAAGAATATATTTTAAACTAACCAAATTTTTCAACAAGAAAATTTATTTTTCTGATAACTTTTCCAAAATAAATCGCAACCAATTGAATTTCAACGACATAAAATTTTCAAACCACCAAAAAGTTTCCCAAAATGTTTACTTGCAATGAATTAAGGTTTTTATTTTTGAGATTTTTTTTATTGAGGAGGCAGGCAAAAAACACCAACGTGAAATTGACCGTAGGCTTCAGCCCAATGTCATTAAGTTAAGGGATAAGGAGTTGGGGAAACAATCTGTAATTTTATGCCTTTGTGTGTAAAAATTAACATACGGGGCGAGAGCGAGTTTGGTACGAACTTGGTACGACTTTGGTACGAACTTGGTATGGAGGAGGTATGGAGAAGGTCTAAATTTTGTTTGGGTCAGAAAAGACTGATTTTCGGTGAAATTTCAGGGTTTTTAACTGTGTTTTTAACTGTTTTTATGATATTGGTGTTGTGTGCCGTTAGGCACACAATGTTGGTAGAAACCGGAATTCACCCTCCACAACCCATCGCCCCGCAGGGGCGGAATGTGCATAACCGTGGGTGGAGCGAAGCGTAACCCACGGAGAGGTGCACCCTCCCTCTCCTAAGCCCTGCAAGGGCGAGATTATGATAATGCCGCCCTTGCAGGGCTGAGAGTGGTGTGGTGATGCCTGTGCCGTGGGTTTTGCTTCGCTTCACCCACGGTTATACACATTTCGCCTCTGCGAGGCTAAAAAATAGCAATCGGTGGATTCAACTTCTAAGTGCGACAAAAAGTTCTACAAAGATAGATAAAAAACTTCAGTTGGAGATTTGAAGCCGAGTTTTTCTCTTGGGCGGCTATTTATCTTCTTCTGTATCAGTTTAATATAATCGTATGAGTAGTTATCAAAATCCGTTCCTTTTGGGATATATTGGCGGATTAAGCCGTTAGTATTTTCGTTTTGTCCGCGCTCATAAGAGG
>BNTT01000115.1 GCA_025996815.1 Bacteroidia bacterium
TATCCGGCAACAGTGGGTCAAATTTGAAATTGTCCTCACTTCCGATACGGGTGATAAGACATTCGCCGTTTTTCGGTTTCCAATTGACTTTGAACTTTTGTTCGGCAGGCCCGTTGGTTAGTGCATTGTTGGCATCGGCATTAAAGGTCAGCTCCCGAATTTCGTGGTCGTTCATATCGGTGATAGTCAGGCGACCCAATTGCATACTGTTTTGTCGGACAAGCACTTGCGCGGAGATGCTGCCGGCTTTGATATAGACCTTAGCCAAGCGCGGGCTGAGTCCACTATTCTCTGACACTTTCAAGTGGATGGTTTTTTCCACATCCGGATATCCGGCATTCGATGTTCCTGTATAGATGATGGTTGTGAGCCATAGTGAATCTTTCTTTTCCTGTTCCGTCATGCCCGGGGGGGTGGTGGTCATGTCGCGCGAGGTTGTCAAATCTATAATGGAATCCACCTTCCAACCCTCCGGATGGGTAGTGAAGATAGTCAATTTGTTTTCCAAATCGTACTCATATTCGTTGCTGTCGAAGTTGTATTCCAACTCCGAAAGGGATAGAATATATGGTCCGTCGGAAAACACATTTTTAACCTCGGTTTCGTCCCACGCCGACACCGTCGCATCAATGTTTCCAAGTTTGGTGTTGAATGCCTCATCGGGCGTGGGAGCACCTATGCCGGAGATTTTATTCACCATAATCATGTACTCTCGATTGCGTAAAATATCAAGATAAGCAGCCTCGGGGTCGCTATAATCTTTGAAATCCACACGATAATACGATTCAATACCATTAAACAGACCGCCCAAGACCAAACAAGTATGTCCGGGGAAGTCCACAGGTTTGCTGTTGTCCGACTCGAAGAGGAAAATCACATCCTCCGATATCCTGTCTGCTGTTGTGATTTCGCTGCCCGAATAGTGCAATGCCGGCGCATTTGCACCGTTGCCGTTGCCTGTGCCTGCGCTGGTAAAGCCTCTCATAATGGCATCCTTCGGGATAGTGGCTGCCGTCGCCCTTTGAGATGATATATCCCAATTATTCTTATCGGGAACAGCCGTCCCTCTGTCATACGTGTTGTAAACGTATATATCCTTTAGTTTAAACTCAGGCTGAGCCGCCGCAGTCACTCTTACATTCACTTTGGCTAACATACGGTACAGGGTGATGTTCAGTTGCGGCAAGGGGTATTGCGAAGAACCACCCACAATCGTTGCTTTCACCTCATCGGGATTACCCTTCCATTCGCCCCACATCGGGATAGTGGAGCCTTGTGCAAGCCCTGTGGAGGCACCCTGCTCCGCAGGTATTTTATTGGTAATAAGACTGATAAGCAATTTCGCAAGGTCATCTTTCTTGCAGCCCAAAAGTTGTCCCCCTGCCTCCTTCACTATATCCCCAGCATTGGCAAGCATCACAAACGACAAGTCGTTGCCCGTAAGCACATCCACGGTAAAAAATATACTGCGAGGATCAAGGTCAGGACCGTTTTTGTAGATGTCGGACTCGGGAATATCCGTTGTTTCTATGAGATTCTCGACAGCATCGAAAGTCAATATCTGTATAGATTGCACACTATACTGGTCGGCACTCGTCATGGCATAAGTGGCAGGACCGAGCGAGGGAATGCTCAACGAAAAAGCGATTTTTTTCCTTACATAACTCGTTTCTGTTTGGTCGGAATTGGTCAATAAACACGACGACAAACCTGCTACTCCCCCCAGTAGGGTGAATAGCAGCACTTGTCTGAGTCCTTTTATCGTTGTCTTCATTATCTTTTTTCGCGCGACTTTCGGAGTGCAAAGGTAGGTGTTTTTTTTCAATCTACCAAATTATTTCAAAGTTTTGAAAAAATCGTTGCCCTTGTCGTCCACGAGGATGAAGGCGGGGAAATCTTCGACTTCGATTTTCCAAATTGCCTCCATGCCGAGTTCGGGATAGGCGAGGCATTCGATGTGCTTGATGTTGTTTTGCGCCAAAATTGCTGCCGGTCCGCCGATGGAGCCGAGGTAGAAGCCGCCGTGTTTGTGGCAGGCATCTGTCACTTGCTGGCTGCGGTTGCCTTTGGCGAGCATCACCATGCTGCCGCCGCGCGACTGGAACAAATCGACGTAGGAGTCCATCCGCCCCGCCGTGGTTGGTCCCATCGAGCCGCAGGCGTAGCCTGCGGGCGTTTTTGCCGGACCGGCGTAGTAGATGGGATGGTCTTTGATGTATTGCGGGAGGTCTTCGCCCTTGTCTAACAGTTCTTTGAGTTTGGCGTGGGCGATGTCGCGCCCCACCACGATGGTGCCATTGAGCGACAGGCGCGTGGAAACGGGATATTTGGTCAAATCCTCCAAAATCTCCTTCATCGGGCGATTGAGGTTGATGCGCACCACGTCGCCTTCGCCCGCATTGCGCAGTGCTTCGGGGATGTATTTGGCGGGGTGGTCTTCAAGTTTCTCCACCCAGATGCCGTCTTTGTTGATTTTCGCCTTGATGTTGCGGTCTGCCGAGCAGGAAACAGCCATCCCCACCGGACAGGAGGCTCCGTGACGCGGCAAACGGACAATCCGAATGTCGTGCGCGAGGTATTTGCCGCCGAATTGCGCACCCAAACCGATTTCTTGCGCCGCTTTCAGCATCTTCGCCTCCAGTTCGAGGTCGCGGAATGCCTGACCGCCATCGTTGCCGCTCGTGGGCAATGTGTCGTAATATTTCGTGGAGGCGATTTTCACCGTTTTGAGGCAGGCATCCGCCGACGTGCCGCCAATCACAAACGCGATGTGGTAGGGCGGGCAGGCAGCCGTGCCCAGCGATTTCATCTTTTCGAGCAGAAATTTTTCGAGCGTCTGCGGGTTGAGCAGGGCTTTCGTTTCCTGAAAGAGGTATGTTTTGTTAGACGAGCCGCCCCCTTTGGCGATGCAGAGGAATTTGTATTCCGCGCCGTCAATCGCCTGCACGTCAATCTGCGCGGGGAGGTTGGTGCCCGTATTTTTCTCGGTGTACATATCCAACGCCACGGTCTGCGAATAGCGCAGATTTTCCTCCGTATAGGTCTTATACACCCCTTTGGAAAGGGCCTCCTCGTCGCCTCCGCCCGTCCACACCTGCTGCCCTTTTTTGGCAATAATCGTAGCCGTGCCCGTGTCCTGACAGAACGGCAAAATGCCCTTGGCAGACACTTCGGCATTGCGAAGCATCGTGAGAGCCACAAATTTGTCGTTTTCGCTTGCTTCGGGGTCATCCAAAATCGCGGCGACTTGCTTCTGATGCGCAGCCCGCAAGAAAAACGCGCACTGCTGAAAACATATTGCCGCAAGGTGCGAGAGCGCATCAGGCTGCACTTTCAGGATTTCCTTGCCCTCAAACGAGGCAGTAGAAATGCCCTCTTTCGTCAGCAAATAATACTCCGTCTCGTCTTTCCCCAACGGAAACGGCTCTTGATACTTAAATGGAGGTGTTGCCATAATTTTTTTTGTGTATTTTTGAGGTGCAAAGTTACGCACTTTTTTTTATATTTGCAACTATTTATACTGATTTTTATAGGCAATCGGCAACGTCCCTGTCACCTTTACTTAGTCCAACTTATACACTAACTTATACACTAACTTATACACTAACTTATACACTAACTTATACACTAACTTATACACTAACTTATATAAAACTTAATCCCATTTGTGTTGAATAGTATTGTTGATTAGGATTACGTTGCTTTTCGGGAAATGTTAAAGCAATAAGCCCTTCTTTAATTAGTGGATTAATATAGCGTTCAGTATTATTAGGATGATTTGAAATACTTAACATATCCATAATTTCTTTTCTGCTCTTTGCTTCTCTACAAAATTCCAAAATTTCCAAAGCCCTCGGCGAATCTAATGTTGGCACATCCATTCTTGTTTCGTCTTCCGATTCTTTTTTCAAAAATTCGGGATGCACCGGCAAAATCGCTGTGAAATGCGTATGAATCTCATCCGTTTCAAATATCGGGTCAGGCGAACCGTTTTGCGCCATTTTGCCATACACAATTGGGAAACCGGTGCCTCTGCCTTCGGTCAAATCCAATTCTTTCAAAAAATCACCGATACGGCGGTTGCGGTATTCACGGGAAATTATTTTTTTCTTTTTCAGCATTTCTTTATCCACCGGAGGTAAGGGACCGGGAAAAGAGAGCACCACCATTTTATCGGGAAAGACACTTATCTCAATGGAGCTGACATTTTCATACGAACGATGATAAAAACTATTTACAACGACCTCTTCCACTGCCTGATACGGATAATTCCAAATCCGCAAGGCTTCGGCTTGTCCCGGAATTTTAATAATCTTTTCGGTCAAAACAACACTTTTCAGGTATTCCAACAAGTTTCGTATCTGTTTGAAAAGTGAACCTTTGAATGTTTTTTCTATAAACGTGATTCCATCGTAATCTTTGTATAAAACGACTTCCGAAATGGCACCACGAAAAAACTTATGAGGCTCCGGATTAAAGAACAGCAGTGCAGCATTGATGGGGCGCAGGTACTCTTTGGGTCCTTTCAAGAGTTGCATCCGCAGAGCCAATTCTTCTTTGCCTATGTTGGCAGCCGCTTTATAGAGTTCGCTGTTCACACTATATAAAAATTCAGTCATCAAATCCTTATCCAAATCGTGAATGCTTGCTTGAAGGTTAATCCGGTCGTCAAAAGGAAGTGCAATTGAAATGGTATTCAAAAAGCGCTCTTCATCTTTGCTTGCCGGTTTGGTAACGGAGCCTTGCCGGATATAAACCCGCTTTTGCGCCTTGTTGCCCAACGTTTGCGGGGCTTTGTAGGGGCGACCGTCGCCTCCCGGAACCCATATTATAAAAATCCATCTGTCCTGATAAAGCACAGGCTCGGTCACCGGAAGATAATGCGGCTCTATCTTATGGCAGAGTTCCACCAATTCCTTTTGTATTTGGTCTAATTGGTTGTCTTGTAAGCCGACAGGTGGAAAAACCGGTTTCCCGTCCACTTCTTCTATACCAATGACGATATAACCTCCGCCCCAATTGTTAACATCATTGGCAAAAGCACACATCGTTCGGACGACTTCTTCGGGATTCCATCCTTTTTTAAATTCTAATCTGTCCCACTCAATCACTCGACCTTTGAGCAACTGGTTTATGTTTATCGGAAGCGGCATATCACTTGTCTTTTAAATTTTTGTATCGAAGCGCAAAGTTAGTGAAATATTATGATATATGGCATAATTTGAAGGTAAGTGTGCCATTGGGGGTCTCCTATTTATACTGATTTTTATAGGCAATCGGCAACGTCCCTGTCACCTTTTTAAATGTGTTGTAAAAATGAGAAACATCCTCAAATGAGAGACGGTATGCAATATCTTTCATTGATTCTTCTCCGGAGACCAACAGGAGTTGCGCTTTTTCTATTTTCTTCCGCATAATATATTGCGAAGGCGTACATTGCATCTCTTTTTTGAACAGGCGTGTAAAATGGTCGTGATTTAAACCGCAGAGGGCTGCTAAATCAGAGATATGAATATTCTTATCAATGTTTTCACGAATATAACGCAGTGTTTTTTTAACCCGTTTATCTGCGACTTCCTGTTTGAGAGTCGCCTTTTCTAAAAATCGGGAAAGCAGTAGATTGAGAATCCCCTTTGTTTTTAATCCAAGAGTCAAAGATTTTTGACTGCTCGTGGCTAAGTTTTGTGCTAACGTGGGAAAGTTGTCATACGATTTTGGGTCGGAATATTTTAGTGCGATGGACGGGTTAATCGCTAACAACCGTTTCACCAATAAAACATCCAATTCATCGGCATCCACTTCAAAAGGAAAATTATACCGGTCGAAGATGTCATATTCATTATAAACATGGAAATAATAATGAGTGAAAATGCTGTCACTTTCGTAACTGTGCGTAACAAACGCCGGTATCAGGTAGAGATGCCCCGGTTGAATAATATGAACGCCATTCGGCAGAATCACTCTCGCAGAACCGTTTTCGACCATGTATAAGCGGGCAAAAGGGCTGTTTATGTCCTTCCAGTTCCAATCGCCGTGATGGGTTATCCGCGCTGCATTTAAAAGTATTAAGTTGCAATCTTCATTTTTCATATTTTCAGAAAAGACTTAAACCCCACCCTCAACAGCCCAAACAAAGGCATGCAGCCCTTGCCGCTCAAAGCCCTCGTCAAGCGTGTGAATGCGCTCCAGCAGTGGTGCCACCTTGGCATCCTCCATTATTGCGAGGATGGCTCCGTTCATTGTGGGCCAGGCGTGGTCGCCGTAGTGCGGCTCGCCTTTTTGCGAGCCGCGTCCCTGCACTTCTTCCCACATTGTGAAGCCTCTCTGGCTCATGCGGTCTAATATCGTTATCAGTTCATCTTTGAATGCCTGATTGTATGTTATAAATACTGCTTTCATTGTCAATTACGAATTAAAAATTACGAATTACGAATTAAAATTAGGATTGCGCCTTGTCATCAATGGTTTGCGGGTTGCGCTCACCGGCACTGACTTGGCATATTTTTTTCTTGCACGTTTCACGCCGTTGCCGCCGAAGATGGAGTAGAGGGCGGGGACATATACCAGCGTCAGGATTGTTGAGAATGTTAAGCCGAATACTACGGCTACGCCCAGCGGTTGCCACATCGCTGAGCCGGCTCCGCGCGGAATTGCCATCGGAATCATCCCCAACACCGTCGTGCAGGTGGTCATCAATATCGGACGCAAACGCGAACGACCGGCATCAACAATCGCCTTATCGACCGACATGCCGCGCTCTCGATTCAGATTGGCGTAGTCGATAAACACGATACCGTTTTTCACCACGATACCTATCAGCATCACAATGCCGACCATTCCCATCAAACTCAAAGATTGACCGGTGAGCACCAAGCCCAAGTAGACCCCTGCCATACCGAAGATAATAGACAGGAGGATAATGAACGGATAAGTGAACGATTCAAACTGTGCCGCCATCACGATATAGACGAGTATCACGCAGAGAACCATCAGAAGTCCCAACGCAGCATTGGATTCCTGCTGGTCAACGATTGACCCGCCAATGCTGACGCCAATCTCAGGAGGAATTGTGCCGTCGTTGCGCATTTCCGCAATGATTTTTTCCGCACCTGCCACCACTTCACTCAATGCGGCGTCGAAGATTGAGCCTTGTATCTTATTGACACGCTCACGGTTTTGCCGGTCAATTTGCGGCAAAGTCGATTTTTCAATCACGGTGCCCAATTCACGAATTTTAATCGGAACTCCTGCACTGCTGTACACCGTAATATTTTCGATGTCTTCGATAGATTGGCGATATTTCTCGTCGTAGCGCACCACAATATCGTATTCGTCGCCTTCTTCACGGAATTTGGTCGTATAGGAGCCGTTGATACGGTTGCGGATGTAGGTGGCAACCGTTGCCGAATTAAGTCCGTTTTCCGCCAATTTCACACGGTCGAAATCCACCTGATATTCCACGCGATAGTCCTCACGGGTGATATTTAAGTCCTTCAGCCCTTTGACGG
This sequence comes from Bacteroidia bacterium, assembly GCA_025996815.1. Classification (GTDB taxonomy): domain Bacteria; phylum Bacteroidota; class Bacteroidia; order Bacteroidales; family Azobacteroidaceae; genus Azobacteroides. The sequence goes on from BNTT01000115.1 coordinate 7,509, forward strand.
ATGCCAACCGCGTTTTAAATTCCGCGGCAATTTTGTCGGTCAATGCCAAATCGTAGCCGTAGATTTCCACGTCCACCGTGCTGGCTCCTGAACCCATCATACCGCCGCCACCGCCGGGGGTAACGATGTATTTATACAGTTCGGGCATATTCGACAAATCTTCACGCATACCTTCACCAATCTCATAGATGCTGCGGTCGCGTTCGTCGGCGGGAGTTGTGCGGAAACGGAAAGAAATCAGGTTCGTGCCGTTGGTCTGCATCGCTGCAAACGAGTTGCTTTCATCTGCCTGTCCCACTGAGAATGTGCGTGTTTCAACTTCCGGATATTTTTCTTTCACAAGTGCATCAAAGCGCATGGCGGTTGCACGGGCTACTTCCATCCGTGTTCCCGTTGGCATATAGACCGTTGCCGTAATCATATCGTTGTCCGTGGCAGGCATAAAGTCGCTTTCGACGATATTGCACGCCGGCACCATAATAAAGACGACCGTTGCTAATGCAACCAGGAATGTTTTCCAACGGTTGCGGACGCAGGCATTCACCACATTTTTGTACCACTCGTCCAACCTGTCTAACGCGCGACCTATCGGCGCATACAGCTTGTCAAACACCTTGCCCTGCGTATTCGTCAGTCGCAACATTTGCGAACAAAGCATCGGTGTCAGCGACAGAGCGGCAGCCAGCGAAATGACAATCATAATCGTAACCATCCAGCCCAATTCGCCAAACATCACGCCGGCAAAACCGGTTGCCATCGTCATCGGGAAAAACACCGCAATAATCGTTAGCGTAGAGGCAATAACCGCCACGCCCACTTCATTGGTGCCGTGAATAGCCGCCTGCTTGGGCGTAGAGCCATTTTCGATATGCTTGGTAATGTTTTCCAACACCACAATCGTGTCGTCCACCACCAGCCCAATCGCGATGGTCAGCGAGGAGAGCGAAATAATGTTCAAACTGCCGTGTTTCGCCATCAAATAGATGAACGATGCCACCAAGGAAACCGGAATAGCCAGCACCACAATCGCGGTGGCACGCCAGCGTCCGAGGAAGAACATCACAACAAACACCACAAACAGGATGGCAAGAAGAATCGTTTCGAGCAACGAATTGATAGATTCCTTGATAAAATCGGAGGTATCCATCATCATCGTCAATTGTACATCCGGTGGCAATGTTTTTTGCAATTCGGGCATCAACTTATTGACGGTGTTTGCAATATCCACCGTATTGGAGCCTGACTGTTTCTGCACAATAATCATAGCCCCCTTCACCTCGTTGGTGTAGGATTCCTGAATACGGCTCTGCAAGGTGTCCGACACATTGGCTATATCTTTTAGATAGACATTTCCTCCGTTTACACTGCCCACCACCAGACCGAGCAAATCAGCACTGCGTTGCAATTCGCCTTCGATACGGAGCGAATAGGTGTTGGTGCCCACGTCGAAACTGCCGGCAGGGATGTTCAGGTTTTCCTGATTAATCACACTGGCAATTTTCTCAACCGTAAGATTGTAGGCTTCCATCTTTTCGGGCGAAACATTGACTTGAACCTGACGTTTCGGCGCACCGGAAATAGTGACGGCACCCACGCCCGCCACACGGTTGAGCGGATTGGCGATTTTATCGTCCAGGATTTTGTACAAGCCATTCACACTTTGCGTAGCCGTAGCCGTATAGATGACCACCGGCACCATATCGGTGCTGAACTTGAAAATAATCGGGTTGCTCACATCGTCGGGAAGTGAGCTCCTCACCATTTCAATTTTGTCGCGCACATCGTTGGTAGACAGATTAATGTCCGTCCCGTAGTTAAATTCCAACGTAACGAGCGACATATTATCTTTCGACTGCGAAGTAATCTTTTTCAGATTTTCCACCGAGTTCAACGTGTTTTCCATAGGACGGGTCACGTTCGTCTCAATATCCGAAGCACTTGCTCCTGCGTAGGCGGTAATCACCGTCAAGGAGTTAGTCTCAATTTTCGGAAATAAATCCACCGGCAATTGAATATAGGAGAACATCCCAAAGAGGGCAACGCCCACAAATATCAATGCTGTGGTAATCGGTTGTTTAACCGCTGATGAATATAAACTCATATCTATTTTTTAATTGTTAATTATCTCTACGGCTGTGCCCTCGACAAGGCGGGCTTGCCCTGCTGTTACTACTTCCTGACCGGGGGTGATGCCGGAGAGGATTTCGTAGTGGGTGTCGAGGCGTTGTCCCAATTCCACTTTTTGATAGTGCGCTTTGCCGTTCACGACGGTATAGACGTATTTGTCATTCGCGCCCGCCTGCTTTTGGACGGCTCCATCGGGAACGACGATACTTTCTTTGTAGCCAAAATTCAGCGTGATGCGCGAATGACAAATACGTCTATACCGTCGTGAACGGCAAAGCGCACTATCAAAAAGTG
>BNTT01000116.1 GCA_025996815.1 Bacteroidia bacterium
AATGTTTTTTATGTCATTTTCTTTAAATGATTGCTTTGGTATAGGCGTTTAGGTCGCCCCGCTGAAAATATTGTTACCCATTTCGAAAAAGAAAATGTTGGTTTATGTTTTACACGTCAATTATTAGGCGACAAATGGCAAAATGTATTTGTTACCGACACTATAATAGATGGTTGTACTGTTTCCTTGAAATCGCGTGAATGGACTTACATCGCCCCGCTCTATTTCTACAATGGAAAGGAACACAAAGATATGCTTGAGTTGGAATTTACGGACAAGGGCGCAAAATATGCCAATTTTTCGCAAAATTTTATCCAAAATTATATTAAAAAACTCAAATTTGAGCCCACTCCCGAAGAAATTTTAGCCTATATCTATGCCGTGCTACATTCAGCCTCATACCGCACAAAATACATCGAATTTCTCAAAACAGACTTCCCTGCCGTTCCAATGGCAACAAACGAGGCGCAATTTCGGCAATATGCCTCGTTGGGGCAACAACTCATAGATTTGCATTTGCTCAAAAACGTGCCCGACGATGCCGACATTCGCGTGTCGCTCGGCGGTGTGGACGGCTTTTTTACAATCAAATCCATTTCGCATCGCGGCGAAATGTTATATTTGGAAACAACAGAGGGAAAAACAATAGCCTATTCGGGCGTTCCGCAGGCTGCGTATGATTTCGAAATCGGCTCGTATCGCCCAATCGAAAAATGGCTGAAATACCGCATAAAAGACCGTGTCACGCTCGACATTGCCGACCTCAACCATCTCAAACAAATGCTCATCGCCATAAAGCAAACTATAGAGGTAATGGCGGAAATAGAAAAAGTGGGGGAACTATCACAAAGATAGCCATTCACTTTCACCCCTCCAAATCATATTCCTTAATCTTGCGATACAGCGTGCGCTCCGAGATTTTGAGGTCTTTGGCGGCATCGGCGCGTCTGCCGTTGTGGCGTTCTAATGCCTTGATAATCAGTGTTTTTTCTGCTTCGCCTAAGGAGAGGGTTTTGTGGTCTTCCGCTGCCACGTCCGACACTGCCACGTCCGACACTGCCTGAATGGGCGCGAAGGTTTCTTCTTCGGCGGGCAGGGCGTAGGCTTGCGGCTCTTTGAGCGGCGGTGCCTTGTGCGGCTCGCGGATGATGGGCTGGTCGTAAATCATTTGCTTCAATTCGTTGATTTCGCGGCGCATTTCGTACAAAATTTTGTAGAGAAATTCGTTGCCGCCGCCCGTTTCCGTGTGGGTGCCCGCCTGCGCGGGGATGATGGCTGGGAGGTGCTCCAAGGCGGGTGCGGAGAGGTAGGTTTTCAGTTCTTCCGCCGAGATTTCGCGGTCTTTTTCAAAGATGGACATCCGCTCGGTAACGTTTTTCAGTTCGCGTACATTGCCGGGCCAGCGGTATTTTGCCAGCATCTGCTGCGCTTCGGGAACCAGCGACACCGCCGGCACGCGGTATTTTTCGGCAAAATCGGAGGCAAACTTCCTGAACAGCAGGTAAATATCTTCCTGTCGGTCGCGCAGCGGCGGCAGGTTGATGGGCACGGTGTTGAGGCGGTAGTACAAATCTTCGCGGAATTTGCCGTCGCGGATGGCTCTCAGCAGGTCCACATTGGTCGCCGCCACGATGCGCACGTCGGTTTTTTGCGATTTTGACTGCCCCACGCGGATAAATTCGCCCGTTTCGAGCACGCGCAGCAGGCGGGCTTGCGTTGCCAGCGGCAGTTCGCCCACCTCGTCCAAAAAAAGCGTACCGTGGTCTGCCACTTCAAAGTAGCCCTTGCGGTCGGCAAGCGCACCCGTGAACGCCCCTTTTTCGTGTCCAAACAGTTCTGCATCGACCGTGCCTTCGGGAATGGCACCGCAATTGACGGCATTATACGTCCCGTGTTTGCGCGCACTGTTTTGATGGATGATTTGCGGAAACACTTCCTTGCCCACGCCGCTCTCGCCGGTAATCAGCACCGTGAGGTCGGTGGGCGCGATGAGGAGGGCTTTTTCGATTTCGCGATTGAGCAACACGCTGCTGCCGATGATGCTAAATCGCTGTTTTATCGTTTGTATGTCTGTTGCCATAATGTTATCTGATGTTCGCGATGCTGATGATGTCGGAAAAGACTCCGGCAGCCGTTACAGCCGCCCCTGCGCCATATCCTTTGATAATCATCGGGTATTCGTAGTAACGTTCGGTGGTTATCATAATGATATTGTTGCTGCCCTCCAACTCGTAAAACGGATGGGCGGCGCTGACAGATTGTAAGCCAATGCTGCATTTGCCGTTGTCCATAACTGCCACGAAGCGCGATTTTTTGCCCTCTGCTGCCAATTTTTGCCGTTTGGCTTCAAATTCGGCATTCAGTTCGGGGATTTTCTTCCAAAAATCGTCCGTTGAGCCTTCAAAATAGGGGTCGGGGATAAACAAATTCTTTTCTACATCGCTCTGATTCATTTCGTAACCCGCTTCGCGCGAGAGGATTACCAACTTGCGGAGCACGTCTGTGCCGTTCAAGTCCAAGCGCGGGTCAGGCTCTGCGAAACCGGCTTCCTGCGCCATTTGGATGGCTTTGCTGAGCGGGATTTCTGCGCTGATGGTGTTGAAAATGAAGTTGAGCGTGCCCGAAAGCACCGCCTCTATTTTCAGAATTTTGTCGCCGCTGTTGGTCAGCGCGTTCATTGTGTTGATGATGGGCAAACCTGCGCCCACGTTGGTCTCAAAGAGGTATTTCACGCCCGTTTTGTAGGTGATGGCTTTCAGTTTGCGGTAGTTTTCATACGTGCCCGACGATGCCACTTTGTTGGCTGCCACCACCGAAATGTTGTGCGAGAGAAACTCCTCGTAGAGTTCTGCCACCTCCGCGCTCGCCGTGCAATCGACAAACACCGAATTAAAGATATTCATCTCAAGGATAGCCTTTTGCAACTTTTTGGGGGAGGAGTCTTGCCCTTCGGCGTTCAGTTTTTCGATGCACTTTTCCGGATTGATGCCGTTGCGGTCTAAGAGCATTTTGTTTTTGCGGGCGATGCCCACCACGTTGAGTTTCAGCCCGTTGTGTTCCATCAGCGGGCGTTGCTGGCGGCGGATGGTTTCCAGCAGTTGCCCGCCCACTGTGCGCACGCCCACCAGAAAGATGTTCAACACCTGGTATTCCGACAGGAAAAACGAGTCGTGGAGTGCGTTGAGGGCTTTGCGGAGGTGTTCGCTCTTGATGACGAACGAGATATTCGTTTCGCTGGCACTTTGCGCCAGTGCGATGGTGCTGATGCCGCTACGCCCCAGTGTGCCAAACAATTTGCCGGCAATGCCCGGCACGTGTTTCATATTTTCGCCCACGATAGCCACCGTTGCCAGCCCTTTTTCGACCTTGAAATTGTTGATTTCGCCCTGCCGCAACTCCTGTTCAAACTCCCTGCGCAGAGCCTCCACCGCCAACTCGGCATCGGCGTCGCGCACGCCCAGCGTGGAGGTGTTTTCGGAAGCCGTTTGCGACACCATAAACACGCTCACGCCAATTTTCGATAACGCCTTGAAAATCCGATAGTTAACTCCCAACACGCCCACCATGCCAAGCCCCTGCACGGTTATCAAACTCGTGTCGTTGATAGACGAAATGCCGCGAATGGGCTTCTCGTCGCGGAGGTGGTCGCGCGTGATATAAGTGCCCGCAGCATCGGGATTGAACGTATTTTTAATTAAAATCGGGATATTCTCGTGGTAGGCGGGGTAAATCGTTGGCGGATAGACGACTTTTGCGCCGAAATTGCTCAACTCCATCGCCTCCACGTAGGTCATTTTTTCGATGACGTAGGCATTGGTGATGATGCGCGGGTCGGCGGTCATGAAGCCGTCCACATCCGTCCAAATTTCGAGGATGCGCGCTTTGAGTGCCGCCGCCAAAATCGCCGCCGTGTAGTCGGAGCCGCCTCTTCCGAGGTTGGTAACGTCGCCCGTTGTCTTGTCTGCCGCGATAAATCCGGGCACGACAGAGATTTTCGGCAAATCCACAAACGTCTGCTCAATCAGCAGGTTAGTAGCCTTGAAATCCACAATATGCTTTGAAAATTGCCTGTCCGTTTGGATAAATGCGCGGGCATCGAACAGCCGCGCCCCGTCCAGAACCGCCGCCACAATCAGCGAACTGAGCCGTTCGCCATAACTCACGATGCTGTCGGAGGTCTTTTGCGACAATTCTTTGACGAGAAACACGCCTTTGAGGATGTTTTTCAATTCGTCTAACAAAACCGTCATGCCCGCATTGGGATTGCGGGTCAAGCCCGCAATGACAGTGGTGTGTCGCTGCTCCACCAGCGCAAGTTCCTGTTCGTAGGCACTGTTGCCTGCCGCCGCGAGGCGAGCGGTCGTCAGCAGGTGGTCGGTGATGCCGCCAAGCGCGGAAACAACCACGATGACCGGCTCTTCCACCGCCTCAACAATTTTCTTGACCTTTAATATACTTTCTGCGGAGCCAACAGACGTGCCGCCAAATTTCATTACACGCATAATTTCAATCGTTACGTTTAGGGTGCAGCAACATTCACCTTAACGATGTAAAAGATATCCTCCATACCGGTTTCCGAGACCTTGAAGACATACTGTAGCGTCCCGCCGGCAGCAATAGAGGTAATGTCCATAGTAACTGTCGGTGGTGTGGATGAATTAACAGTACCGGCAACAGAACTGCCATTAAGTGCCCATACGGCAATCGTCTGATTGGCTGTTGTCGTGCCGGTTAGTACGACTTGAGGAGTATTGTTTGGAACATTTACCTCAATAATCTTATCGCTACTGGAATACCCCGTGGGAGGATTTGACACTGTGAAAGTTACAGGCGTAGTACTCGGCTCCTTGTGTATCATAACGGGATACACGATATTCGCCATGCCGGATTCCGAAACGGTTATGAGAAAGAACTTTGACCCGGAAGGAGAGGTAGTGTTCGTGGTAAAATTAACAGTAGGTGCACTGGCACCTAAAGCAGCAGGAGCATAGCTAATACTAACATCCGAAGCATTTAGACCGCTTACCGCAACCGTCTGAGTGGCGGTTTTCGTACCGGTTATTACGGTTTGGCTATAAGTATCTGGGACATTTGTATCAACCAACCTGTGATCTTCATCCTGGTCAACATTTACCGGATTACTACCGGGCATCGTGAAGGTCATATTCGCCGCCGGAGCCCTCACGGTGAGCGTAACTATGTACTTAATATCAGTCTGACCGGCTTCCGAAATAGTACAATGAAATGACATATCGCCGCCGTCCATAATGTGTGAAACATCGACAACATCTTCCGCAGCCGTGTTAGTACCTCCTGTTGTAACATACGATGCGCCGGCACCGCCTATGGTAGCCCACTGAGTTGCTAACATAGTGCGTCCTATCACGACTTTCGTTGTCTTTCGATTAACTGTTATATTCACTGCTTTTTGCGCACCACCGCCGGTAAGTGAATTTCCGTTGCCGGGCGTGGGTTCTTTCAGCACGAAAGTTACATTGTTGGTATCCGCGCCTCTGGCTACGTTCACCGTAACGACGTAGGTGATACTACTCTTGCCCGATTCCGAGAGAGTCAGGGTGTATTGCTTCGAGCCGCCGAGTGTTTGCACATCCGTGGTAGAAAGTTCAATCGTCGGAATAACGGTGGTGGTGTCAACCACCACATCTGCGGCATGCGCACCACCTATAGTAATCCACTGGGTTGGTTTTTTGTTGATAACATTGAGCCTTACAGAACTTACGTAGTTCACTACATTGACTCCAACAGACGTGCTTGTGCTGCCGTTGGTGACCATCGTATTGCCGGCTCCCGTGGGTGAATTGAGTGAGAAAGTTACACCGGTGGTTGGCGGCGACGAAGCCACTGTTACCATCACAGTATATACAAGGGGTGACTTGCCCGGTTCCGAAACAATTACGGTATATGACATCGTGCCGCCTTCTTTCCTGATTGTAGCATCCAGTTTAATTACAGGGGCAGCGTCAGTTCCCTGTTGTTCAACGAATATGGCATCATTGCCGGCTATTGAAATCGACTGGGCTGCGGTTTTGCCGGTAATATTGACCTTTACAGTGTCTGTGTTGTTCGCTACATTGACCGTAACCGTTTTCTGACTGGCGCTAGCGTCAGTGGTTGCAATCGTATTGCCGAGACCCGGATTCAGTGAGGGGCTATTCAGCGTGAAATTCACTGCTGTAGTAGTAGGTATTGTTGATTGGTCGCCCACGTTCACCCCGACGTTATACACGATGCTACTCCTGCCGGGTTCCGAAACGGTCACGGAAAACCTCACCGACCCGCCGCCTTGAACGCTCCTCGTGTCCACAATAAGTCTTGAAATTTTGGGGTCAATAAAGGACAATGATACCTTAGAACTATCTGTGCCGCCGATAGTAAGTATCTGTCCACTGATGGCTTTCGTAGTTTGTATTTGAACCTCCTCTGTATTGAATTTAACATTTGCGGCGACACTCCTTATTGTTTCACCGCCTATTACCGTAGCATCAGTCGGAAAATATCTCTCGAATTTCACCTGATCCGAGGTAGGGGGCATGGCAGGGGTCGCAGGGAAGATGATAGTTACCCTGCCGGAGTGGATTACATTTGTTACCTGGTATTCATAGTTTTCCATTAGTGCGTCGAGGTGCTGAAACCAATTCGTTGGCACGCCGATGAAAGTATAGCCGGGTTTGGCGGTCAGGGAGACGACTGCCTTATACACGGTGCTTCCTGCAAATTTTTCACCGACAGGCAGAGGAACATCATTGGCATCTTTCCATTCGATGACTCCGGTGTACTCGGATGACGTAAGTGTTAAATCCGGAAAGTCATCCGGGAAAACCTTCTCGGGAGCGGTAACCAGAGAGGTAAGGTCGCGCCCGGTGGTTATTGTCGTGCCGTCAAGCCCTGCGAAAGTAATGGTAACTATTCCACTATTAGTCGCATTGGTTGGCACTCCATTGGCACCATTGTGAATAAAATGATTCTGCGGCATACCGATGAAAGTGAAGCCGGGCTTGGGGGTCAGAGTAAGGATGGCTTTATATGCTCGCACTTCAAACGTGCCGTAAGCAGGCAAACCAAAGGTATCTGTCCATGCGATAGTCCCGGTGTATTGAGTCTGGTCGGGAAATACAGACTGCGGGATTGCGCCTTCCTTGGGCACGGTAACCAGTGCGGTAAGGTCAAGCGGAGTCGTCACCAAGGCATCTACCGCTTCCACAGGAGGGGCAACCCGAAGTTTCAGCCGATTACTTTCGGTCAAGCCGGATGTGGTGGCTGCAACAAAATACTCCCTTTCCGGCAGAGGCGTCATGACATTGGAATGGCGCAAGGTGAGTGCCGCGCCATTGTTTGACGCGGTTATGCCGCTCACGCCATCCGCTCCGGCGGCTGTGTCGTAAACCTTCCATGTAGTATTGGTGTATGGGGGAGTGTTGGTCAGAGTGAATATCACGTTATTTTGTGTAGCGGTGGCTTTTGAGATAGTGATGATGTCGGCGGTCGGGGTTGGGGTCTGTCCGGGGGCAACGTATGGGATAACCGTGAGTTTTAATGCCACACTTTCCGCTTTGCCGCTTTCGGTAGCAGTAACCCAATATTCACCATGCGGCACATCCGTTGTGTGGCTCAGGGTCAGGGTTGTGCCGGAGCTCGCTGCCTTCACGTCACTTGCACCCTCGCCGGTGCTTGAGGTATAAACGTTCCATTTGGCACCGGAGAATCCGGTTGACAGGGTAAAAACCACGCTTGCCTGTATGGCGGCGGTTTTTGTGACGGAGGCACTGACAACCACCGGTGTGGCGGTCTGATTCAAAATGCTGGTAGTAACCGTGAGGAGCGTGCGCTCACTCTCACGTTTGCCGACTTCGGTGGCGGCAACATAATAACTGCCCGGGCGAATATCCGAACTGTGGGTCAGGGTCAGTCTTGTGCCGGAGTTTTCCACACTCACGCCACTAACCACTCCGCCGCTGGAAGCGGCGGCGTATGCGTTCCATGTGGGTTTGCCCACATACATGGGGTTATTTGTCAGGGTGAAAGCTACCATCGTCTGCGTGGCGGTGGCCTTTGCAACGCTGTTGGAAGCCACCGTCGGAGTGGCGGTCTGTGGCTGAACATAAGGGGTTACCGTGAGTTTCAGACGTCCTGCGCTTTCTGATTTGTCTATTTCTGTGGCAGAAACGTAGTAATCCACTGTGGGAACATCCGTATCGTGCATCAACATCAGTGTTGTGCCGCTGTTCATCGCTGTCATGCCCGTCGCCAGTGTGTTTCCCGCCGGTGTGGTATAAACCTTCCACATGGTGCCTTCGGTGTATGTGCCGGTCAGATTGAAGCTGACCGTTCTCTGTGGAGAATCGGAGGTCTTTGCAACGCTGGTGACGAACGCTTCCGGCGTTGCGGTAATCTTATCGGTAATGTCGTATGGGTTAACCGTAACTTTCAGGCGCGCACTTTCTGCTTTGTCGGGTTCTTTGGCGGAAACCCAGTAATCCATCACCATTATATCCTTTTCGTGGGTCAGAAGCAGTCTATCGCCGCTGTTTACTGCAACAACGCCATCTACCGGCGTATCGCTCACGTCGTTAGAAACATATACCATCCATTTGGCGTTTTCATACATGGGGCTATTGGTCAGGGTAAAGATGACGCTTGTCTGTGGGAAGGTAGAGGTTTTTGTAACGGAGGTCTTGGCAACCATCGGTGTGGCGGTTTTCGCCTGGTCTGTAATCGTAATTTTCAGGCGCGGACTACTTTCAATTTTGCCAAATTCGGTGGCAGTGATATAGAAATCCTGTGCCGGAATATCCGTTTTGTGACTTAATGTAAGTGTGCTGTCTTTCAACGTCAACGTCACGCCCTGCATTACCGCCTGGTCTGTATTTGTTGCATATACTTTCCATGTAACATCCTTTGCGTACTTGTTTTTCATCTCAAAACTCACGCTTGTCTGTGGAGTGGAACTCTTTTCAACACTGGTGAAATCAAGTTCCGGACTGGTAGTCGGCTGGGGTGTGGAATTCTCCTCCCCGCAACGAATAAACATCAGCGGCACTAACAGTGCAATCATCAAACCTTTTACTTTCATACTCTTCATTGCTTTCATCTTTATTATATATTTTTATGTATTTTTATCTTCTGTTCAATCTATTATCTCAGTTTATCTGCCGAAAAAGTGTCCATATCGTCGTAATCCAGATTTTCGCCGCACATCGCCCAGATGAAGGTGTAATTGCTCGTTCCGGCAGCCGAATGAATCGACCACGAGGGTGAAATCACCGCCTGTTCGTTGCCCATAAAGATATGCCGCGTTTCCTGCGGCTCGCCCATAAAGTGGCACACCGCCTGTCCCTGTGGCACTTTGAAATAAAAATAGGCTTCCATCCGGCGCGAATGGGTATGCGGCGGCATCGTGTTCCAAACGCTGCCTTCGTGAATTTCCGTCAAGCCCATCTGCAATTGGCAGCACGGCACGATTTCGCTCAAAATCAGCTGGTTCAAGGTGCGCTCGTTAGACGTTGCTTTGGCTCCCAATTCGCGCTCTCGGCGCATGGTGGAGGTGATGGCAGCGGTGGGGTAGGCGGTATGCGCCGGTGAAGACGCAAAATAGAATTTTGCCGGCTGGGCGGCGTTCGTGCTCTTGAAAACCACCTCTTTGGAGCCGCGCCCCACATAGAGCGCGTCCTTATATGCCAACGGATAGTCCTTGCCGTCCACCGTCACGATGCCCTCGCTGTCGATGCAGACGATGCCCAATTCGCGCCTTTCGCAGAAATAGGCCGAGCGAATCAAAGCCACCGTTTCCAATCGCAGGGACTCTTTCACGGGCAATGCGCCGCCGATAATCAGGCGGTCGTTGTGTGTATAAGTCATTGTAACAGCGTCTGTTTCAAACAACTTTTCCACCAAAAACTCGTGCCGC
>BNTT01000117.1 GCA_025996815.1 Bacteroidia bacterium
ATCTGTCATGCCTGCAAATTGCTGTACAAGTGCTTCGCTTTGATTTGTCCGATTAGGGGCAAGCGTTTCTACTATGGGACGGTCGCCGCCTAAAAGAGAATAGAAAAAACCTTTTTTTACCTGTTCAAATTCGGTTATCTTGTCGAACATCAATTTTATATCAAATAAATCCCGTGGGTGTTGCCTGTCGAGTGCTGCCGATATTTTTCCACCGTAAAGTTGTGAAAATGATACAATTTTTGTTTTGTTGGAAGTTTCAAAAACAGTTTGTGCCTTTTTGCATAACGGTTTTATTTCCGTTGGCTCAATAAGTCCCCGTTTTGTTCCGCTGACTTCTACCTTTACCGTTATTCCTCGCTGATTGCAGTATATTTTATTGGGTTTTTCAGTAACAATGACATTTGGAATGATTGTTTTTACCCTTTCCTTGATGATTGACAGATTTTTATGAATGTCAGCAAATGATTCTTCCCGTGATTTTATTGGCACATAAGTAACATCAATATCAACGGAATAGCGAGGCAAATCAAGCACATAAAGATTTATAGCCGTGCCTCCGTGTACTGCAAAACCATCAATCTCTGATAAGGTTGGAATGATTTTCAGCAATAATTCAACTTGTTGTTTATATAATTTATTCATATTCAACTAAATCTTTTGACAATGTTATTTGATATTTTGCATTATAAACGCCTTTTTCCACGATTGCTCTTTTTCCTGTTCCCAAACTTATCCGTGATAAATCCAAATCATTTAACCAAGCGTGCCCGGCTTTTTCCGCCATGTAAAGAAACAATCTTTTTACTTTGACTGACTTAGATTCTTCCAACAGGGCTTGCAATAGTTCAGGTCGCAAACCGTTCAACATTTCCATAACATAATATAAATCAGTTAAAATGTAATGTTTCGGTGCAAGGTCTAAACATTCCAAAAATGCTCTCTCTGGGGAGGAAACGGAAACTTCAAACCCATTTTCGGTTATCATAGCTATTCCTGTTTCGCTTGTGTCATAACATCTTTTTAAAATATTGACACCCCAATCATATTTTAAGAACCATTGCGGAAACCATTCATTGCGAGGACAATAAACCACAATCGTTTGTCTGCCGAGTGGTACATAATGGGCAAAGCCCCGCATTTCCAATGCTGACAAAGCCCCAACATGCAGTTTTTTATGCAGTTGGCTGTTAAAGCAAGACAAAGCACTGAACAAAGTTGGCTTATCGCCGGTACGGTACATAACACCCGGTGCTATGGCTGTAAACCATTGTGCATCGCGATAATGTTGCTGCAAAGTATAGGATATGCCATTCTCGTTCAGCCACGACGCAAAACATAGCGCACCTGCCGGCAAATTTTGCAGGAAATAGTTTATTTTTGTTCGTCCTTTTACATTCATGGTGCAAAGATACTAAAAAAAATAAACCAAAACGAAAAAGATTCATTATTTCATAAAAAATTTGTACCTTTGCGGAAAATATTAAAAAATTAAATTTTAAGTGAAAATGAAAAAGTTTAGGCTATTATTTGTTCTCTTATTGGTTTCGTGCAGCCTTTTTGCGCAGGTGGCACAAGTGAAAAACGTTATTCTGATGATTCCTGACGGCACTTCGCTGTCTGCGGTTTCGGCTGCCCGCTGGTTGCAACGCTATCAGCAGCCCGAAATTACGCATCTGAATATTGACCCCTACATTGCGGGGACGGTTTTGACGTATTGTTCGGATGCCCCGATTGGCGATTCTGCGCCGACGACTTCCTGCTATATGACGGGCTATCCGAGCCATTCGGGCTATGTATCGACCTATCCGGTGGCTGTTCCCGATGCCGACATCATCCCGATGGATGCCTCCAAAGCCTATCAGCCGCTGATGACGCTGCTGGAGGCGGCTCGCATCACGCAGAAAAAAGCAACGGGACTTGTCGTAACCTGTGAATTTACGCACGCCACGCCGGCGGATTGCTCGGCGCACAGTTACAACCGCGGTAATTACGATTGGATTGCACCGCAAATCGTTCACAACGACATCGACGTGGTGATTGGCGGCGGCGTTTCCATCCTCAAACCGGAATTGCAGGAATACCTCAAAAAGGAAAATTACGGTCTGTTTTTGGACGATTTGAAGGGTTACAAAAACTACAAAGGCGACCGGATGTGGGCATTGTTTAACCCCAAGGATTTGCCTTACGAACTCGACCGCGACCCGTCCAAGTTTCCCTCTATGGCGGAAATGACGGCGAAAGCCATCGAAAAATTGTCGAAAAACAAAAACGGATTTTTCCTGATGGTCGAAGGCAGCAAAGTGGATTGGGCGGCACACGGAAACGACCCTGTGGGCATTATGACCGAAATGCTGGCATTCGACAAAGCCTGTGGCGTGGCGTTGGATTGGGCGAAAAAGAACGGCAACACGCTGGTGGTGATTGTCCCCGACCACGGCAACAGTGGCTTCAGCATCGGCACATCGCGCTGCAAAGGCTATTCCACCACCACGACAAGCGAACTGTTTGGTCCGGTTGCCCGCTTCAAAGCCACTTACGAGGGCTTGACTGCCCGTTTGCAAGCGACCCCTCCCGAAAAAATCAAGGAGGTGGTGCTGGATTTGACCGGCTTTGAACTCTCCGACAAGGAACTCAACACCATAAAAGATGCCCGCGCCAAAGACGGAAATTTGTCCGGCACGGTGCGCGAAATGTTCAACAACAAACTCTGCTTCGGCTTCACAACCGGCGGACACACCGGCGAGGAAGTCTTCTTGGGCATCTTCGACCCGCGCGGCGCAGGCATTGAACTGCGCGGACACCACACCAACGTGGAACTCAACCACTATATGCGCGAAGCAATGGGACTTTCCGACTTGGACGCACTTACAGCACAGCACTTTGCGAAACACACCGACGTATTTGCCGGACTAATTTGCACAATCACGGGCGATGAAAAAGTGAAAATTCTGACGGTCAAAAACAAGAAAAACACCGTAGAAATCCGGCAGGGCAGCAACACCATCAAGGTCAACGGCAAGGAGGAAAAACTCCCCAGCGTGGTGGTGTATGTGGATGTGAACAACACTTTTTACCTGCCGCAAAGCGTGAGGGAACGACTAAAATAATGAAGACAATAAAAATCGTTACACTTTGTGCTGTTTTGTCGGTTACAGGCATCTCTGCCCAACAGATTGACACAAGCCTCGTCGAGGATTATTTTGCGGCAAGAGCGAATTATTCTTCCAATGAATTGATGGTCAGGGCGGCGTTTGCGCTGCTGAATACGCCTTACGTTGCCCACACGCTGGAGGGGAACGCGGAGGAAACGCTGGTTGTTAATCTTCGGGAGTTGGATTGTATGACTTTTGTGGAGAATTGCGTGGCTCTGAGCACGGCGGCGCAGGAGCCTCAGCCCGATTATGAGCGGTTTGTGCGGCAATTGCAGAAAATTCGCTACCGCGATGGGGTTATCAGCGGCTACACCTCCCGATTGCACTATACGACCGACTGGATTTTCAACAATGCGCATAAGGGCATCATCGAAGACGTTACGGCGGCTTTGGGGGGCAAACCGTTTCAGGTGCGGGTCGGATTTATGTCGGCGCATCCGGAGTCCTATTCGAGCCTGCAACACAATCCTGTGGATACGGAGAAGATGGCGGCGATTGAAAACGCTATCAATCAGCGGAATACCTATTCCTATATTCCTAAAAATGAAATCAGGAAAAGGCAATCGCAGATTAAGAGCGGCGATATTGTCGGCTTCACGACAGGCATTCCCGGACTGGATATTTCCCACGTGGGCATCGCGTATTGGCACAACGGGCAGTTGAGTTTTATCCACGCCTCGACCAAAGCCAACAAGGTGGTCATCAATCCCGAACCGCTGGTCGATTATTGCAAGGCGATTAAGACGAACACCGGCATCGTGGTCTTGCGGGTAAAATAAATTTTTTGTACCTTTGCAGCCATAAAAAATTAAAAAAGACACATAAATGAAAACAGTTAAGCAATTAGTATTGATTTGTGCCCTTTCGTTGGGCTTGGTGCCCGCACAGGGACAAAAAAACGAGTATGCGATTATTCCCGCGCCATTGCAGTTGAAAGCGCAATCCGGGCAGTTTCAATTCACGGGCGACTTCGTCGGTGTCTTTTTTGACGGCGTGGATGCCGCGAGCGAACAGGCTCTCCGCATTCTGGCTTTCCGCCTCCGTGACGCTGCCGGTATTCATTTGGGTCCGGTAGCCAATGCCCAAAAGGCGGCGATTGTGTGCGTCCGCAACACCAAATTGACAAATCCAGAAGCCTACAAATTGACCGTTGCAAAGAACAAAATCACGATTGAGGCAAGCGATGCCGCCGGATTTTTTTATGCCGCGCAAACTTTGCGCCAGTTGCTACCCGTTGAAATCGAAAGCGCAACGGTGCAAACGGGCGTGAAATGGACGGTGCCCTGCTGCCAAATCAACGATGCGCCACAATATTCCTATCGTGGGATGCACTTAGACGTGGCGCGCCATTTCGCCTCGAAAGAAGAAGTGATGCGCTACATCGACCAGTTGGCGTTGTTGAAAATAAACACCTTTCATTGGCATTTGACCGAAGACCAGGGGTGGCGCATTGAAATAAAAAAATACCCCAAACTGACCTCTATCGGTGCTTGGAGGTACCGTACATTGGATGGTGCCTACGTTTCAGTGCCCAACCGCAAATGGAAAATGGAGAAACACGGCGGTTTTTATACGCAGGACGAAATCAAGGAAGTGGTCGCTTATGCTGCTGCGCGGCATATCAATGTGTTGCCGGAAATCGAAATGCCCGGTCACGCGGTGGCTGCGCTGGCGGCTTATCCCGAATTGTCTTGTTCGGGTGGTCCGTTTGAAGTAGAGGGGCTGTGGGGCGTGTTCAACGACATATATTGTACGCGCGAAGAGACATTTGCTTTTCTGCAAGATATTTTGGATGAAGTTGTTCCTTTGTTTCCGTACAGCTACGTGCACATTGGAGGCGATGAGGCACCAAAGACACGTTGGAAACGTTGTGCGGCTTGCCAACAACGCATGGCGGACGAGGGGTTGCATGACGAACACGAATTGCAATCCTATTTCATCCGTCGGATGGGCAATTACTTAGCCACGAAAGGCAAAAAAATCATAGGCTGGGACGAGATTTTGGAAGGCGGCTTGGCAGAAGGCGCAACGGTGATGTCGTGGCGCGGCACCGAAGGCGGTATTGCGGCAGCAAAAATGGGACACGACGTGATTATGACCCCTAATGGTTATATGTATCTCGACCAGTATCAATCGGAAGAAAAAGATAAAGAACCGTGCGCGATTGGCGGCTATCTGCCGATTGAAAAAGTATATAATTACAATCCGCTGCCAAGCGAATTGACAGCCGAACAAAACAAGCACATCATTGGCGTGCAAGGCAATGTGTGGACGGAATATATGCTCAATGAGGACATTCGCCAATTCAGAATTTTCCCGCGCATCGACGCCGTCGCCGAAAACGGCTGGCTGCCTCAAAGCAAGAAAAACTACCCCGATTTCAAACGCCGCTTGCAGCAGATGACTAAACGCTATGATATTATGGGCATTAAGTATTCACAAGCGTTTATCAGTAATCCGATGGTGGAGAAGAAATGATTTGCCGGGCAATGGATATGGACAAAAATCAAGCCATATCTTCCCTCACCCAGCGGCTCAGTGTGCGCTCTGCGCGGCTAAACTCCGCTCCGATTTTCACCACTTTGCGTCCATCGGCACTGTATGGGATGAGGTAACCTTTGTCGTCAATCTGCGCAAGTGCTTCTTCGGCGGTGGCATTCTCGGCGAGTTTAAATTCAAAGACGTAGATGGTGTCTTTCAACCAAACCACCATATCGGCGCGACCTACGGCACTTTTGACCTCCGTTTGCACAAATTGCCCCATCAATTTGAACAGCAAATAAAAAGAAGTTTGGTAATCTTTTTCCGATTTGTTGCTTAAATCATTAGGAATGTCAGCAAAAAAAGCGCGAAGCCGGGTCATAAAGCCATCCACATTGGCAGCCATTAAGTCTTTTACGAAACTTGAAGCAATAAAACCGGAATTTTGTTGTGCAACAGGCGAATATATGCGTTGTAATTCGTCCAAAAAACCATATTTCACTTCTTCATTTGGGAAGCCCAAACGGTATTCATTGAATAATTGGTCAAAATCTTTGATAGTAAGATACCCGGTTTGATAGAGCAACGGAAGCGGATTTGTATCTCCGGCACGATAATCGGCAATCGCAGGTGCTGCAATAGTAACATCGCTTTCAAGGTCAGGAATATCAAAATTGGCTTCTTTGAGCATTTTTACAAGAAAAGTGGGCGTTCCGGTCGAAAACCAATAATAACGCAAGGCAGCACTTGAAAATGTATTCAACAGGCTGAATGGATTATATATTCCCTCCGTATTTTCACAAAAATGGTAGCCATCGTATCGCTTTTTGAGTTCGGCAAGCATTTCTTCGTAAGATAAATTCAGGTCTTTTGCCAATGAGTTGATTTCGGGTTCAAAATTAGCAATCAATTCTGTTTCAGAAATGCCACACACACCGGCAAAATATTTACTCATGCTAATATCTTGCAACTGATTTAACTGACTGAAAATGCTTACTTTGGAAAATTTTGTGATTCCGGTGAGCAACAGAAACCGCAAATAGGGGTCGGCGGTTTTGAGAACGCCGTAGAAACCGCTCAATGCCTCTCTGATTTTTTCGTGCAGTTCGGGCTTGTCCAAGGTGCTGGTGAGCGGCTTGTCGTATTCATCAATAAGCACCACCACCCGTTTGCCTGTTTTTTCATGTGCACGATACATTAAACCCTCTAAACGAGTAGAAAATGTGCCTTCTGAATCTTCTTTTCCCCATTGCGATTCTAAGCGGGTGAGTTGTACATTGAGAACATGTTCCAAATCTGAAAATTGGGCATAGCTCCCAAGATTTAAATCCAGATGAAACACCGGATATTCCACCCAATCCTTCTCCAAATCGGCAATGGCAAGCCCCTCAAAGAG
The DNA here is from genome assembly GCA_025996815.1 of Bacteroidia bacterium. Lineage (GTDB taxonomy): Bacteria > Bacteroidota > Bacteroidia > Bacteroidales > Azobacteroidaceae > Azobacteroides. Next base: position 7,030 of record BNTT01000117.1, read on the forward strand.
TTCCTTCTTGCCCTGAAAATAGGCTTTCAGGGTGGATAGAAAGAGGCTTTTCCCAAACCTGCGCGGGCGACCCAAAAAGTAGGGACGCCCCTCGTTGACAATGCGATAAAGATAGGCTGTCTTGTCCACATATAGGAAACCGTCCTGACGCAAACTCTCAAAATCCTGAATGCCAATCGGCAATTTTCTACTGAAATCCATATCGTTCATCTTTTTATAGTGAACTGCAAAGGTAGCCATAATTAACTAATTTACCAAATTGTCTGAACCTTGATTTTGCCCGCCGCCGCCGATATTTTGAAATTTTGTTTTTTTTTATTGATAAAAAATATCTACCTTTGCGGTCAATATCTCAATATCATGATGAAAATAGATTTGGTATATCTTTGGGTGGACGGCAGCGACCCTCAGTGGGTGGCTCGCAAGAATGCTTTTTTTGGCAATACAGTAGTCCCTGATACGGGCGTGCATTGCAAAGGACGCTTTTTTAACAATGGTGAGTTGAAGTATTCTCTGCGTTCGATGGAGAAATATGCGCCGTGGATTAACAAGGTTTTTGTTGTAACCGATGGGCAAATTCCCGATTGGTTGGAGTTGTCCAACCCTAAAATACAAATTGTTGACCATACGGAAATTATGCCAAAAGAGGCGTTGCCGTGTTACAATCCGCTGCTTATTGAACATTTTTTATATAAAATAGAAGGACTTTCGGAGTATTTTTTATTTGCTAACGACGATATGTTTTTCAATGCAGATGTTCAGCCCGATTTTTTCTTTGCAAAAGATGGTTGTCCAATCGTGCGGTTAAAATATAAAATGTTTGCGAAAATAAAGCGACGAAAGTACGAGCCTACTCGTGGTCAATCAATTCTCAATGCTGCATATTTGGTTGAGAAACGATTTGGAAAATTCTATTTGGAAGATGCACATCACAACATTGATGCTTACCGCAAAAGCGATTGCCGCGATGTGGTTGAGAAAATTTTTAAGGAAGAAATCGCACAAACCATTGAGCATCACATTCGTAGTCCCAAAGATATTCAACGAATTATCTATTCGTATTATGCTCTGGCAGTGAAGCATGCCCGTTTGAGGTATGTGGGTTTTGTAGGGCGAAAAGAGTCGTGCGTGATAGGTGTTTGCAAGACGGATTATGACCATTATTTCAGGTGTTATAGAATTAAACTGTTTTGTATGAACGATGGAGAAAGCGAAACTGACAGCGACCGGATGCGCGCAAAGGCTTTTTTAGAAAAACATTTTCCGGATAAATCAAGTTTTGAAAAATAGCAAAATGGAAAAATTTCACTATTTTTTTTCATTGTTAATTTAAAAGCCATTTCCAAATGGGAACTACTTCAATGGTCTTATCTTCTAATTTCAACGTTCGCTCGGTTTCGCGTGTAACAATCAAAAGCCTGTTACATTCCAATACATTCGATATTTTGAGCAGGGCGGTCACTTCTCTATCAAATGTGCCGTCACTATTGTCGAGGTTGTAGCATACCTGAATGGCTGTTGTGGCATCGGGTATGTAAAAATCAACTTCAATCCCCATATTGTAGAAAAAGACGGTATCATTGCGCCCATATTTGCGCAACAGATTGATTGCCACCACATTTTCCAGCAGGGAGGTGTTGCCATCAAGCAGAAAAAGGTTCAAAATGCCGTTGTCGGTAAAATAATATTTCGGATTAGTTTCTTTTTCAACAAGTTTGCCCGCAATATTCTGTATGGGCGTTATCAGCCACGCATCTTTCGCATATTCGATGTAATTGATAATCGTGTTTGTACCGACCTTTGCTCCGGTTGATGATACGATGTTGGCTATTCGGGTGAATGACATCGGTTGTTTCACGCTTTCTGCCAATTTTTTGAATAATATTCGCAATGCAAACGTATTTTCTACCGCGTGTCGGGCAGCAATATCGCCCCAATAGATTTTTTGATATACGCTCGTCAAGTAATCGCGCTTGGCGGATAGTTCAGCCCCTTCCGGAAATCCTCCAAAATAGAAATAGTCGTTGAATTTTCTTACCACTTCCGCTTTGGATTCTGTTGATAACAACGGATTTTGCGTAATATTGATATGGTTTGCGGTCAAAAATTCTTTAAAGTTGTAAGGATAGACGTCAACAGCAATATAACGCCCGCCAAGTGTCGTCTGAATATCCTGACTCAACATTTTGGCATTGCTCCCCGTGATGTAAACGCGATGTTTGGTGTCAGCCATACGCCGCGCGAATTTTTCCCACCCCTCAATATTCTGTATCTCATCGAGAAACAGGATGGGCTGCCTGCCATACATTTCCAAGTGAATTTCCAGCAGCAAATTCAAATCTTCGGCTGTCATACCGCTCAAGCGTTCATCCTCAAAGTTGACATAGAGCATCTCATCCCATTTACCTCCCAGAGCAAGCAGTTGTTGCATCCGTTGGTAAAGCAAATAGGATTTTCCGGCTCTTCTGATACCTGCAAAAACATAATTGCCAAACTCTTCAAAAGTAAAATCTCTTGGAATTACCTTGTATTTAAGCACTTCAGCCTGATTGTCGGCAATAACTGTTTTTAAAATATTCTTATCCATAACCAATTTTTGTTCTATTCACAGAACAAAAGTACTGTTTTTTTATTTCATACGCAAAACAATCTTATATTTTACAGGGTGGATTCAACTTCTAAGTGCGACAAAAAGTTCTACAAAGATAGATAAAAAACTTCAGTTGGAGACTTAAAGCCGAGTTTTTCTCTTGGACGGCTATTTATCTTCTTCTGTATCAGTTTAATATA
>BNTT01000118.1 GCA_025996815.1 Bacteroidia bacterium
TAACAATCTGTATCCGTTGGAAACTGTCTGTAAAAATTGATTGAGTTCACTCCCATAAATTTTATCCTTTCTTCCATGCTACAAAGGTAGCAAATTATTGGGGCGACCTAAACGCCTATACCAATTTGTATTTTATACCATTACAATATGTCCTTCGGATATGCACATAAAAAAAGCGCGGACAAAACTCTGGATTATTTGTTACATGAGGCCTAGACTACCTTTAACAGTCAAATAATGAGTAAAGCCCACACCGGAACCGATGTGAGCGTCATCTCTTTACTCTTGACTGTTGCTTGAAAGTGTCTAGTTTTCATGTAACAAGAACAAAGCTAACGCTTTTTCCAATTTAAAATGTGCGTAATTAATGCATTTTTTTTATGTCTTCATAATTCTAATTTTTAATTGTTGTTTTTAAAATTCACGGCGGCAAAGGTACGAATAAATTGTGAGTTATTCCCCCCGTTACACACAAAAAATGAAGAGCGCACTGCAAAATATAGAAAGTATTTTCAAAATTTGTATTACCTTTGTACTCTAAAATTTTGAAAAAATGGAAACAATGACATTAGATGAAAAGACAGACATTATGCTGAGAAGTATTGAACTGAAAGAAGCCGGACTTCTGGAGGAAGCAGACAGAGTGTGGAAACAAATTCCCCTAAGCCCTTTTTGGGCAAAATTTTGGAAAGACCATTGTGGTCCGGATCTATTGATAGAAGCAGGGTTTAATCTTTCAGAAGCGGAGGCAGAGTATGGCAAAGATTGGCTTAGTCGTTAGTATAACCAAGAGTGTGTACAGTATTGACCTCGGGCGAAAAAATCTTGCTATTGAGGGAACGGAAGGTAAAGGAAGGGTAATGTTATCAACCGGACTATTAACCGCATTGGCAGTTTTTAAGGAAGTGTGGACAAATGCTACCAATGATTTGGAAACCCTGATACTTGTAGAACTTGCGTATCTAATTGAGGAACGTCAGTATTGCACTTCTGCCGAGCCGGAAGTGCTTGCAAGCCTGAACCGAGCCATAGAGTCTTTCAACAATGCCCTCCGCGCCCTCAAAACGGTGCAAGATGCGGCGGCTTACAAAAATGCCGAAACGACCTACCCCACTCTGCCTCAATATCGCTACCACGGAATGCCCAAAGATGCGCTCCACATTGCCTGTATTGCCAACCGCATCCGCATCAACAACACCCTCCGCACACCCGGCATCAACGCGACGGAGCGACAAGTGTATGAGCAGCGGTCAAAAAATATGACCGCCGCTCAAGTTGCCTATCTGGGAATGCAAGAGGCTGCGCTCGCAGCATAAGGGTTTTCCAAAATTGTGAGTTATCCCCCCTACCCGCTCTCATTACATATTTTTAACACTAAATTTTAACATTTCGTCCGGTTTTCGGCAAATGTTAAATTTTTTTTCTGTACCTTTGTATCTTGTTAGGAGAGAAAATGTTCAGATATGAAGAAATCGACTATTTGGCTGTTGGCAGGTGTGATGATTTTTGCGTTCAGCGGGCTGCTGTATCTGCAAATCAGTTATGTGCGTATCATTCTTGATACGCAGGAAAGCCGGTTTGTGGATGCTGTGCGTCGTAGTCTTTATCAGGTTTCCTATAATTTGGAATTGGACGAAACGGAGCAGTCGCTGGCGGAGCAACTCTTCGCTTTTGACCGCAAATTCATTCATAAAAGAACGCCGGTGGTTTCTTCGTTCAACAACAAAATTCAACAGCGGCTGACTTTCGGACCCATCAATCAGCAATTGACGACCCGCGCGATTGAAATTCACGTGCGCGACCTCTCGTCGAGTTTTGGCAAAAACGACATCAATGCCGCTTCGTTGCGCATTCAGAGTGCGCTGGAAGACCGGTATTTTTATCAGCAAAATCTGTTGGAAAAAGTTATTCGAAATGCGATGAAAGCGAGCGAGAAGCCGATTGAGGAGCGCATCAATTTTTCCAATTTGGAGAGTTCTATCCGGTTGGAGTTGGCAAGCAACGATTTGGAGGATGTGCCGTTTGTCTTCGCGATTTTAAGTCGCGACAACAGGGTGGTTTTCGCCGGTCCGGGCTATGTGCCGGAAAATTTGAAGCATATCTATTCGCAGATACTGTTTCCGAAGGATTCGGGGACTAATCTGTACACGCTTCAGGTGGCATTCCCGACGCAGCATAAGTATGTCATGGATTCGATTACATTCATTATGCCGTCGATTGTTTTCACGTTTGTGCTCCTCCTCGTGTTTATTTCGACGATGTATGTTATATTTCGCCAAAAACATTTGACGGAGATGAAAAGCGATTTCATCAACAATATGACCCACGAATTGAAAACGCCGGTGGCGAGCATCTCGCTGGCGGCGCAGACGATGAACGACACGGATGTGAGCCTGTCGCCGCACCTGATGGAACACGCCAAACAGGTGATTATCGACGAGAGCAAGCGGCTGGTGTTTCTGGTCGATAAGGTGCTGCAAATGTCGCTCTTTGAGAGCAGCAAGGCAACGCAATTCAAGAGGGCACAATTAGATGCCAACGACCTGCTCGCCAACACCGCAAGCACGTTTGCGTTGCGCGTAGACAGTGCGGGCGGCACTGTGGATGTGGACTTGCAGGCTCTGGATTCGACCATCATGGTGGACAAATTGCATTTCACCAACGTGCTGTTCAATCTGATGGAGAACGCCGTGAAATACCGTCGCCCCGAAGTGCCACTGCGGCTGATGGCACGCACGACCAATGTGGGCGAGCATATTTTAATAACCATCGAAGACAACGGAATAGGCATCCGCAAGGAGGATACGAAAAAGATTTTTGACAAATTCTATCGGGTACACACCGGCAACCGACACGATGTGAAAGGATTTGGACTGGGGTTGGCGTATGTCAACCGCATCATTACCGAACTCGACGGCACCATAAAAGTGGAGAGTGAATTGGGTGTGGGGACGAAATTTATCATCTCCCTGCCTTTTGTAAAAAACTAAATATATTAAAAATTATGATGGAAGACAGAGTGAAAATCTTCTTGTGTGAAGATGACGAGAATTTAGGGATGCTCCTGCGGGAGTATCTGCAAGCCAAAGGGTTTGAAGTTGATTTGTTTCTCGACGGCGAATCCGGCGATGAGGCATTCAAGATGACGAAGTATGACTTGTGCCTTTTGGACGTGATGATGCCAAAGAAAGATGGCTTCACGTTGGGTCGTGACATTCGGATGTACAATGCGGATGTCCCAATTGTCTATCTGACGGCAAAAACGCTGCGCGAGGATGTAGTGGAAGGCTTCAAAAGTGGAGCCGACGACTACATGACCAAGCCGTTCAGTATGGAAGAACTTCTGCTGCGCATCGAGGCAATCATGCGGCGCGTGAACGGCAGGAAAAAGGTGCTCACGGATTGCCCCTACCAATTGGGCATATTCGCGTTCGACTGGGTGAAGCAAACGCTGTCGCACAACGAACAGTCCTACAGGCTCACCACGAAAGAGAACGCCCTGCTGATGCTGCTCTGCGAAAACATCAACGAGCAACTCGACCGCGAAGCCTCCCTGAAAAGCATCTGGGGCGAAAACAACTATTTCAACGCCCGCAGCATGGACGTCTACGTCACCAAACTGCGCAAACTGCTGAAAGACGACGAACGCATCGAAATCCTAAACATCCACAGCAAAGGCTACAAGCTGATTGCACCTGTGATGAATAGTGAGGCTGAAGCCTGATGCAGAGCCGCCATTGCGGGCATTGACTCGCAATCCCCTGATAAAAGAGGCTGCCCCTTTGAGATAGCCTCTTTTTTTGTGTGCATTTGGATAATCAAAACAAAAGCATTACCTTTGCACATAAGTTAATGTAGAAGCAATGCAACAGACAAAAATTATCAATACAATCAAAAATGTGCTTCGGCGGGTGGCTCCACACTCTGAGGTGATACTTTATGGCTCACAGGCACGTGGTGATGCTCGCCCCGATAGCGACATAGACCTGCTTATTCTGGTGGATAAAGATAAACTCAGTTACCGGGAACAATTTGAGATTACTGAACCGCTTTTCGATTTGGAAGGTCAATATGATTACAAAATAGCGATAAGCCCGCTGGTTTATACACGCCAACAATGGTATAACCGCCCCTTCCAAACACCATTTTTTGTCAACGTAATGAATGAAGGAGTAAAATTGCTATGAAACGACAAACATTAGACCCTGAAAGCATCGCGGCATTAGTTGCTTATCGTATGTTAATGACCGCATCAGTGGCGACTATGATGATTTTTTGCAATACGATGAAGAAATGATACAAAAAATTCGTCCCTTGTCCGAAGAATTTATTTTAGCAATAGAAGCAATCTTGTGATACAAAATATTCCCAACTAAGTTAAACTTCTTTAAATTTTTATTGATAAAGGTACTTGGTATTGCACGGTACTTTTATTTGTTGTACCTTTGCGGCATCTAACAATAAAATTAAATAGATATGAACGCTGAAAATGTGAAATCTCAGATGCGCAAGGGAATCCTGGAATATTGTATCCTGCTGATTCTCAACAAGGAGCCGACGTATGCGCCGGACATCATCCGCACTTTGCAGGAGGCGCACCTGATTGTCGTGGAGGGGACGCTCTATCCCCTGCTGACGCGACTGAAAAATTTGGGACTGTTGCGCTACGAATGGGTGGAATCGACTCAGGGACCGCCACGCAAGTATTATGCGCTTACCGCCGATGGGCAAGCGTTTTTAGGCGATTTGAGCGTCGCCTGGAGTGAAATTTCAGAAACAATTATTCATTTAAAAAAGTAAAAACAATGAAAAAGACATTAACAATCAATCTCAACGGCACCGTTTTCAATGTGGACGAAGATGCCTACAAACTGCTCGAAAACTATCTTCGAAATCTGCGGCACTATTTTCGCCGCGAAGAAGGGCTGACCGAAATTATGTCAGACATCGAAGCGCGCATCGGCGAACTGTTTAGCAATTACATCCGACTGGGTCGCAATGTGGTGGACATCAGCGAGGTGGAGTCGGTTATCGCACAGGTGGGGCAGCCCGCCGATTTTGGGGAGAACGATGGCGCAGCCGATGCCGGCAGTGAGCACGCGACGGAGCCGGGTGCGGCACCGCAAAAGAAATTTTATCGCGACCCAGACCGCAAACTGATTGGCGGACTGTGTTCGGGACTTGCTGCGTATTTCAATTCAGCAGACGTATTGCCGATACGAATCATTGCGATAATCTTGCTGTTTGTGCCCTATTTCCCCGCTGTAATTGCTTATTTATTATTCTGGATATTTATTCCGGAAGCGAAAACGGCAGAGGAAAAGCTGAAAATGCGCGGTCAAGCGGTGACAGTAGAAAATATTGGGAAAATCGTTTCCAATGCCGCCGAATCCGCAAAACAAGCCTATCAAGAGAATAAAAACGGCTGTTTGGGTGGTTTTGTCAACGCACTGGCGGGATTTTTCAAAGTATGCCTCGCCATTTTTGGCATAATCATCGGTTTGCCGCTGGTTTTTGCCCTGTTTATCGCATTCATCGTGCTGTTTTCAGTCTTATTCGGTGTTGGCGGCAGTTTGTTGAGCAGTTTCCCGTTTCTCTGGGGTAGTGCCTCGATTTTTAATTTCACCCATCCCGTGTTGGCAAGTTCGATGTTGATTGTTCTGCTGATTCTCCCGCTGGGTGTGCTGATTTACAGCATCTTGGAGTATTTCGGAAAACTCAAACCGGTGCATGTAGGCATCAAATGGGCAGGTTTTGGCGTGTGGCTGGTGGCACTAATACTGCTTTTGTGTTCCGGCTGTCGCATCAACAGGCATTTTCCTATACACCACTGGAACGTCCATTTCAGCGATGGCGAAGTGTTTGAGGGCAATGGCGTGCAGGCAGAAAAGAGCATTGCATTCGCAGAGGCAATTGAGAGGGTGACTGTGGAAGACCATCTAATTGCTAATCTGCAAATCGAACAAGTGGCAGGCGAAAGCACCACCATCCTCATCAGCGGCGACGAAAACCTGCTCGATAAAATCACCGCAGAATGGGACAACGGCGAATTGCGTCTTTCAACAGATAACAAGAGTAATCTGCGCCCTCAAAAAAACTTTAACATTATTTTGCAAACGCCTGTTTTAAAGGAGATTACACTCCATTCATTCGGCAAAATCAGCATCAATAATTCATTCACTGCAAACGACCTGCGCATCAAGCTGGAAGGCGCGGGAAGCATTCAAGCCGACAGTCTGACAGTCCAATCCTTAACAGTTAACGCAGAGGGAGTTGGCTCAATCACAGTGGCAGGCACAGCCAAAAACGCCAACTTGCATCTGGACGGAGCAGGCGAAATAGAAGCCGCCAACCTGCTCTCCGAAACCGTAACAGCCCATCTGGAAGGCATAGGCAAAATAGCCTGCAACCCCACCCAACACCTCGACGCCGAAGTGGAAGGCATCGGCAAAATCACCTACAAGACGGAGCCGAAGACCATGCGGCAGGAGATTGATGGGCTGGGGAAAATTAAAAAAGAATAAAATCATTGCTAATTCAAATATTATCACTAATTTTGCACCGTTATCACAAACAATGATAACGATGCAAAAAATAGTTGATAATTAATGATAATGAACAAGATAGCATCCATATTAGGCGTTCAGGTGGAACTCATTCCAATGCAAAAGAATGAGTTGCGGGGGCTTAATGCAGATTTACTATTGCGGTTTTCTTTCTATGCACTGGTGTTTAGTCGCCAAACTATTTGTGTGATTCAGGCGAAGAATAATGACACATATACTCCCCTGAAATACAAACGAATTACAGCGCAAATTGAAAAAGTCGTTGCCATGCCGGTTGCTGTCTTATTGGAATCATTGGTGTATTATGAGCGGGAAAGATTGATTAGTCAGGGCGTATATTTCATCATTTCCGATAAATATGCTTTTCTCCCTTCGCTGATTGCCAATGTGAGAGCCAAAGAGGAGAATAGAACTTCGGCAAAATTAACTCCCGCTGCTCAATATATATTATTATACTATCTTTTGGCAGACACCAAAAACAAATTTACACTCCGTGATATGCAGAAAACCATGCCCTACAATTATTTGGCTCTATCGCGTGCCGTTATCAATTTGGAAGATTGCAAATTATGTCAAACAGGGAAAGATGATACAGGAACAAAATTTATTCAATTTGACTCTTCAAAGCGGGACCTTTGGGAAAAATCGCAGAAGTATTTGTCATCACCCGTGAAAAAAATTCTGTATTCCGATTCATTGCCGAAAGAAAATCATGCTGTCAGCGGGATAAATGCCCTATCGCACTATTCACATCTCAATCCCGAACAATACGGAAGTATGGCAATTCGGGATAAAAATTTTCAACCGAATGCTCAATACAATAATGTTGAGGGCATTTATCGAATCGAAATATGGAAATATCCTACAACGATGCCCTACCAATCAACGGGCAATATAGTGGATAAATTATCGTTATATCTATCAATGAAAGGCGACCCTGATGCCCGAATAGAAAAAGAATTAGAATTGTTAATAGAAGAAATGAAATGGTAAGAGGTTTAGAAATGTTCAAAAAGCATTTTGCCGGTTTTGAAGATAATTATGTCATAATCGGTGGAACTGCCTGTGATATTATATTGCAGGATACAGATATGCACCCGCGAGCAACCAATGACATTGATATGATTTTATCCGATGTTTTAGGTGAGCCAATCGGCTTCCCATTAATTCCAATCCCAATTGGGGAAGATATTTCAAGTCTGTCTGCCATCCTGATGGATGAAGATTATTACACTCACACTGTTGGCAACAGCATAATAGAAGATGGTATTCGCATAGCTAATCCTGCATCACTACTGTGTTTGAAAGTGAAAGCCTTTTTAAATCTCACCGAAGGGAAAAAAACAAATCCAAACATTCGCAGCACTGATATAAAAAAGCATAGAGACGATGTGTTCAAATTGCTGGCTATGCGTATAGACCCGCTGACACCCATTGAATTACCGGCAGAAATAAAAAAAAACGTAGGCGATTTCATCCGCTTGATAGAGCAAACCCTGCCTAATCAATCATTACAGGACAGTTTGCAGCGCACTAATGAGAATATTCATGGGTATTTGGATATTATGAAAGAAATATTTGGTTTAGATTTATGAAAATACAATTCGCATCGGATTTGCATTTAGAATTTCGCGACAACACGCGCTATTTGCACGACAACCCGCTCATTCCTGTTGGGGAGGTGCTGGTGTTGGCGGGCGATATTGGCTGTTTTGATGATGTGAGTTACGACACGCATCCGTTTTGGGATTGGGCGGCGGACAATTTTAAGCAAACGCTGGTGATTCCGGGCAACCATGAGTTTTACAAAAGTGGCGACCTTGGCACCATACAGAGCGGGTGTATTGCGGAAATTCGCCCCAATGTCAAATGCTACCACAACACCGTTGTGAGCATCGAAAACGTGGATTTCATTTTATCCACACTTTGGGCAAATATCCCCATCGAAAATGCGTTTATTACCGAAAAAAATGTATCCGATTTTTACCGCATTGCCTACAATGGGCGACTGCTGACGGCACATTTGTTCAATCAAGCGCACCAAGAGGCGGTAGCATTTCTTCAAAAATCCATTGCAGCCGACACTACTCACAAACGAGTTGTGGTAACGCACCACGTACCCAGCGCGTTATGTATGTCGGACGAATTTAGAACCAGTCGCATCAACGGCGCATTTGTGTCCGAATTGCACGATTTCATCTTCGACAGCCCGATAGATTACTGGATTTACGGACATTCGCATCGGAATATTGACAAAATGATTGGCAACACGCAGTGTGTCAGCAATCAGTTGGGGTATGTATCTCATAATGAGCATATTTCGTTTGATGCAGGGAAAGTAATTGAGGTATAATAATAAACAACAATGGCACTAATAAAATCTGTGCGGGGATTCACCCCGCAAATTGGCAAAAATGTTTTCCTTGCGGAAAATGCGACTATTATTGGCGATGTGGTGATTGGCGACGATTGCAGCATTTGGTACAACGTGGTGCTGCGGGGCGATGTCAATTCGATTCGCATCGGCAACCGCGTGAATATTCAGGACGGCGCGGTGGTTCACACGCTGTATGAAAAATCCGTTGCCGAGATTGGCAACGATGTGAGCATTGGGCACAATGTGACGGTGCACGGCGCAAAAATTGAGGATGGCGCGCTGGTTGGGATGAATGCGGTGGTGCTCGACCACGCCGTGGTGGGCGAAGGCGCGCTGGTGGCTGCCGGTGCGGTCGTCCTCAGCGGCACCCAAGTGGAAGCGGGCAGTATCTACGCGGGAGCTCCCGCCAAGTTTGTCAAGAAAATGGACCCCGAACAGTCCAAAGAAATCAATCAGAAAATCGCGAAGAACTATTTGATGTATTCGGATTGGTATAAATAGCAACGGCAAATGGCGATGACAAACAAGGACAAATACAGACTTATGCTCCAAAACGAGCCGTCCATTCCACTCTATTTGCAGGATTGGTGGCTGGATTGTGTGTGTGGCAGTCGGCTGTGGGACGTGCTGCTTTGCGAAAATGACGCGGGGCAAATACTCGCCGCGATGCCTGTTTATATGCCTTGCAAGGGTGTTATCATGATGCCGCCGTTCACGCAAAGCATTGGAATTTGGTTTAATCATTCGTTAGAAAATACTAATAAACAGTTGGTTACGGACTATTTCGTCCACCAATTGCCACCGCTCAAGAGTTTCCGGGTTGG
>BNTT01000119.1 GCA_025996815.1 Bacteroidia bacterium
GAACTTGGCAATCCACCGCCAATTTCAGGGGACGGAATTTACGATTACGGCGGATAAGGCGGCGTTTTTGGCGGTTGATGGTCCGTGCATCAACTATTCGGATGAAGATTTGGGGCACGGCATTCAAATTGTGCCTAATGATTCATCCGATATATTTTCTGCATCCTTTGACTTGTTGGCGTTGCGTGCCGAATATCAGCCTACCGAATTGGATGTGCACGGGCGTTTCAAGGTCGAAAATTCGCCGCTGTACAGGCAGGGGCTGCTCGCAACGCCTGTCGTCGACCGTTGGGCATACACATTGAAGGACGAATTGGAAAAAGCGGGCTATTCGACTGCCGATTTCATCCCCCGCAAATACCGCGCCGTATGCACTTACGACCTTGATTTTCCGTTTAAACATCTTAAAGAGGGGCTGTTGAAATTTGTCGGCAAATCGCTCAGAGATTTGAGCGACGGCAATTACAAACTGTTTTGGGAACGTCTGAACACGCATCTGCGAAAAATCCGCGACCCCTACTATTTCGCGATGTGGCGCATCGACGACGCGCATCGACAGTGGGCGCATCCGTATATTCTGTTCAAGTTTGACAAATTTGTGCCCTATTTGAAGTATTTGCACCATACGGAGAAAATCGGGGTGCACGTTTCAGGCAGGGTCAAGCGCGCAACGAGCGAAAGCGAGCGCGTCCATTTCCTGAAAATTCACACGCCGGACACGTTTCGCAACTTGCTCAAGGCAGGCTTCAAGGACGATTATTCGCTCGCATTCGCTAATGCGGCGGGCTTTCGCTCGGGGACTGCCGTGCCGCACCCGTTCTACGACTTGGAACGCGACGAGGTGACGGATTTAATAATTCACCCCACAGTGATGATGGATGCCACCTATATGGCACACCAAAAAATCACGCCGGAGGATGCTCTGACGAAGATTAAGCAACTGATTGATGCCTGCAAACAGTCGGGCGGCGACTACGTCAGTCTGTGGCACAACTCCAATCTGGCGGGCACGGCGGCAGAAAATCCGTGGCTCAAGGTCTATTTGGAGTCCACGCAGTATGCCATTTCATTAGAAAATGATTAACTTTGTACCCAAAATTGCATATTATGGAGACATTCGACATACGCGAAAATAGTTGGGACAATGGCTTGAGCGAGAAGGAAAAGGAGTTTGAAAATGCCCTGCGACCGCTCTCGTTCAAGAGTTTCAGCGGGCAGGACAAGATTGTTGAGAACCTGCGCATATTCGTTCAGGCGGCGAAGATGCGCGGCGAATCGCTCGACCATGTGTTGCTGCACGGTCCGCCCGGGCTGGGCAAAACCACGCTTTCCAACATCATTGCCAACGAACTCAATGTGGGCTTCAAGGTTACGTCGGGTCCGGTTTTGGACAAGCCGGGCGACTTGGCGGGCGTGCTCACCTCGCTGGAGAAAAACGATGTGCTGTTTATCGACGAAATTCACCGCCTCAGCCCCGTGGTGGAGGAATATCTGTATTCGGCGATGGAGGATTATCGCATCGACATTATGATTGACAAGGGTCCGAGTGCCCGCTCGATACAGATTGAGTTAGAGCCGTTTACGCTCGTTGGGGCGACCACCCGTAGCGGCTTGTTGACCGCCCCCCTCCGCGCCCGCTTCGGCATCAACCTGCACTTGGAATATTACGATGTGGATACGCTGATGTCGATTATCAAGCGTTCTGCCACCATCCTTGACGTGCCGTGCGACGACAGTGCCGCGAAGGAAATTGCCTCACGCAGTCGCGGCACGCCCCGTATCTGCAACGCCCTCCTGCGCCGCGTGCGCGACTTCGCGCAGGTGAAAGGCAGCGGCAAAATCGACCAGGAAATCGCTTGCATCGCCCTCGAAGCCCTCAATATCGACAAATACGGGCTGGACGAAATCGACAACAAAATTCTGCTCACGATTATCGACAAGTTCAGCGGCGGTCCCGTCGGTCTCACCACCATCGCCACCGCGCTGGGCGAGGATGCGGGCACCATCGAGGAGGTCTATGAGCCGTTCCTAATCAAGGAAGGTTTTATTAAGCGCACCCCGCGCGGGCGGGAGGTTACTTCGCTGGCTTATACGCACCTCAATCGGAAGATTGCCGCGCGGCAGGGGATGCTGTTTTAGAATATCGTAAATGCCATTTGAAATAGAGATAAAAGGAGCTGTCCCAATGTTTGCCGATTATGCTTTTGAGCGACCGGTGGATTGGACGATTCGCGCGGGCGAGCAGTGGGCGGTGGTGGGTCCAAACGGTGCGGGGAAGACCCTGCTGATGGATTTGCTTCAGGGGAAAATCGCCTTGAAGCAGGGGTGTATCGCCCTCCACGGTGCGGGCGATGTGCCCGTGTCGCGGCTGATTCGCGCGATGCAGTTTCGGGATATTTATTCGCTGATGGATGTTCGCAATGCCTATTATCAACAGCGTTGGAATGCCTCCGACAGGGAGGAAACGGCTTTGGCGGGGGCGATTTTTGCCGGTTTGCCTCCGCCCGAAGTGGCGGAATATCTGCGCTTTTTTCATCTTGAAAATTGTCTCGACAAGCATATCGTGTCGCTTTCGAGCGGCGAACTCCGTAAGGCATTGATTGTCAGGACGTTGGTGGCGAAGCCGCGCCTGCTGATACTCGACAATCCGTTTGTGGGGCTGGATGCCTCCTCGCGGGAATCGCTCAGCGCGATGCTGGCGCAGTTGTCGCGGATGGAGGGGCTGCAAATCATTTTTGTGGTTGCCGATGCGATGGATTTGCCTTCGTGGGTGGATAAAATTTTGCCTATTAAGGACAGGAAAATACTCCCTGAACGCACGCTCTCCGAATTTTTGGCGGATAAATCTCTGTTAGCGGAACTTTTTCCGGAATTGGCGATGGCACCCCCCTGTCATTGCGGGCTTGACCCGCAATCCTCTGCCAATGAAAATGATGACTATTCCTCTGTGTTTCAATTAGATAACGTGCAGGTGCGGTACGGCGACCATATTATTCTCAACAACTTGAATTGGCAGGTCAATAAGGGCGAAAAATGGGCGTTGCTGGGCGGCAACGGCAGCGGCAAATCGACCATTCTCAGTCTGGTGTATGCCGACAATCCGCAGGCTTATGCGAATAAAATCACGCTTTTTGGACATCAACGGGGTAGCGGCGAGAGCATTTGGGAGATTAAACGGCGCATCGGCTATCTCAATTCCGACCTGCACACCTGCTATCTGAAAGATATTCCGGCGGTGGATGTGGTAACGTCGGGGTTTTTCGATGCCATCGGCACGTATAAAAAGGGGAACGAAGCGCAGTGCGCCCGGGCGATGGAATGGCTGGAAGTGTTTCGCGCGGAGCATCTGGCGCATCGGTCGTTTGTCAAAATGTCGTTTGGCGAGCAGCGGCTGGTGCTGCTGGCGCGCGCTTTTGTGAAAGACCCGCCCGTCCTGATTTTGGACGAGCCGCTGCACGGATTGGATGCCGGAAAAAAGAAACTTGCCGGACAAATCATCGAAAATTTTTGCGCCCGACCCCACAAAACGCTGATTTACGTAACGCATTACAGGGAAGAAATCCCGCCCTGCGTGACCCGCTCCAAAGTCATCGCCGCCGAAACTCCGACAGCGTGATGGCGGTTGCCGTCGCCACATTCAGCGATTCGGTGGTGGGCGTGCCGAGCGGAAAATTGGGGATGTAGAGGCGGTTGGTCACTGCTTCTTCGATTTCGGGGCGGATGCCGTTGCCCTCGTTGCCCATCACAATCAGTCCTGTGGGCGATAATTTTTCTTCGTAGATATTATTTCCCTCCAAAAAAGTGCCGTAAATGGGGAGTTGGCAACTGCTGATGGCGGGCAGTAAAGGCTCGTAGAAAACGCTGACGCGCGCCAGTCCGCCCATCGTGGCTTGCACGGTCTTGGGGTTGTAAACGTCCGCCGTGTCGGGCGAACAAATGACCGTCGAAACGCCAAACCAGTCTGCCAATCGAATGATAGTCCCCAGATTGCCGGGGTCTTGAATGCCGTCTAAGACCAATGCTAATTCGTTGGCGAGCAGTGATTTATCAAATTTACGGGTGGGTTGTACGAAAACGGCGAGCACGTCCTGCGGGTTTTTCAGCAAACTTGCTTTTTCGATGTCGTTTTCGTCGGCAACGAGCATCTCGCTGGCTTTCAAATCGCCCTGAGTAGCCATCCACGACGATTTTGCGAGCAACAGTTCGCAGTGGAAACAGGGCAGGAGGTCGGCAACCAATTTGTTGCCCTCCGCCAAGAAAAGCCCCGTCTCAGAGCGCATCTTCTTGCTCTCCAACGACTTAATGAATTTTATTTTGTTCTTACTCAACATCTTTTTTCAATTACGAATTAAAAATTACGAATTACGTTGTTCGTAATTTTTAATTCGTAATTCGTAATTCTTCTAAATCATCCTCTTCCTCGCCCTCCTCTTTGGGCGGTGCGAAGTCGAAATCGTCCTCTATTTCCGCCAAATTGAGCGACATGGGCTGCGTCACCAGCGCGTCCACATCCAAAAACGGCTGGCTGCTCAGTTCTTTCCAAAGCAAATCTTTCAGTTTGATAATGCCCTTGTGGGTGATTGAGGATATGAAAATATGCGGAATATCCGTCGGCAAATCTTTCGCGATTGCCTGTTCCAATTCCTCGTCGAGCATATCGGACTTGGAAATTGCCAAAATGCGCTGCTTGTCGAGCAGGTCGGGGTTGTATTGCGCCAATTCGTTCAGCAAAATCTTGTATTCCCTGTGAATATCGTCGGCATCGGCGGGCACGAGAAAGAGCAGCAGCGAATTGCGCTCGATATGTCGTAAAAACCTCAGTCCCAGCCCTTTGCCTTCGCTTGCCCCTTCGATAATGCCCGGAATATCCGCCATCACAAAGGTGTGTTGGTCGCGCACGTCCACGATTCCCAAACTTGGCTCAAGGGTCGTGAACGGATAATTCGCGATTTTGGGCTTGGCTGCCGACACCACCGAGAGCAGCGTGGACTTGCCGGCATTGGGAAATCCCACCAGCCCGACATCGGCTAACAGTTTGAGTTGCAGGATGATACGCCGTTCTTCGTAAGGCTCGCCCGGCTGTGAATATTTAGGTGCCTGATGCGTGGCTGTCTTGAAAAAATTGTTGCCTCTGCCGCCTCTGCCGCCTTTGAGCAGGACAATTTCCTGCTCGTCGCGCTTCACATCGGTGATAAATTCGCCCGTTTCGCCGTCGAAAACGACCGTGCCGACGGGCACATCAATGATTTTATCGTCGCCGTCTTTGCCGCTGCTGAGTTGCCCTGAGCCGCCGCCACCGTGCCCTGCAAGTATGTGACGCTGGTATTTGAGATGCAGAAGAGTCCAAAAATTGCGGTTGCCGCGCAGGATAACGCTACCGCCTTTGCCGCCATCGCCGCCATCCGGACCGCCGAAAGGGATGTATTTTTCGCGGCGGAAATGTGTTGAACCACGTCCTCCTTTGCCCGAGCGGGCATAAATCTTCACATAGTCCACAAAATTTGATTCCGCCATGTCAGATAATTAAAACGACAAACGGTCAATTTCTTTGGCGATTTCTTCAAAAACCTCTTCGACCGTGCCGTCGCCGGGTATGTTGAGAAGGGTGCCTTTCCTTTTGTAGTAGTCGCGCAACGGGTCGGTCTGCTCGCGATAGACCTTCATCCGATTTTCGATGACTTCCAACTTGTCGTCTGTGCGCCCCGATTCCTGCCCGCGCTTCAGCAACCGCCGGATGAGGTCTTGCTCCTCCACTTTCAGAGAAAGCACGGCCACGATGGCAGTATCCCGTTCGCTGAGCACCTTATCCAAGGCTTTCGCCTGCGGAATAGTGCGCGGGAAGCCGTCAAAAATGTAGCCCTTCGCACCGTCAGCCGTATCGTTCAACACGCCCGCCAACATACCAATAATCAGTTCGTCGGGCACCAACTGACCCTGACTGATGTGTTTGTCTGCCAACACACCTAACGGACTTTTCCGCGCAATCTCGTCGCGCAAAATATCGCCTGTAGAGATGTGGTGCAACCCATATCTCTTGACAATCAACTCACTCTGAGTACCTTTGCCGGTACCCGGAGCCCCAAAAATGACTATATTCAACATCTGTTCGCTTAATATTTGAGCCGCAAAGGTACAAAAAAATTATGAAATATGAATTAAATTTAGAACTTTCGCTTTTCAGACTTTCAAGAAAGCCTCATCCATCATTCTCGGCAGAAAGAAGCCTTTGATGCAATTGGGATTTCTAATACAAATTTGAATATGGTCTTTTTCGCGAAATCCGGCATTGGGATATAGCTCATTGCCTTCATAAAAAACACTTCGGACGGAATCAAAAGGTGCCTGACCTGTTTTTTGCTTGAATTTGTGAACAGCCTCAATCACGCTACAATCCAAGTCTCTAACTAAAAGCTCACCCAAATTGCCTATTGGCTTATTTTGGGGAATTTCAGAACCGGCATTCCTCACTATTTGATAGCCTTCCTTGAGCAACTGAAGATTTTGATAATCAAGCAAATCAAGACATGCTCCCAAATCTATCACTGCACCAATCACTGCTGGTTTTTGGATAGCCCTTTTTGACCGATTAGAGTGTTTTTGCAGATGCTTGGCAAATTCCATTGCCCGTGAGGGACTATGTTCCCAAAAATAGATGCCGTGACCTAACCAGTCATAGCTATTGGTGCTTGCTTTCAGGACGGTTTTGCCATTTAATACATCTTTCGCAACGGAGGCATCACAACCATGAAACCCCAAAATTAGACCCGACCGCGTTGAATACATAATTTAGGCTTGCATTAGTAGTTCCTTTTCTTTAGCAGCCTGAATAGCAGCACCCAAATGCTGATAAGGCTCAGTATAATACCCCTCATGGTCTAAAATACCGGCTTCTATAAGAAACTGTTTGCCTAATTCCTTATCCGTTTTTACTCTCTGATTAAAATCCCGCATATACTGAAGGAGTTCTTCTCTCTCTTTATCTGTCATAACTTGATAATATTAAATTATTATTTCGACGACAAAGGTACGAAATAAATCTCATTAAATGCCATGCAGATTTTTTTTACATGTAAACAAAATGTCAAAGAACGTTTGTAAATAATCTTTATAAAACGCCTTTCCTTTTCAAATCCTCTCTAACCTGCTCTGCCGTCTTAAACAAGATGGGTTCGATGCCTAATTGCTGAGCGGCATCCAAATTTTCCTGGTCGATGGTTGTCGATGGTTCCCGCCGGAACTATTTTGCTAAGCGGGGATTCCGCTCAATAAATACGTTTCCAAAATCAAATCAAATTTAGCCTGCGCACGCTCCTCAGCATGTTTGTGTATATTGGTAAGGTAAAAACCTTGCCCAAAATCTCTATCGGGAGGACATTTGTCAAGGTCAACGCCCTTCAAAAATTTCAAATTCGTCCCGTGGTATAGTTTCATGACAATTTTTTCCCTCCGTTGCGTTGACAATAATCCTGCATTTCTCTCAATGTGATACGTGGATTTTCGCAATGCTCAACTTCATAGTGCTTATTCAAAAACTCAATAGCACCATACTGATAGAGATAGTTAAATGATTGTGTCACAGGAAGTTTGTACCTCTCTGAAAAACTATTGATTATGAAAGCGATATAATCAATCACGTCTTTTGATTTGTCTAATGTTCTTGTTTCCATCTCTTTTAACATTTTATTTGTGGGCACAAAGTTAAACAAAATAATTGAAATAATTGTCTGAACCTTGATTTTAATAAGATTTTCAGGATTTCCCTGATTGTAATCTTGAAAATCTTATTAAAATCGTGGTTCAAGACAATATCACGTGTAAACAAAATGTCAAAGAACGTTTGTAAATAAAATTTTCATCATCATTCTATTTTTTGTATAACAAAAGCGTGCAAACTGACTATTTGTTTACACGCTTTTTTACCGTATCGACTTCAGACTCTGCTCTATCTGTATTTTCTGAGCTCGCCACGACAAGGGATGCTTCGATTGCATTTTGACCTCCAAGTATTCGTCGGCATCTAAAACTTTGTTAACGTCTGCACGGTATCTACCATTAAATATCATTTGGCAATGCCTCCGAATACTTTTTTCACCGCTTCCAAATAGCCATAACCAAACATGGTACAAGGTTCGAGATAACTGGTTTCTGTCCACTCGTTCCAACTGTTGATGGTAATCAGCGGTGCTTGTTTCGGATGAGCGTCAACGTAGGCTTTTGCATCCCGAAGTGCTTTTTCAAAATTCTCAGGGGTATTGTTTTTGACAATGCCTCCAATTTGCGATTCGAACCTCGGATTATTGTCCCATCCTATTGAAACATGCGGGTAATAAGGAATGTTCATCTCCTTACCTGTTTTTTCCCATGTTTTAACGGCATCTGCCTGAATCTCCGTATAATCTCTATCTATATTCAGAAAGTGAACGTATTGGTAATGTGTTGAACCGTTGAACTGCAACGCTTCAATCACACTTTTTTGCGTACCGACGTTATCACCTGCAATCCCGGTAATATTTCCCTGCATATCGGAACGCAAAGTGAGTTGAAGGTCAACGCCTTTGAAGCCTGCTTTCTTCACTTCCGCACGAAACCAGTCCAACGCCTCTTTTGCTTCTTTCAAACCACCCATCCCGTCGATAAAGGTCTGTAATTCGTATATCATAAAACTTGGTTTGCCGTCAACGGTATAGTAATTCGGTTGGGAGAAATATTGTTTGATGACTCGTTTACAGATTGTTTCAAACTGCCCGCGGTCAACACTGCCTTTCCAAATGCGGGAATGATTTGGTTTTCCGGCTAATCGTTTGTCCCATGTCATATTCACGTCGTGATTAGCCCACATCAGATAGAATTTCATATCTTTGTTATTAGCCGCTTTGAGGAAGCCCTCGTTGAGGCATCCTTCGAGGAAAGGCATTCCGTCATACCAGTACCAGTCGTAAATAAACACATTGACTCCGTGGCGCGTAGCGGCTGCGATTTCCATCTCCATCACATAGGGGTCGGCCTCATTGACGTAGCCCCAAAGAGGATAACGCGGCTGTTCATGACCGGGAAATTTGGCTTTGTTTGACTTCACGGTCTGCCATTCGCCTATCCCTTCGGGCCAAAAGATTTTAGCCCGGTCGTCCGGATGATAGGAGGGCCATACAAAAGCGGCTATGTCATACTTTTTCTGTGCGCTCAATCCCGATACAATCAGGACGAACATAAAAACAAAATAAATTTTTTTCATCGTGTAATCATTAAATAAACGTTGCTTTTTCGTCCATTCTATTTGAATATTTCTTTCACTGCTTCCAGATAGGCCATTCCATTTTGGCTGTCCGGTTCCAGATAGCTGCCTTCCGTCCATTCGTTCCAGCAATTGATGTTCAGGATACGAGGTCCATCCGGTTCTGCCAACAAACGTTCTTTCGTCATTTGAAGCGCAGTTTTAAAGTTTTCCGGCGTATTGTTGCCAATCGTATTGGTGAACGGGTAGCCCCAGTTTCCCCACTCGTCATTCAAATCACAGCGAGGACTGGAATCCCATCCCATCGTTACGTTTGGGAAATAGGGAACATTATATTCCGTTTTGACCCGTTCCCAATGTGCAAAATAAGTATCACGAACGTCATTATAGTCCGTTTGTACTTCACGCAATCCCGCATGGTGAATCCAC
>BNTT01000120.1 GCA_025996815.1 Bacteroidia bacterium
AAGCAAGTCTGTCGATTTAGCGTCTCCCAAGACGTTTACTTCGAGTTCGTCATCCAAGCAACTGACGGTTGCCGAGTTGGATGGTGTTTTGCGCGATTTTGGCGTTGCCGAAGGTGCAGAACTCAAAATCTACTGGTCGGTGAAACCGACCCCAGCGAGTGCCAACGTGCCAACTGCAAGGGCTTTGACTGTTAAACGTCCGCCTGCATTGACAGTAACCACAGGAGATGCCTCCGCGATTACTTCCAACTCGGCAATATTAAACGGAAGCACCTCGGAAGCAACCGTAAGCGAATGTGGTTTTTATTATTCCACCACTGCAAACCCGCAAGAGGGTGGAACTAAAGTAACAGGTAGCGTAACAGGTAGTACTTTTAGTGCACCACTTAGCGGATTAACCCAAGGAACTACCTATTATTATGTAGCATTTGCAGGAACAACTTATGGTGAGACGAAGACGTTCAAAACCGTTTTTCCGGAGGGACTCGTAGGATTATGGCTTTTCGATGATGCAGCAAATTTGAAAAAGGCAACCCTTGGGACAGATTTAGTTTTTGTGGAAGGCGTCGAACCTATCACCTCGGTAAATGGACCAGCTGGACATAGTGATCCTGACAAAGCAATTCGCATACCTATGGGCAGTTATTTACAAGTAACCCATAATCTTGTTCCACCGGCTGATGCAGACCCACAACTTGTAGATGAGTACACATTGGTAATTGATTTTAAATTACCGATTGATATACCGACTGGTAATGTCAATGCAGATTTTGATGCTCCTACATGGTGGCATGCATTAATGCAAACAGACCTGACAAATGCCAATGATGCTGACCTTTTCATCAACAAATCGTTGGCAATAGGAGTTGGTAATCCGACAAGCGGGCTTGGTTATTCTACCGAGGTCGATAAGACTTTTGAATTGGACACATGGTACCGTTTGGTTGTATCTTCATCAAAAGTGGAAAACATTTATAACTTTTACGTGAACGGGGAAGCGTTCTATCTAAGGGCTAAGTCGGAAAATGGTCGACAGTCTTTAGACCCGCTGGGTGTACTTCTGTTTGCTGATGAGGCTGGCGAAGACCAGATAATAGAGGTGGCGGCAGTTTCTTTTTGGAATAAGCCACTCACCGCTGCAGAAGCTGCAGCATTAGGCGGTTTCTAACAATCGAAAATGATTTTTAACCACAATATCATGTAAACTGAATAGTTAATCGTTTCGTGAAGGCTGTTCGAGAAATCGGACAGCCTTTTTCGGACGAAATTAGTATGAGCCTCATAACTTATTTCATTAGAATTATCACTCACTCAGACCGTCCCATTGAGCGGGAAATTTTCCTCCTCCCCGCAGTTTGCGAAAGCCAACGGCATCTAAACTGCATTATTTATCCGAGAGTTCAGTAGTTTTTTAATCTTCCTTTTAACGGATGACGAGTTTGCCAAACATTCAATTATTGAATTAAACTCATTGATTGATAGATTGCAAAGTTTAACATAGTCTTTGTTTTCTGTTTGATATTGACTATTCAGAAGACTTTTATTCATTACATCTACTTGCTCACCGTATATGTATGTGTCAAGAGGAAAACCGAACTCATTATTTTTTGATATTTTCTTCTCTTTTTCAAAATAATAGCAATTAAAATTAGATTTGGCATCTTCTATACATCCGTGTTTTTTAGCCAAATGGTTAGGGACGTGGTCTTGGCTCGTTGGTAGACTTGCAACTATTAAATCATCGCTGTAACTTTCCAAAACAATAAAATACTTATTCTTTGGCTGGTTGCCATTTTTGAAAAAGAATGGAGTAAAATATAATATTGAGCCGGCAGTGTACATTAATTAGTGTTTTAACGATTCAAACAATTCAAGCGTTTCTTTATTTTCTAAATATCTTTCAGCGGAACATCCGGAAAGGTAATAGGTAAAATCTATTTCCTTGTCTGAATGGTTTTTTCTCCCCTTAGTAAAGTCATCCAACAGTTCATTCTCTTTGGCAATAGAATACCATGCAGAATTTTCATTATGTGTCACTTCCACCAATTGTTTTGCTGTTTTATCTCCATACCTCCGTATCACATCTTCAAGCACCTCAATGTCTTTGTCTGAAAACTCATCATCGCAAAACGGTAATTTTGCATGAATGTATGTTGAGCCGTTTTCATTATCTGTTTTTGTTATAAACTCACTTAACAAAACGGGTTGATTTTCATCCGATAAATCAATGTAAAAATCTTTTGCAACCGGACCGGCTTGCCAAACTTCAAAACTGATTCCAAAAAATGGTTTGTTGTTTTTTATTGCCGAACATTCCTCAATTAAGTAGAGCAACTTGAGCAATTTTGTTTTACTCAAATCAGATATTCTTTCCGATAAATATACGGCAGTATTACCTATTTTGCTAATTGTGTCTATTGAGTAATGTTTCATAATACTCTTCCTTTCATTGTGCAAAGGTAGGCATTTGTTTTTAGAAATAATACATATTTCCATGATTATACCATTATTTAGACAAAATCTAAATAGCGAATGCCCGCAACTCCACAGACTCGGACATTGCAGATAATCATAAAAAAGTTTGGGTTGAATAGATTTTTTGCCTAACTTTGCCCTCGATTTTGAACAGAGTTTAAATGGACTTCAGCTCTGTTGTAAAATCAAAATGTAGATTTGGTGTTTTTAGAAGTCCCCTATTAATAAATGAAAATGCAACAAACGGGTAAAAAGCCTTACAGGCAAAGACTTGAAAAAGGGATGGCGGGTCAAGTCGGTTTGCGTTTCCTATTGATTATCGCTCTATTTCTGTCCGGAATCCGGATGGGAATAGCGCAGTGTCCGTCACATCTCACCACCGATTTGTTGGAACACACCGACCGCGTTTTTCTTGATGGCTATCCGGCTAATATTTCTTTGACGGAACTTGACGGTGCCATAGAGCGTTACCAATTGGCGGAAATCCGCAATGCGCAACCTTATTTGGGTTGGGTGGTCAACAGCGACAAGCCGAACACTGTGCAAACGGCATACCGGATTTTGCTTGCTTCGTCGAAAGAATTGCTCGACAAAAACCAAGCCGATATGTGGGACAGCGGACGCACGGAAAGTGCTCATTCCATTGCCGTACACTATGCAGGAAAGCCTTTGCAGCCGTCAGCCGTTTACTATTGGAAAGTCAAAACATGGGATAATCACGGCGTAGAAAGTCCCTTTTCGCAGGTAAGAAGTTTCAGCACCGCTCAATCATTAGACGGTGCAACGGCGCGTTATCCTTTGCAGATAAGCGATGAATATCCGGTGAATATCAAATCTCTGGGAGAAGGACATTCGCTTATTGACTTCGGCAAAGACGCTTGGGGACAGTTGAAACTCACCTTGTTTTCCGATAAAGAAAACGATACGCTCACCATTCATTTGGGCGAACACCTCCAAGACGGGCGGGTGAATCGCGACCCGGACGGAAGTATCCGTTATGCCCAATATCAACTGCCCTTGCTGCGTGGAACGCATACCTATTTGCTGAAAATGCGTACCCACCCACGGCACAGTATCCATGTCATGCCCGATTATATCGGCGAAGTGATGCCGTTCCGCTATTGTGAAATTGAAAATTGCCCCACCTCAGAGGTAGGAAATATCGTCCGCCAAACCGTACATTACCCTTTCGACGAAACGGCATCAATGTTTCATTCTTCCGACACCGTACTGAATCAGATTTGGGAACTGAGTAAATATGCCATCAAAGCCACTTCGTTCACCGGGAGATACATCGACGGCGACCGAGAACGCACCACCTACGAGCGGGAAGCCTTGATAAGCCAATTGGGACAATATTGCGTTGATAGAGAATTTTCCATCGCCCGCCACAGTCACGAAATCCTCATTGATTCTCCTACCTGGCCTACGGAATGGGCTATGCAGTCGGTCTGGATGGCGTGGAACGACTATCTCTACACCGGAAATACGGTTTCGTTACAAAAAGAATATGCCGCTTTAAAAGGCAAAACATTGATTGGCTTAAAGGAGAAAAACGGATTAATCAGTACCCGAACAGGCAAACAGACCGCTCTGCGCGACATCGTGGATTGGCCTCATATCAGTTCTTTCCGCTTTATGCCGTGCGTTCTGACCACCGGAGATGCACCGGAGAAAATCAATCTGCCGATGGCAAAGTTTCAAACAGGCGATGCCGCCGAATGGAAAACCGGCGATTTCAACGACAGCGATTGGGCGGAACTCAAAACCACCGGCGCGTGGGAAAAGCAAGGTTTTGAAAAATACGACGGATACGCCTGGTATCGGATTCATTTCAGGTTATTGCCAAAATCGGCATCGAAAGAGTCCCTGGTCATCGACTTGGGACAGATTGACGATGCAGATGAAACCTACCTCAACGGTGTGTTGATAGGAAAAACCGATAAATATGATATACACCGCAAGTACATTCTGCGGTCCGATGATGCCGCTATTCGTTGGGGGCAAGAAAACGTGCTGGCTATCCGGGTCTATGACAACAGAAACGACGGCGGTTTCATGGGTTTGGGAAATACCGGAATGGGCGAAATCGACGGATTTGTATTTACCGATTACAATGCAGTAGTCAATGCCTATCATTATTTGGCACTCCGTCAAATGGCGCAAATAGCTGATGCGCTTGGCAATCAAGCAGACCATGCGGAATATCTCCGGCTGGCGCAACAGATGAAAAAAGATTACAACCGTCTATTTTTCGCTCCAAAAAAGGGATGGTATAAAGACGGCATCAGCACCGACCACGCTTCGCTTCATGCCAATATGTTTCCAATGGCTTTTGGTTTAGCACCGGAGAAATACATCCCGTCCATTTTGAAATATATGCACACGCGGGGCATGGCTTGCAGCATCAGCGGCGCGCTCATCTTGATAGAAGCACTGTACAACAATCACGATGCAGCCTACGCCTTGGAATTGCTGACATCCACCTCCGACCGCAGTTGGTATAACACCATCCGCATCGGTTCGACCCTCACGCTCGAAGCCTGGGACAACAAATATAAGTCCGATTTAGACTGGAACCAATCGGCAGGCTCCTCTCCCGCCAATCTGATTCCGCGCAAACTGATGGGCATTGAACCCATCGAACCCGGATTCAAGAAAATCCGCATCAAACCCCAACCGGCATCATTGCGGCAGGCGGAAATCAAAGTACCATCCATCCGGGGCGACATTCATGCCGCTTTCGACAATCAGCCCGGCAAACGCTTTGTCTTGAACGTGAAAATTCCTGCCAACAGCACCGCCGAAGTATGGCTGCCCAAACTATCAAAGTACCGCCTGACAGTGGACAACATTTCGCAGAAAGGAACGGTGGAAGGCGATTTCGTCAAAGTAGCAATCGGCTCGGGAGAACATGTTTTTGAAATTGAAAAATAATTATAAAAATGAAGAATAAATTATCAGTATGTTTACTTTTTCTTACTTGGAGTCTGGCACTTCAGGGCTGCGGTGAAGAAGAAAATAAAGTTGTTGGCTTAACGCACATTGCAGTAGAGCCGGAAGTTATTAGAATAGAGGAAGATTCTACCTCGCTCTTGCGTAATCCCTGTATGGGATGGACATTGTATAAGGAATCTTTCCACAATCTGTCGATGTCGGAAGATGCGGATAAATATTGGGCAAACAATGATGCGGCAGCAAAATATGCTTCCATTTTTTACATACGCGCTCCATGGGCATTTTTTGAACCGGAAGAGGGCAAATATGCATGGATTTACAATGATAATTACAAAAAACTCATTCAGGGTGCAATTGACAGAGGATTAAAACTGGTTATTCGCGTGTTCTCCGATGGCTACGACTGCTATATGCAGGCAACGCCCAATTATGTGAGAGAAGCAGGATGCGAGGGTTATTATATTCCCGACGGCTTGGTAATATGGTATTTTAACGACCCCGAACGGTGGACACCTTACCCCGACGACCCTGTCTTCAAGGAAAAAATAACCAAATTTGTTCAGGCTCTTGCTCTCGAATACGACAACCCCGACGTGACGGATTATGTGGATGCCTTTAATCTTGGAAAAGGCGGTGGCGAAGGCTGGGGTATTACGTGGAAAAATGCAAGCCAAGCAAACCGCGAAAGCGTGATGGAGTGGTACACAGATATGTATGCCGACAACTTTAAGAAAGTGCTTCCTGTGATGTGCTTCGACCAGGACTACGGATACACTACCGAAAAACGGATTGTTTTCGACCGTAAAGGCTTCAGTGCTCGGCGTGATGGTCTTGGCAGCAGCCATTTCAATAGTAATCAAAAAAGTTACGCCAATAAGATGTACGGCAAACTGCCTCTTTTCGGCGAAGGATTTGCCTGGCCCGGATATGACCCGAGTCCTCCCACCGCCACAGATTCCTACATCAAAACGTGGCGCGACTGTTATGAACGCACTTTTGAGCATGCCTTTCAATATCACTTCAACACGATGGATTTGCGGGATACGCGGGCAGACGATTGGCTTTCTGTCGCCCCCGATTTGGTAGATAAGTTTATTCGCAAGGGTGGCTATCGGTTCCATCCATCCGAAATCACACTTCCAACGGAACTGACATCCGGTCAGGACTTCAATATAGAGCACAATTGGGAAAACACCGGCAACGGCTATCTCCCAAACAATATGCCCAATTGGAATTACAAATATCAAACGGCTTTCGCCTTACTCAATCAGGCAGGCGAAGCAGTGAAAATATGGGTGGACGAAGCAGCCGAACCATCCCAATGGCTCAACGGTCAGAGCTATCCGTATCAGTTTACCATAAATAGCAACGAAGTGCCGACTGGCGTCTATCAATGGGCGGTTGCTATCGTTGATAAAACGAAAAATAATACGCCCGGCATCAAGTTAGCGATAAACGAGAAAGAAATTGTGAATGGTTGGACTGTGCTGATGCCGGTAAATGTAAAATAGAATCAATTGTATAACATAATAAATAAAATAAACAATATGAATAGTAGAAAAACAATCATCATGGCAACCGTTATAACCGGTTTTGTGCTAAACGCCTGTTCTCAAAAAGAACCGGATTATAAAAATCCGAAGTTATCCATTGAAAAAAGGGTGGATAATCTGATTAGTCAAATGACGCTGGAAGAAAAAATCATGCAATTGCAAAGTCAGTTGTGTTTTTTTGATAAGTACAAAGACAGGAAATGGGAAGTCGGTCATTTCCGTAACATTGCCCATTTCTTGCACTCTGGACCCAATGGTCCGGCAAGTACAACCACTTGTGCCGAAGCCATTAATGAAGATTCCCGAAAAGCCTTGGAGGCAAATCGGTTGGGAATACCGGTGCTGCAAAACGGCGAAGCTTTGCACGAAGCGATGTGGGGTGTTGCCACTTGTTTCCCGCAAAGCATTTCCATGGCGGCAAGTTTCGATGATGATTTCTACTATCAAGTCGGGCAGGTGGTTACTAAGGAATTAAGAGCCGTGGGAGTACGTCAGGTGTTTGCGCCGGTGATTAATATATCCAGAGACCCTCGATGGGGACGCACGGAAGAAAGTTATGGCGAAGATGTTTTGCTGAACTCGCGGATGGGTGTAGCCTGGGTCAAAGCCTTGGAGCAAGGTGGCGTTGTGTCGAGCCCGAAACATTATGTGGATAATTACGGCGACGGCGGGCACGACTCTTTTGCTGCCAGCGACTCCTGGCGGATATTGCGGGAAGTATATCTCGAGCCTTTCCGGGCATGTATTGAGGAAGGCGGAGCACGTTCCATCATGGCTGCATACAATTCCATTGATGGCACACCTTGTTCCAACAACAAAGTATTATTGACCGATATTCTTCGCAACGAATGGAATTTCAAGGGTTATGTAGTATCGGACTACGGTGGAATGCCGGGTGTTTATTCCGCCCACAAAGTAGCGCAATCCCAAGAGGACGCGCAGGCTTTGTGTTTTGATGCAGGTTTAGACATAGGATTAGGATTCGGTGAAAAATCTTCTTATTCTCACTTGTTGGATTTAGTCAAAAGCGGACGAATATCCGAAAAAGCCATAGATGTTTCACTAAAACGGATTTTAACCGTTAAATTTGAACTCGGACTGTTTGAAAATCCCTACGTTGATGCCAATGAAGCGGCTCAAATTGTCAACTGTAAAGCGCATAAAGAGATGGCACTCGAAGCAGCCCGCAAGGTAATGACCTTGTTGAAAAATGAGAATAACGCCCTTCCCTTGTCCGACAAAACCATCAAAAGAATCGGCATATTCGGACCTGCTGCCGACAGATTAAGCACCGGCGACTATTCCGGTCCCAGCGGCGGATTGAAAGGCGAATTTATCAAAGACGGCATCACGCCTTATCAGGGATTGAAAACCCGTTTACAAGGGAAAGCGGATGTGATTTTGCATCAAAAAAACACCGGTGCGGCAGTTTTGGCTAAAACGTGTGATGCAGTTGTTTTTTTCGCTGCCATACAGGAAGGTGAAGGGGAAGACCGCAGTTTATTGACTTTACCTAAACGCACCATGCGCATGTCAGAAAGCCTCGAACATGCGCAAATAGTGGATACCGGCGGAAAACAAACTTTTGAATTAGACCAGGAAAAAATGATTGACGAAATCAGCAGCACCGGCGTAAAAACCATTGTCGTGCTGTTGAATGGCTCCATTGTGGATATGCGTAACTGGATAGACAAAGCAGATGCCATTCTCGAAGCGTGGTATCCGGGCGAACAGGGTGGAACGGCGATTGCAGAAACTTTGTTCGGCGACAATAACCCGGGCGGACGGCTTCCGGTAAGTTGGGCGCGTCATGCCGGACAATTACCCATTTACTATTATGTTAAACCTTCCGGTCGCGGATACCGTTACCTGGATGACGACGGCAAACCGACCTTCCCTTTCGGTTACGGATTAAGCTACACCACTTTTGAATATTCCGACTTGATTATTCCGGAAAAAGTAAATAAAAACGGCGACACCAAGGTATTGGTAACAGTAAAAAACACCGGTTCGCGGAAAGGCGACGAAGTGGTACAATTGTATCTGCACGATGAATATGCCTCCGTAGTTCGTCCGGTAAAAGAATTAAAAGCATTCAAACGCATCACTTTAGAGCCGGGCGAAAGCAAACAGGTAGAACTAACATTGCCCTACCGCAGTTTCGGACTTTGGGACAAAGATTTGAAATTCGTTGTCGAACCCGGAACTTTTGATGTAATGATTGGCAAAGATGCAGAAAACACAATTTTAGAAGGACAGATAGAAGTTGAATGAAAAATTACGAATGAAGAAGATAGTAATTAGACAGCAACTATAATGTTAAAAATGAGTTTTTTTCAAAAAAGTCGCTTTTTTACAAAAAAAAGTCGTTTTTTTACAACAATTTGTCATTTTTTTGTCGTACCTTTGCCCCCGTTATTGCGAGATGTCATTGCGGGCTTGAACCGCAATCTTCCGCGACAAAAAATTTTGTTAGATAGTTTAAATTAAAAAAATGCGAAAAACAGGTAAAATATTTGCACAAACTTTGCTATTAA
>BNTT01000121.1 GCA_025996815.1 Bacteroidia bacterium
GGACGTTGTTGCCCAAAAATTCCATCAGCCTGCGCGCGCCCATATCTTTTGCCGCCGAAGCGCAAATCACGGGAAACATTCCGCGCGCCAATAGCCCCTTGCGGATGCCTTCGCGCATCTCGTCTTCGCTGAGACTGCCTGCATCGAAGAATTTTTCCATCAGCCCCTCGTCGTTTTCGGCGGCGGCTTCCACCAACAGATTGTGCAGGTTTTGCGCTTTTTCCAATTCGGAAGCGGGGATTTCCAAAATTTCGGGCGTGCCGCCTTCGGGCTTCCACTGGTAGAGTTTCATTTTCAAGACATCCACCATCTGATGAAAATTCTGTCCGGTTTGCACGGGATACTGAATTTGAATCACCTTGCCGCCATACGTTTCTTTCAGCATAGCCAGCGTTTTGTCGTAATCTGCCGTATCCTTATCTAATTGATTTACAAGGAAAATGACAGGCTTGTTTAAAGCATCGGTGTAACGAAACAGGTTGTTCGTTCCCACCTCCACGCCATACTGCGCATTAAGCACCATCAACGCCGTGTCGGTTACGTTGAGCGCAGAAACGGCACTTCCCGCGAAGTCGTCCGACCCCGGCGTGTCCACGAAATTCAACTTCTTGCCCAGCCATTCGACACTAAAAATGGTCGAAAAAACCGAGTAGCCGTACTCTTTTTCCACCGGGAAATAGTCCGTAACGGTATTTCCACTATCCACTGACCCGCGGCGTTTTATCACGCCACTCTCCAAAAGCAACGCTTCCGAAAGAGTGGTTTTTCCGGAGCCGGAACTGCCAATGATGGCAATGTTCCTGATTTCATTTGTCTGATACACTTTCATGATATAAAAAAATTATGTTTTTAAAAATTGAACTTCTCAAAATCGCCGCAAGTTACAAAAAAAAATAAAACAAAGCAACAAATATTTATATTTTATATAAAATAATTGTGTAATTTTGCACCCCGTTAGTACATATTATATAATGGAAAAAGTTGAAGTAGTAGTTGCAAACGAGGGTCATGTGGGCTATGTGCCGCTGATTCTTGCAACCATCGAATCCGCCGCCAAAGTGCGCGGAACGGGTATTGCGAAGCGTACCACGGAATATGTGGAGCAAAAAATGCGCGAAGGCAAGGCAATCATCGCCTTCGTCGACGACGAATTTGCAGGCTTTTGTTACATCGAAAGTTGGGGAAACACGCAGTACGTCGCCAATTCGGGGCTGATTGTAGTGGACCGGTTTCGCGGACGCGGCTTGGCAAAACACATCAAACAGCGCGCCTTCGCCCTGTCGCGCGAGATGTTCCCCGAAGCAAAACTGTTTGGGCTGACATCCGGAGCCGCCGTGATGAAAATCAACACCGAGCTGGGCTATGTGCCGGTAACGTTCGCCGACTTGACCGATGATGAGTCCTTCTGGCGAGGCTGTCAGGGCTGCGTCAATCACGATGTCCTCGACCGCACCGACCGGCGGTATTGCATTTGTACGGCGATGCTCTATGACCCTAAAAAAAAGACGATATGAATGTAGATATGGCTTATACGTTTCGGCAAGACGAAGACCCAACGGATGCACAATTGGCACAATTGATGAGAGAAGTTGGCGAAGAAGCTCGTAGGAATAGAACAAGAGGAGATGAAAACCTTCGGCAAATGATGATTAAAGAATATAAATCCGCAGAAGAAAGAGCAAAAATTCTTTTCAAAACACAAAGAAAATGAAAAAACCTGAACTAATCATTATTGCCGGTCCTAATGGTTCGGGGAAAACCTCCATTACGGGCAAAATTCTCAAGCACGAGTGGATTGAAGGGTGTGTCTATATCAATCCTGATAATATTGCTCGTGACCTGTTTGGCGATTGGAACTCTCCGGAATCTGTTCGAGAAGCTGCTTGCTATGCCGCTGAACAAAGAGAAAAATGCCTCTCAAATCAAGAAGGGCTTATTTTTGAAACAGTCCTGTCTGCTCCCGACAAATTAGAATTTGTTAAACGGGCATACGAATTGGGGTATTTCATTCGCCTGTTTTTTGTTGGAACAGACCATCCTTCCATCAATGCTTCTCGTGTAGCAAACCGTGTTTTAGAGGGAGGGCATGATGTTCCTATTTCAAAAATAGTGAACAGATATGCCAAGTCTATCGCTAATTGTTGCCAAATTGTGTCAATCGTAGATAGAATGTACGTCTATGATAATTCAATCGATAACGCATTTCCCAAACTTCTTTTTCGCACAGTCAATGGAGAAGTGAAGAAGATTTACACAGACATCAACTCTTGGGCACAACAAATTTTGCTATCAGGAAAACAATAAAAAGGTGAATTATGAGTTATGCATTATGAATTATGAGTTATGAATTAGTAAAGCGCATTTTTTTAAAATATTTCATCATGAAAAAGAGCATTGTAGTATTGATTTTTGGAATGTCGGTGGCTTTCGCGGCTGCGGCAAAGGACAGGGTGATTGTGAATCCCGTTGTGGATTTTGCGAACACGGGTATTAATCAACTCACTAAGGTTGAGTTGGGGGACAAGGAAACGCGGTTGTATATTCGTACCGTTTTTTTGCCTCATTGGTGGGTGAAGTTTCCCACGACGACCTACATTGAAGATGCTGCTACCGGTGAGAAGTGGCTGGCGACAGGGATTTTGAACGGCGAATTTGATAAAGAGATTTTTATGCCTGCCTCCGGCGATTCTACTTTCGTGCTCATTTTTCCGAAATTGGATAAAAAGGTCAAGAAAATCAATTTTTGTAATACGGATGGGGCGGACGAGAGCGTTCTGTATGGCATTTCGCTTGACCCTAAGGATGTGAAAAAATCGAAAGAGATGCCGTCTGAGGTGCAGGCATGGTTAGCCGGCGAAGTCGCCAATAGCAAGCGTAAATCGTTGATGGATTTCAAATCCGGCGAGTTTTTTGCTAAAGACACTGCTCGATTGGTGGGCTATATTAAGGGCTATGACCCTCGTGCCGGATTTACTACCGGAATGATTTATGCCGGCAATGTGATTACTCGCGAAGATTACCCTGTTGTTATTCAAATTCACGAAGATGGACGGTTTGAGGGAAATATCCCGATGGTGTTTCCCGAATATTTAATGCTTATTTTTGAAAATTTTCGATTCTATTTTTATATCCAACCGGGGGAAACTTTGTCTATGGTGTTGGATTGGGATGAATTTTTGACGGCGGACAGGCTGCGATATCGCCGCCACCCATTTTCTAATATCACGTACCAAGGTGTTTCTGCCCAAATAAATAAGGAATTGACGGCATTCTATGCCCAACTGCCGGAATTGCCTTACCAAAAAATTTATGGCGATGAGCGAAAAGGGGAATTTGCCGGTTATAAATCACATCTTGATGCTATCACGGCTGATTATACCAATCAATATAAGCACTTATTGGAAACGGAAAAACTGTCGGAGCAAACACGGAAAATCTTACAGTACAATTATAAAATGCAGTTTGCTTATTTTCTAATGGATTATGAAATGGATTTTGGCATCAGAAATAGGGAGGCAGGAATAAAATTGCCGATTGAATTTTATGATTTGTTGCAGGATATTCCGATGCAGGATAGAGAATTGTTGTCAACGCCTGATTTTAGTGGTTTTATCAATCGTTTTGAATTTGCTTCGCCTTTCGACATAAATCCAAGAGAGGAACGGTCAACAGATACATGGCGGCAAAAGGATTCGATTTATTCGGAAGTGTTGAAATTACAGCCAAGCATTATCTATGACATCACCAAAGTCAGGTCGTTGGATTCTGGTTTTAAACATTGGGCGAAAGACCAAAGAGAAGATGCCGCTGTTTTTCTAAATAAATTAAAAAAAGGTATTGCAGAGCCATTTTTGAAAGAGGAAGCCGACCGAATTTTTCAAAAGCATTTCCCTTTGGAAAAACCGGTGGCATACGAATTGCCGAACACGGCAGCCGCAAAATTGTTCAAAGATATTATCGCTCCCTACAAAGGGAAAATCCTGTTTGTAGATTTTTGGGCAACAACTTGTGGTCCGTGCATTTATAATATCAAACAACATAAAGCGTTGAGAGAGAGTTACAAAGGCAGCAAAGACATCGATTTTGTTTTTATCACAGCGGCGGATTTGTCGCCCATCAACGCCTACAACAAATTTATAGAAGAGCAAGAATTGACCAACACTTACCGAGTAAGTCAGGATGATTATCAATATCTTCGCCAACTGTTCAAATTCAACGGCATCCCCCGCTATGTTCTTGTGGACAGAGAAGGCAGGATATTAAATGGAGATGCGAGTGCATACAGTTTTGAGCAGGATTTGAAAGCAATTCTTGCTGCGGAAACAACTAATAAAATTGAATAAAATAATAAAAATATAATGGAAAAGAAAAAAGTAGTTTTAGCATTTAGCGGCGGATTGGACACTTCCTTTTGCGCTATGTATCTCTCGCAAGAGCTTGGTTATGAGGTTTATACTGCGCTGGCAAATACCGGCGGGTTTGATGACGAGGAGTTGAAGCGCGTGGAGGCGCGTGCCTATAAATTGGGGGCTACCAAGCACGTGAGCCTTGATATTACGCAGGAATATTACGAAAAAAGTATCAAATATATGATTTTCGGGAATGTGCTGCGCAATGGCACGTATCCTATTTCTGTGAGTTCGGAGCGCATTTTTCAGGCTTTGGCGATTATCAATTATGCGAAAGAAGTGGGCGCGGATTTTGTGGCTCACGGCAGCACGGGTGCGGGAAACGACCAGGTGCGTTTCGACCTCACGTTCGATGTGTTGGCACCCGAAATCGGCATCATCACGCCCACGCGCGACATGACTTTGACGCGCGAATACGAAATCAATTACCTGAAAGAGCACGGCTACGAGGCGGATTTCACGAAAATGGAATATTCCATCAACAAGGGGCTGTGGGGCACCAGCATCGGCGGCAAAGAAACGCTGAAATCGGAGAAAACCCTGCCCGAAGCCGCCTATCCGTCGCAATTGGAAGCCAAAGGCGAAGAATCATTGAAACTATCTTTTGTCGATGGCGAAATTTCCGCCGTCAATGGTAAAAAATATACCAACAAAGTGACTGCTATTCAAGACATTGAGCGCATCGCCTCGCGCTACGCCATCGGTCGCGACATGCACATCGGCGACACGATTATCGGCATCAAGGGTCGCGTGGGCTTCGAGGCAGCGGCTCCGCTGGTGATTATCAACGCCCACAAAATGCTCGAAAAACACACGCTCAGCAAGTGGCAGCAGTATTGGAAAGACCAATTGGGCACGTGGTACGGTATGTTTTTGCACGAAGCGCAATACCTCGAACCGGTGATGCGCGACATCGAAGCCTTTTTGCAAAATTCGCAGCGCAATGTGACGGGCACGGTGGAAGTGCAACTACGTCCTTATGGTTACACGCTGGTGGGTGTGGACAGCCCGTTCGATTTGATGAAAACCGATTTTGGGGAATACGGCGAAATCAACAAGGCATGGACGCCGGACGACGCCAAAGGTTTTACGAAAATCACGGCGATTCCGACGAAGATTTTTTACGCAGTGCAAAAAAAGAATGGCAAATAAAATTAAAATAGGTATAATCGGCGGTGCAGGCTACACAGCAGGCGAATTGTTGCGGTTGCTCATCAACCATCCCAATGTGGAGATTGGTTTTGTGCACAGCAGCAGCAATGCGGGGAACCGCATCACGGACATTCACGAAGGGCTGGTTGGCGAAACGGATTTGACTTTTGTTGATTCTTTTGACTTGAATACGGTGGATGCGCTGTTTCTCTGTTCTGCGCACGGCGACAGTCGCACGTTCATTGAGGGCAATGCCGCCATTCCTGCACGAATGAAAATCATTGATTTAGCAATGGATTTTCGCCACAAAGCAACGGCTGACGGCTTCATTTACGGCTTGCCGGAATTGAACAAAGCGGCGATACAACACGCCAATAAAATCGCCAATCCGGGTTGCTTTGCAACTGCTATTCAGTTGGCACTCTTGCCGTTAGCATCAAAAAAACTGCTGAAAAATGAAATTCATGTCAATGCCATCACCGGCGCAACGGGAGCGGGTGTGAAGCCTACTGCAACAGGTCATTTTGCTTGGCGCGACAATAATATCAGCATCTACAAGGTGTTTGAGCACCAGCATTTGAAGGAAATTTGCGAATCAGTGGATGTGCCGGAGGCGCAAATCAACTTCATCCCCGTGCGCGGCAATTTTCCGCGCGGCATTTTTGCAACCGCTTATACGAAATATGACGGCACGTTGGACGAAGCAACTGCTTTGTATAAAGACTATTACAAAGATGCGGCATTCACGTTTGTGACGGACAAAAATTTGGATTTGAAGCAAGTGGTGAACACCAATAAGTGCCTGCTACACTTGGAGTTACACCGCGGCAAGTTGCTCATCACGTCCGTCATCGACAACCTCCTGAAAGGGGCTTCCGGACAGGCGGTGCAGAATTTCAATCTGATGTTTGGGTTGGATGAAAAAGCGGGGTTAAACTTAAAATCAAGTGCGTTTTAATAATAAAATTTACAAATATGAAACTATTCGAAGTATATCCATTATTCGACATAAACATTGTCAAAGGCGAAGGATGCTATGTTTACGATGACAAAGGGAATAAATATCTTGACCTTTACGGTGGTCACGCCGTTATTTCGGTCGGTCATTCGCACCCGTATTATGTGTCCAAAGTGACGAACCAACTGAATCAACTTGGGTTTTATTCCAATTCGGTTGTGAATACTTTGCAGCAGGAAGTTGCTCAGAAATTGGGCGAACAGTGCGGATACCCCGATTACTCCTTATTTCTAATCAATTCAGGTGCCGAAGCCAACGAAAACGCCATCAAATTGGCATCGTTCCACAATGGACGGAAAAAAGTATTGGCTTTCAAAAAGGCGTTTCACGGGCGTACATCGGCATCGGTGTCGGTGACGGACATTCCCGCTTATTCGGCGCCGGTGAACGAAACCGACCACGTTACTTTTGCGCCGTTCAATGATATTGAATTTGTCAAAAAAGAGTTGGCATCGAAAGCCTTTTGCGCCGTCATTATCGAAGGAATACAAGGCGTTGCCGGCATACATATCCCCGATGATAATTTTTTGAAACAACTTCGGGAAGTATGCTCCGAAACGGGCACCATCTTGATTTTGGACGAAATACAATCGGGATACGGTCGTTCAGGTAAATTTTTCGCCCATCAATATGCCAATATACAAGCCGATATTATCACCGTGGCAAAAGGCATTGGCAACGGGTTCCCAATGGCAGGCGTATTAATCAATCCAATGTTCAAGGCGGTGTATGGACAATTGGGAACTACTTTCGGCGGAAATCATTTGGCTTGTGCGGCAGCAAGTGCCGTGTTGGACATTCTGAAAGAGGAAAAACTGGTGGAAAATGCCCGCAACATGGGCGAATATCTGATTACGGAACTCAAAAAGTTCCCGCAAATAAAAGAAGTCCGCGGACGAGGTCTGATTATCGGAATGGAATTTGAAACGCCGGTCAAAGAACTGCGCACAAAACTTCTTTTTGAAGAAAAAGTATTCACCGGCGCCACCGGAACAAACGTAATCCGCTTATTACCACCGCTTTGCGTAACCAAAGAACTCGCCGAAGAGTTTTTGGTGCGCTTCAAAAAAGTGCTGTCGAAATAAACATAATATGAAATGATTATCTGCGAATTGTTTGGTTAATCAAAAAAATGTTGTACCTTTGCATTACCATTAAGAGCAGAAAGGGCGCTGGCGGCTGCGGATTATTCCGCAGGACTGACGGTAGATTGACCGCCTACCAATGGTATTTTAACTCTTATGTCATTGAATTTGGCATAAGAGTTTTTTCTTTGACTGAAAAATGACTTATGAAGCACAATTTTTGCATTTTCATTATCCACTCCAACAACGACAGTTCCCCAATTTTTGTATTGCTTCACAAAAACTATTGATAAATTTGCTTTACTATCGTCTAAAAACACGCCGTCGGGGTTACTTAAAATCACCTGTATATCATCATAATCTTCAATTTTCACTTCGGGATGATGATTGACGGCATGGTCAATAAAATAGCCTTTCCCTGAATAGACGCGATTATCAGTGATATTGTCGCCAAGATACGGTAAATATACAGAGTCTATATAGGCAATAGGCTCTAATACGTTGCCAAATTCGGCAAATAGTTCTTCCCGCGTTTTCCCTTTCGCCTTGTTAAGGTTTTCCTCC
This sequence comes from Bacteroidia bacterium, assembly GCA_025996815.1. Lineage (GTDB taxonomy): Bacteria > Bacteroidota > Bacteroidia > Bacteroidales > Azobacteroidaceae > Azobacteroides. Next base: position 8,229 of record BNTT01000121.1, read on the forward strand.
GACAACCAATTCTTGATAAGTTCTTGCATTGTGTATGTTACATTATTTGATAAACCATCTCAAATCAGTTGCAAAGATACAATATATTTTGCGATTATCCGTAATCATAAAAAATTAATCAGATAAAGAAACAACAAAATCCCAAAAATCACGTGGCGAGAGAATGTGCGTATTTTTATATTTTGGTATGGTAAAATCGGAAAAATTGCCTGTAACCAAAAAGGCGGCACGGCTTTCTTCGGCTAATTCCAACAGTTTGTTGTCGCTTTTATCTTTCAACAAATCAATTTTAATTGTTGGCATATAAAAAGTTGCGTTTTTATAGACATAGTTTAGCACAATTTGAGAATTTTGCAAAAATAAAGGTACTTTTGCAAATTTAGGACGAGCCAAAACATTGGCATATTCAGTAAACAATTCATCAGACAGACACAGTTCATAATTATTGTTCAAAAACTATATAATGCGGGTAACTGTTTTGAATTAATGCAGAAACAATTACGTTAGTATCCAGAATAACCTTTTTCATTTTCTTGCTGCGCTGATTTCCTGCGAAATATCGCTTGCCGTCAAGCTCGAAAGATTATATTTTGCAGCATAATCTACACTGTTTTTCAATGCCTGCAACGTAATTTGCTTTTCGACAGCATCTGTTAGTTCCGAAAAAGACAGATTTTCTTTTTCAAATCCAAAAGTGCTGTATTCCAAATCCGAAACTTTAATACTTAATGTTTTCATATTTTTTGTTACAATTTTTATGCAAATTTTAAAATAAACAGGTATAACTTAATGTCGCTGCAAAGGTAGACATTTTTTGTTAGGTATGCAATACGATATTCATAAACGCAATCACACGCCCCATGTTTGGCGTACCTCTAAATGATTAGTGAAATACTCTACTGCGTTGGAGTAATCACCTTGATTCAAGGCTTCCCAACCTTTTTCTGCATCAGTACTCTGAGCATACATGTTCCCTTGCGGAACGGATAGTGACATGAAGCTCACTAAGCCAATAAAAAATGACTTTTTCATTTATTTTTATTTGTTGATTTCTTGAAATCTATTATTAATGAAACAAATTCAGTGAAAAATTCATATATTTCTTCTGTTTCGTTTATTATTTCCATTCCTTGCATACAATAAGATTGAATACTTATTGCAAAGTTGCTTTTTAGTATGTTGACCAACTTTTCATATTGCTCATCAGATAAATATTCTCTAAAGTCAATCATGTTACGGGTAAAATTGGAATA
>BNTT01000122.1 GCA_025996815.1 Bacteroidia bacterium
ACATCTATTGGTTGAAAAACCGGTAGCCGACACGCTCGAAGAATTGCTCCAAGTGAAACAAATCGTGGACAAGGCAGGCGTGAAATGTATGCCCGTTCACAATTATATTTACGAGCCGGGCGTGAAACGGATGCACGACATGATAAAAAACGGTTCGCTGGGAACAATTACGCAGTTCTATATGCTGTACAATATTTTCCATGCCGAAGACAACCGTGTGCGCTATCCGGGCGTCATCCATCAGATACTCACCCATCATGCCTACACGATGCTCTACCTTGTGGGGCAGCCACAGTGGGTGTCGTGTATGAAAAGCACATTGGATTTCACTTATGCAACGCAGGAAAATCTGGCGATGTCTATCATGAAGATGGAAAACAACGCATTGAGCCATCTCTGTGCAAGTTTTACCGGCGATGACCACGCCGGAGAGCCATGGACATGCCTCATGAAGGTGATGGGAACCAAAGGAAGCACCAAATACAGTTATCGCGACTGGGTGATTAACACGCCCAACGGACCGCACTCGCAGACATACGCGTGCTATCCCGAATCCATCAAGAACACAGCCGTTCACTTTCTCGAAAACGTGCTGAACAAAGGGGAAGTGCCCCTGTCAACCCTCGAAGACGCCATCGCCGTCCAAAAAATTATTGATGCCTGCGAAAAATCGGCTGTTGAAGGGATACATGTGACGATGGGTTGAATAGAATTTTTGCCTAACTGTGTCCCTGATTTTGAACAGAGTTTAAATGGACTTCGGCTCTGTGGTTTGTGGGCACCGAAAAAAAAGAGTACCTTTGCCCACAAATTTGCAGGGCAATAGCTATATGACTATACAAGAAATCAAAAAACTTTGGGAAACCGAACATAAAGTAGAATTTAAGGAGGCAAAAAAGGATTTCAATTTTGCCGGAGGTAGTCATATCGACCCCAAAGAGAGGCGCAGGTGCGTACTCGGCTATGTGGTTGCGTTAGCCAATGAAGGCGGTGGATATTTGATGTTCGGTGTCAAAGAAGACAAACCGAATGAAGTTGTCGGCACTGAATTTGCAAAAGGAGAAACAAGGGCTTTGTCAGATGAGATTTACAAGCGTTTGGAAATTCGTGTTGAATTTGAAGAATTGTTTGAAGGCGACAAACGTGTGCTGATTTTCAAAATACCTTCCCGACCACCCGGCGCAACGCTGAAATTCGAGGGCGTTCCATTGATGCGCATCGGCGATTAGTTTGCGTGTGATGTCGGATGCCGACTAAATCATTCAATACCCTATACGGCTCGAAAAGAGTTTCAGGAATCGCTTTTTACGGCAATGGGAAAAATTTGGTCGTATATCAACCAACCGGCAAGCAATCCTTTATTGCACGTCCGTCACAAATTCACGATTTACGACATCCCTGCTTTCAACGAGGATGTAATCAGGGAAGCTGTTTTAAACGCGATTGGGCACCGACAATGGAATAGTCAAACAATATCCTGACTGCACACAGTAAGCCACGTAACAAGTTGGTGATGGTTGAATAAGGTACAGTAGGGCATTTCAACGGACTTGCTCGAAGCATCGGTTGAGAAGTTGCAACGTGAGGGGTTGATAAAATCGCAAAGGTCGGCAGACAAGAAATATGTTTTGGGCGACTTGTATTATGAAATTACCAAACAGCCTGCATACATAAAAGAATATCGATTGCGGGATTTGCAGATAGTGGCAGGGTGTTTTGAAAAAGCAGAATATGTAAATATGAAAGATTTTGTTATTGCATTTAATAATCTGTTATCACGTGGGCAAATTAAATATTTGATTTTGAAATTGGAAGAAGAAAAATTGATTGAAACAATCGGGAGTGGGCGTTCAACTCGTTACAAAATAGATAATAGTATTAATGTTGAACGCAATATAACAGAACAGTTTGTTGAACAACTTGCAAAATAGAGATTTCAATTCGCCAAAAACAGGAGGCTTTTCGCCAAAAACAGAACTTTCTCTAATTCCATTAACAACATAAACATCTGAGTTTCAGCTACATAATGTTTTTTTTTAATTCACCAAAAACGATTTCAATTCGCCATAAAAACAAAAAAAGCCGCAACTACTTGACCGGAAAAGATATTCCCTTGTTAAGCAGCGTGGCACAAGTTCCTCCGTCTTGCGCCCGCCACGCTTTGTAAAACTTCGCGCGGCGGGCGAAATATTTGACCCGCGCAATTGCGAAATATATTCCACCGCTTGTCACGCTGGGGGTGCGCTTAGCAGCGGGAGGCTCTCATGAGGGTATGTTAAACATAATTAGGAATTATTACGGAAAATAGAAGATTAACAGCCGACCAAGAGAAAAATTCGGCTTTTTAAATCTCCAACTGAAATTTTTTATCTACCTTTGTAGAAATTTTTGTCGCACTTAGAAGTTGAATCCACCCATATTGTTTACACGCATAAATTAATGCAGAATTGAGAATTATTTTTTTATTCTCCATAATTCAATTATTTTGTTTATCTTTGCCCCTGTCTTTATATAGATAAATAATTATGCAAACGACAGCATTTGAACCGCGTAAATACATGGAGATGGCTATTGAAGTGATGAACAAATCAGTTCAGGAACCTCGTAGCGATAAGGTAAGCCCCAAGGTAGGAGCTTTGTTGATGAAACCTACCAGCGAAATTGAAACAGCCTTTCGGGGGGAGTTACGGCAGGGTGACCATGCTGAATTTACGCTTTTGGAGCGCAAAAATCGTAATGTTGCATTGGATGGTTCATTTTTGTTTGCCACGTTGGAACCTTGTGCTCCCGGTGCAAGAAAGTCTCCGAAATTGAGTTGTGCCGAGCGGATTGTTAATGCTCGCATCAAAAAAGTGTGGGTAGGTATTGAAGACCCCGACCCTTCGGTGGACAGAAAAGGCATTCAGTATTTGATAAATAATGGCATTGAAGTTGAAATGTTTGACCCCGATTTACAGGATGTAATCAGGGAAGCCAACAAGCAATTTATCAAAGGGGCTGAGGAACGGGCAAAACAGTTGCAATCCGAACCTGTACATACCGTTTTGACACAAAAGGAAAAAGCGGAACCGAAAGCCCATTTGGATGATTTATCACAAAAGAGTATCGAGGCGTTTTTGAAATCGGCAAAGTTGGATGTAACAGTCAAATCTATTAAATTTCACCGTATTTTCGCTCAACTTGGACTGTTGGAAGAAAAAGGAGATACGTTCGTTCCCACTGGTCTGGGGTTGTTGTTGTTTGGCGAAAAACCACAACTAATGTATCCTAATGCGTTGATAAGGGCAACCTACAAAACCGCCGGACGGGGTGAAGACATCCATACGGTTGAAGGTGCGTTGATTAATCAGGCGGATGAGGTAATGGAGTGGTACGAAAATCATATCGGCAAACAAATTGACCGTTCAAAAGCGCGCCATCAAACGATTTATGATTATCCGGCAAATGTTATCCGCGAATGTATTCTCAATGCCATAGTTCACAGAGATTATGACATCGAAGGAGCACCGGTTTATTTTGAAATAAACGATGAAGCCATCATTATCAAAAGTCCCGGAGCTCCGGTCGCACCACTGAAAATGGAGCAGATGGAAAAATTCAATGCCCCTTCGCTTAGCCGTAATCCGAGAATTATGTACATAATGGAGCAAATGGATTTGGTTGAGCAGCGCGGCTTGGGTTTTCAAACTATCAAAGAATTATCCGAAGTTAACCTGCCGTTGCCTTTTGTTTCTTTTGATAATCCGTATATGATTTTTACATTTCCGAGAGAGTTTGATGCATTTAATCAATTAGTAGGAAATGCTGAGTTAAATTCAGATGAGTTAAAAGGGTTTGATTATATCCGTATCGTTCAAAAGATTACCCGAAAGGAATATGAGACTCAATTTGGTTATGATAAAAAGAAAGCCGTCAGACACCTGACTCACCTGACTGAATTAGGATTGATTGAACAAAAGGGAGCGGGTCCCGGAATTTATTATGAATCTGTCTAAACATTGGGATTTTTTTGATGTCCCGATAATTTGATTAATTACCTCATTTTTGAGCCATCGGGACATTTTCTGATGTCCCGATGTCCCGATAAATTGGTTTTTTACCTCGTTTTTTATCTATCGCGACACTTTTTGATGTCGCGATGTCGGCGTTATATTGAGTGTTTTAAAATTTCCTCGCATTATTTTTCAAGGCAGCAAGCACCTTTGAAAAAGTTTCTATCTCTTGTTCATCAACACCGTGCAAGAGCAAACTAAGCACTCATGTTCTTTATTTACAATGGCTTTCAGTGTCATCGCCAAGTTTAGCGAGAGAGGTAAATTCTTTGTATCCATCACATTCATGGCTAATTCAATCTGCAGAATTGCCCAATGAATATTGAACATCCTCTACATCCTCATTTTCAGCAGCAAGCATCGTCACGGGTATTTGTTTCGAGGATTTCAGCCCCAGATTCTTCAAATCCAGCGCACGCTTCACGAGATTGCCTTTGCCTTGATTAAATTGGTTGATGGCATTGTTGTAGGCATCTTGCGAGCGACCAATGTGCCTGCCCACATCTTCCAGCGATGCCGCAAACGTTACGAATTTTTCGTAAAGCCCCTCGCCCTGCCGCACAATTTCCTGCGCATTTTTGCTCTGCTGTTCGCGCTTCCACAGGTCGGCGATGAGCTTCAGGCAGGCAATCAGGTTGGTGGGGCTAATCAGCAAAATGCGCTTGGAATAGGCATACGACCACAATTCGCGGTCGTTTTGAATGGCGAGCAAATAGGCAGGCTCGATGGGCACAAACATCATCGTGAAATCCAACGCCTCCTGAATGTCGTCGTAATTTTTCGCCGCCAATTCGTCGATATGCTTATGCACGGAGGCGAGATGCTCCGTCAGGGCGAGTTGTTGCTCTTCGGGCGAGTCCGCCGATGAAAAGCGGTCGTAAGCATTCAGCGACACTTTGGAATCAATGATAATTGTCCGATTATCAGGCAAGTAGAGCAGCACATCGGGGCGCAAATCGTTGCCGTTTTCGCCCTTGATGGTCTGTTGCAAAAAATATTCGCGATTTTTCTCCAAGCCCGACTGCTGCAAAATGCTTTCCAAAATCATTTCGCCCCAATTGCCCTGTTTCTTGGACTGACCTTTGAGGGCGGTTGCCAAATTATTGGCTTCGGCACTCACTTTATTGGTCTGCTCAACGAGTTCCTTGACCTTTTCTTCGAGCGAAAAACGCTGCTTGGACTCCTTGTCGTAGGTTTCCTCCACCTTTTTCTTGAAACTCTCGATATTTTCGCCCAGCGGCTTCAAAATCGCCTCCATATTGGCTCTGTTCAGTTCGGTGAACTTCCCCGTTTTCTCCTCCAAAATCTGCGCCGCCACCTTTTCAAATTGCAGATGCGTAGTCTTCCGGTTTTCCTCCTGCGCGAGCAACCGCTCTTCCAGCACCCTCACCTGCATCTTAGCCTCATTGTGCGCATCGCGCAAATTCTCATACGTATCCTTGGGCACAGTCCGGCTCTTCTGCCGCGCCTCAGCAACGAAATAGGCAGCTGTGCCGCCCACGATTAGTCCGATAATGAGATAAAAAATTGCCATTTGTAAAACTTAGTTATTGTTTGATGCGTTTGAAACGTCTGTTTTGTTTACACGCTTTTCAAATCTTCTAACACCCCACCACCGTCAGTGTTTTATCGTCAATCTTCTCCGTTTTGAGATAGATTTTAGTATCCCAATCAATATCAACTCGGCGGTCGAAGATGACTAACCAGCCCTCTTTGGTGCCTAATGCGTCCGTGTAGGCGATGAGTTGGGCGTAGCTGTTTTCTTCGGTTTTGGAGTTGTATCGAAGTTTCAGTTCGATGGGGTATTTTTGTCCTTCATACAGCACGCACAAGTCCAAACGGTCGCGACCGGCGGCAAATTCGCGGATAATCTGCCCGCCGCCGTTGACAATCCGTTGCAGAAAGGCTTGCAAAATCAGGTGTGGTGCCGCTTCTTTGTAGTCGAAACGTTCCACCCATATCTCGCTGTTTTCGCGCCAGAAGGCTTGAAAATCCTGCATGAGATAAATCATGTCGATACGCCCGTTTTTCAGATAGCGAGGCATTTGGTAGGGATATTTCTCGTTGCACAAATCTTGTTGTGAATCGGCACTTAAAGTGCGGAGAATTACTTCGGCATAAATAGGATTTGCCGGTGCTACCAGCCCCGGAGCTTCCCGAATCAGTCCAAGGTCTTTGGTGTAGAGATAGTCGTCCGATTGCCTACGTATTTTCTCTATTTCGCCAATGATGACCGGCTCCATTACCCGCCGCACCCGCTCTTCTTTGAGCCGTTCCAGCAGGCTGTCGATGTGTGTGTCGCGGCGCAGGATGATGGTTTGGATGGCTTTTTCCACTAACTCGGCAGTCACCGGCTTGGTATAATCGGATTGGAGCATTTCAACTATCACTTCGCGGGCAATGGCGTTGACCAACCACGGCTGTCCCTGTGTCTGTTGATGCACCAATTCAATCGCTTCCGGTTCAAAGACTTGCCCTGTTTCAGCGGTGTGCAGAGCGTACAATTTCACTATTTCCTCTTTTGTAAAATTGCTAAAAGTCATCGCTTTAGTAATGATATTAAACGGACTTGCACTGCCCAAACTCTCGCTGTCGGGACGGATTTTCGCTTTGAAATCGCGTATGTTGCGCATACCTACCAACGCTATCGACCGGACAAAAGGAGTTCGACTTCGCGTGTTGTAAGCATTTCTCAACTGCCGAAGGAAAGTGATGAGTGTGCCCTCGCTCAGACAGTCGGCTTCGTCGAAAAAGATGACCAATGACTTGTCTAAAGCGATACAAAAGTCTGTCAATTCATCTTTTAAAACATTGGTGAAATCACTGTAATCCGCATCAGCGGCAAACTTCCTGGCACCGGGTATGGCTGAATACCGTAAATCCGATTTTAGTCCTTTCACTATCGCCGGAATGCCTTCCTTCGGGTCAATAACGCCCTGTGCTGCCTCCAACGAGCAGTAAAGTGCATAATACTTGCCTTCGTGATTGATGCGATTCGCCAAATCCATCAAAAAAGTGGTTTTGCCGCTCTGACGAGGTGCGTGAATCACAAAATACTGCTCTTGGTCTATGAGTTCCGTTATTCCTGTCAATCGCGACGAAGCTTCTATCATATAGTGCTGCGCTTCATTACAGGGACCTGCTACATTAAAATATCGTGCCATAGTTCAATTTTTTTCTACAAAGGTAAGCAAAATAATTGACAATGCACAATGCCGCTGTTCATAATTTGTTCCATTCTCAATTAATTACGGTGCAGGCACTAATCCTTCGGAGCGCACTACCCATGAACCGTCGTTCGGGAAACCGGGTGCCGGTTGATTTGGGGCTCCGTCCCATCCGGCTGCCATCAGAGCGGCAGCGTACAGAATACCGCCATTGGTCGGGAAATAAGGGAACGGACCGCCGGTGCTCAATCCTGCTTTATTGATTGCATTTTTGAACGAGGGATGCAGCAGGGCATCAACCGCCATCTGCGGGTAGCCATTGCGGGCTGCCGCCATCGCCATCATCGGAAAATCCCAACCCCAGCATCTGTCCCATTGCCATGTCTCCCATACCTTTTGCACGGTACGCTTGACCGTTTCCGAATTTGTTCCGTCGCCGGGCAACATACCGCCGGGACCGATGAGCGAGGGATGTTCCCAGTTCATCTTTGTATAGGTGTCCGGCATATTTTCCTGTGAGAGATACACGCCGTCCTGCTCAGGCAATGGTGCGAGTTTTTGTATCACATCGTCCCACTTTTGCTTACGGGGCAAACCGAGCCGTTCGCGCCATGCCTGTGCCCAACGCAAGCCTGTCCGCCAATACGAAAGTTCAAAGGTCGGGTTCCATGATTGTACATAGTTGGTGTTTTCAGGAACAGTTGCTATCGGCGGACCAAGAACATACTGTTGCTTTGCTTCATCGAAGAAGGCAAAGGATACCATAAACTCCGCCGACTCCTGTATGATTTCGCGCCACTTCTCAAGCGTTTCTTTTGTCGGGTTCAGGCGGTATTCCAATTTGGCATAGAAAATAGGGTGTGGTTGTTGCCAAATCAGAAGTGGTCCCGTACTTGACGGTGAATCTTCCGCATCGGGACCTATCATCTTTGGCCAACGGGCGCCGGTGAAACCCTGAGATTGCGCCAGTTCTTTTGCTTTGGGCAGGACATCGCGATACCATCCCAGACTGCGGTCCATCATCGACCAACGCCCCCATAGCGCATAATGTGCACCATGCCACCAGTGCATCTCCAAATGGAATTTTCCATTCCAGCCGTTATTGAACAGTCCGCTCTCCTGCGGCGGCAGAGAACCCGCCTCGTTCACCGCAAGCAGATATTGCGACAGAACGATACGTCGCTCCAATTCTTTCCACCGCGTATCACGGCTTTCCGAAAGGTCTATCGCACCGCCCGTCTGCCAGAAGGCAGACCAATGCTTCTTCGATGCCTGAAAAGCGGTTTTGACCGTTGGAAGTTTGCTTGTTTTTTGCTGAGCATATAACGCCGTGAAACGAAATGTATCCGATTTATTATCAGGTGTCAAGGTGAATGTGTGAGTCGCTGTTTTGTCGAATGTCGCCTGTCCGTCCCAACTCCATACCGCATGATAGCCGGTTGTGTCGAGTTGTCGCACAAAATCAATTCGATGTTTGCCTTTGCTTACCGTTGTCCGGTGGGTGTCGGGTTTTTCCCAGTCGGCACCGGTCTTTCCGGGATGACCGTAGGGAAAAGCCCATTCAACCTGCAAACGCCCCGACTTGATAAGCGGCGAAGCGACCTGAACAGCCAATGTTCCTGTTTCCGGTTCAACGCCGGTTTCAACATGGACGGGAATGCCTTCTATCTCATAATGGCTCTCAATGATGCCGTTCCAGAGGTCAAGTGTCTGTCTTATTGCCTTGACATCGTCCGGTGTAATGAATTGTCCGTCATTTTTTTTAATCAGGAATCTCAGACGACCAAGATTCATCCTGTGTGGATTTTCGCGCATCCATGAAAAGAGTTCTTTTTGGTCATCCTGCGAAAAACGATAAGGGAGTTTGCGTCCGTGAAAGTCAAATTCCGTCAATTTCAACGCAGCATGACCGCCTTCTACCGGGCAGGGTACGGAATGCCATCCCCAATGCGACATGGTGTTCCCATAGAATGTCTGCAAGCCGGTTGCATCAATGCCGAAGGCTATTTCTCCGTTGCCGACTTGTAGCAATTCCGTATCCGACAGGCTGTCGAGTTGAACCGTGTGCCGTTTGACAAGTGCTTCCCTGTCAATAGGGGCAGCGAGTGAAATTATCAAACGGTGTTATATGCTCAGCAAAAAACAAGCAAACTTCCAACGGTCAAAACCGCTTTTCAGGCATCGAA
>BNTT01000123.1 GCA_025996815.1 Bacteroidia bacterium
TTAAACGGGGCAATACAAGAGCTAAAAACAATCGGAAGAGGTTACAGAAATACCGCTAATTTCAGAACGGCTATTCTCTTCTTTAACGGTGATTTAATGCTCTTTCCACACAATTCCCAGTAGAACCATAAAAATAAAGAATAAAATGAAGAAGTTACTAATGATTTTTGTATCGGTTGCCATACCGTTGTCGATAAGCGCAAAAACATGGTATGTTTCCAATAGCGGGAATGACAACTATTCGGGTAACAAAAATCAGCCGTTCAAAACCATTTCCAAAGGAGCGGAAATGGCGCAAGCCGGAGATACGGTTTTTGTGTTGGCGGGTGTTTATCGCGAACGGGTTTCTCCTCCGCGAGGAGGCGTTGCCGGTCAACCCATTGTCTATTTGGGTGAACCGGGCAAGCAAGTGTTTATCAAAGGCTCGGATGTTTATGTCAAACCCTGGAAACGGGTGCATGCCGAAAGTAATATCTTTTCTGCCGACCTGAATCAAATGCAGTTCACAGACGATTGTTATTGGGACAACGCCAATCCGTTTAAGGTTGCTTCGTCTGCTGCGCCCTATTTCAGGGACAATGATTTTATTACTGCTTCTGAGGGCTATAAATCAAAAGACAGAGATTATACACCCAATATTCCGGGTAGAGGCTACACGCTTGGACAAGTTTTTGTTGCCGGTGAGCCATATCTGCAAGCCCCTTTGGTATCCGAAATGGAAAAGCAACCGGGCAGTTGGTGGTATGAGCCGGGCAGCAATAAGGTTTTGGTAAATTTCAGACAGGAACATTCCACCGCTAATGAAGTGGAAATCACAACCCGTCGCCGTATTTTTGCGCCACACATCAAGGGATTGGGCTACATTCAAGTGATAGGTTTTATTATGGAACATTGCGGTAACCAATTTCCCTTGGATTTTTGGGCGGTAAAGGAATTTGCTCAAGCAGGCGCTTTGGGATTGCGTTGCGGTCATCATTGGTTGGTGAAAAACAATGTGGTGCGCTATGCCGCTAATGTGGGTATTGATTGCGGTGCCATGGGACAGATTGGCGAACGCGACGACAAAGAAGGATTAGATGCCCCCGATGTAATCAACAACATCATTGAATATAATTATGTGGTGGACAACGGCAGCAACGGGATTATGGGTGCCAGCAGCACAAATATGATTGTTCGCGGAAATGTGGTGATGTATAATAACAACTTATTGTATAACTATGGTCTTTACGAACAGGCAGGACTGAAGTTTCACAATTGCATAAACGCTGTTATTTCGGAAAATTACGTTGCCAAAAATTATGAAACTTACGGAATATGGTTAGACAATCGTTTTCCGCACTCCCGCGTAACCCGTAATATCATTGTAGAAAACGGTCGGGCTGGTATTTTCTGTGAAATGAGCGATTATCCGTTTGGTTCCGTATTGATTGACCACAATATCATCATGAACAACATCGAAAACCCCATTTACCAGCACGATTCATCGGGTGCCTTGTATGTAAATAATCTGATTACAGGCGCATCACCCTGCGACTTTATAGAATTGCCGGTTTTGCCGGGTCAAGGCATTTCATGGCGAAGCGACAGATACGAACAGGCAGTGCTTATCCGTCAAATGACCGAACGGACAAGAAGCGATAAAAATGCTTTTTACAACAATTTATTTTGCAACAATCATACTCTCTACGAAATATTATACCCCATCGCCAAAGGCGGCGAGCAACGTTTTCTCGGAAACCTCTACGGCGGCTCAACCGAAGACCGACTCATGAGAATAAATAATTGGAGCGATACGCCTTCGCCTTTTGATGAAGCGACATTTAAGGAACGGGTAGCTGCCGATTTGGGAACGGATATAAACGGAATCGTATATGAAGCGGGTGTAGTAAAAATGAAATTATCCGAATGGCAAACGTTCTGGTCAAAACACTCGAAACACTACGATAAAGATGCCGGGATGATGCCCGGACTTTCTGCCGAATATCTACCGGCTACCCAATCGGTCAGGCTGACCGTACCCGAAGCAGTAGCCAAGCGTGCGAATGCTCAATGGAACAAAGATTATAAAGCGATTTACGGTTTGACCGAAAAGCAATCCTATCCGGGTCCTTTTGATAATCTAAGAACCGGCACATACGATTATAAACTCTTTCAGAGTTTGCCCGTTTTGGAAAGTGGGCGATTACCTGATTTTATTCAATAACTATTTGGTAAATTAGTTAATTATGGCTACCTTTGTCCTGTCTTAAAAAAATAGCACTATGGATTTCAGCAGAAAATTGCCGATTGGCATTCAGGATTTTGAGAAACTCAGAACAGACAGTTATCTGTATGTTGACAAAACAGCCTACATTTATAGAATTGTCAACGAAGGGTGTCCCTACTTTTTGGGACGCCCGCGCCGGTTTGGGAAAAGCCTTTTTCTCTCCACCCTGAAAGCCTATTTTCAGGGCAAGAAGGAACTTTTTGAGGGGCTTGCCATTGCCGATTTGGAGAAAGACTGGGTAGAATATCCGGTGTTTCATCTGGATTTAAATGCGGCTAACTATCCGGATTTTGCCACATTACAGTCTGTACTCAATACGCAGCTGGCTTTGTTAGAGGAACAGTGGGGAAAAAACGATGATGAAGATTTATTATCTACTCGTCTTGCGGGCTTAATGCGCCGTGCTTATGAAAAAACAAAAAAACGGGTTGTGGTTCTTGTGGACGAATACGACAAGCCGCTCACCAGCACCTTGGACAAGCCCGAACTGCACGAAAAAATCAGAGAGGCATTGAGCGGTTTCTACGGCGTTCTCAAAACCGCCGACCCCTATTTGCGGTTTCTGCTGCTCACCGGAATTACCAAGTTTTCTAAAGTCAGCATTTTCAGTCAGTTAAATCAATTGCAGGATATTAGCATGCATGAATATTATGCCGGTGTTTGTGGCATATCCGAAACAGAATTGCTCGTTAATTTTGAGCCGGAAATACAAAAATTAGCTGAAAGACAAAAAATGAGTTACGAAGAAACGCTTGCCGAACTCAAAAAGCGATACGATGGTTACCATTTTTGTGAAAATACGGAGGGAATATATAATCCGTTCAGCCTGCTGAATACATTTTCAAACGGTGCTTTGCGTTATTATTGGTTTTCAACAGGCACGCCTACTTTTCTTGCTAAAATGCTCAAAGATGCCAATTTTGATATTCCCAGTCTTGAAAACGATGTTACGATTGCGGCACCTTCCATCTCCGATTATCGGGCGGGAGACACCAATGCGGTTCCGCTACTCTATCAAACGGGGTATCTCACGATAAAAGATTTCAACCCCAAATATAACACCTACGTTTTGGGTTTTCCAAACGAAGAGGTAAAATACGGCTTTTTGGATGAACTGCGACGCATATACACACCGAGCGCACGATTAGGCACTGATTTTAGGAGCGATTTATTTGTTATAGACTTGGAAGCAGGCAATGTAGATGGTTTTATGACTCGGCTTCGTGCCCATTTTGCAGATATTCCAAACGATTTGAGCAACAAAACGGAAGAAAATTTCCAAACCATTTTTTATCTGCTGCTAAAATCAATGGGGCAATTTGTGCTAACGGAGGTCAAAAGTGCCGTTGGTCGCGCCGACATAGTAGTTTGGTTGAAAGACATCATCTACGTCTTTGAATTTAAACTCGCCGAAAATGCCACCGCCGAGGAAGCTCTCAAACAAATTGACGACAAAGGCTACCTTATCCCATACAGTGCCGGAACGCGAAAAGTAGTGAAAATCGGCGCAGAATTTAGCAGTACAGAGCGGACATTGAGCCGCTGGGTGAGGGAAGATGTGGGTTAACATTTGAAAGTCTCTTTCTTGCAAAAGAAAGTCGTTTTTTTACAATGATTATCATTTTTTTTTACCGCACCTTTGCCGCCGATAATAATTATAAATAATTTAAAATATTTACTTATGAAACACAAGTTCAAAAATGGCTCACTTACGTTGCTTTTAGGCGGCGTTCTCCTCGCGTGTGCCTGCGGGGAAAAAGAGAATCAGGCAGCAATGAAATTATGGTACAAAGCCCCTGCCGCAAAGTGGGTAGAAGCCTTGCCTGTTGGCAACGGTCGTTTGGGCGCAATGGTGTTCGGAACCACCGCGCAGGAACAAATTCAACTCAACGAAGTAACCGTATGGGCGGGGCAACCGAACAGTAACAGCAACCCCAAAGCCTTGGCGGTCATGCCGGAAATCCGCAAATTGCTGTTTGCCGGAAAGTTTGCAGAAGCACAAAAATTAGTGGACGAAAAGATATTTTTCCCTCACAACCATGGAATGTCGTATCAACCGGTAGGAGATTTGAATATTGCTTTCCCGGGACACGAAAATCCGGAAAACTATTATCGCGAACTGGATATTTCATCAGCCATCACTACGACCCGTTACACAGTTGACGGCGTGGAATATGTGCGTGAAACGTTTGCTGCATTCACCGGACAGGTGATTGTCGTGCGCTTGACGGCATCGAAAAAAGGACAAATCAATTTCTCAGCATGGCTCACCAGTCCGCAGAAAAACGAAACTTTTGCACAGAACGACGAGTTGTTTCTGAAAGGCATATCCGGCGACCAGGAAGGTTTGGAAGGCAAGGTAGGCTTTACGGCGGAAGTGAAAGTCATTCCCGAAAAAGGACAATTATCTTCCGAAGGCGACAAAATTACTATCAACGGTGCAGATGCCGTTACTTTGTATGTGGCGATGGCGAGCAATTTTGTCAACTACCACGACATCAGCGGAAATCCCGATGAATGGGCAAAAGATTACTTGCAAACCGCTTTGCAGAAAGACTATAAAACCTTGCGCAAAGAACATATTGCTTATTACAAAAACTATTTCGACCGTGTGCAATTGGATTTGGGCGTAACCGAATCCGTTAAAAAGCCGACGGACGACCGTATTCTTGAATTTGCCAAAGCCAACGACCCGCAACTGGCAGCCCTGTATTTCCAATTTGGACGCTATCTGCTTATCTCGTCGTCGCAACCCGGCAATCAACCGGCAAACTTGCAGGGAATATGGAACGATTTAATGGCTCCGCCTTGGGACAGCAAATATACCACCAATATCAATGTCGAAATGAATTATTGGACCTCAGAAGTCACCAACTTGTCGGAACTTCACCAGCCGTTTATCGAAATGGTGAAAGAGGTGGCTGTTACCGGCGCGGAAACCGCTCGCGAAATGTACGGAGCGCGCGGCTGGGTATTGCACCACAACACCGACATCTGGCGGCTGACCGGTCCGATTGATTTTGCGGGTTCCGGCATGTGGCCGACCGGCGAAGCTTGGGTCAGCGAACATCTGTGGGAACGGTATCTCTATTCCGGAGATAAAGCCTATCTGTCTGAAATATATCCGATTATGAAAGGTGCAGCCCTCTTTTTGCTCGATTTTCTTACGGAAGAACCGGAACATCACTGGTTGGTTGTTGCACCAAGTAATTCGCCCGAAAATTCGTTCCAATACAAGGAAAATGTGCGGGCTACCAATACTTATGGTACAACGATGGACAATCAACTGGCGTTTGAACTGTTTACCAACGTGATTTCGGCATCGGAAGTTCTGGGCATCGACGCCGCATTTGCCGATACGCTGAAACAGACCCGCAGTCGGCTCGCCCCGATGCACATCGGGCAACACAGCCAGTTGCAGGAATGGCTGTTCGATTGGGACAATCCCGAAGACACGCATCGCCATGTATCGCATCTGCTCGGCGTTTATCCGAGTTGGCAAATATCGCCTTATCGCACACCCGAACTGTTCGATGCGGCGCGTAATTCGCTCAACTATCGCGGCGACTGGGCTAATGGCTGGTCGATGGGTTGGAAAGTATGCCTGTGGGCGCGTTTTATGGATGGGAATCGTGCCTACAATTTAATTAGCAATCAGTTGAAATTATCCGACAATCAGTTGACCGATTATAAAGGAAGCGGAACGTATGCCAATTTATTTGATGCCTGTCCACCCTTCCAGATTGACGGCAATTTCGGATGTACTGCCGGTATCGCCGAGATGCTGATGCAAAGCCACGATGGTGCCGTCCACATTCTGCCGGCACTTCCCGATGTTTGGGCTAAAGGAAAAATCAGCGGGTTGCGCGCAAGAGGCGGCTTCCTGATAAGCCATATCGAATGGGAAAACGGTAAGTTGAAAACACTTAAAATCAAATCCTTGTTGGGTGGAAACCTTCGGATTCGTTCGGAACAGCCGCTGACATTGGCAAAAAATGGAACTTTGAACTCGGCAGCCGGTATAAATTCCAATCCGTTTTTCAAAATACACGACATTCCAAAGCCTGTTATTTCGGAAAAAGCACAATTGAATCCGCCCGCTGTAAAGTCAACGGTGGAATACGATTTGCCAACCGAGGCAGGAAAAGAATATGTTTTTGCGGCAATTGACAACAAATGAATATTAAAAAAAAGGTTGTATATTTGCGGCGTGAAATTGAAAAATTATTGTATCAAATGGTAAAGTTAAAGTTTTTATGAATATAAAATAATTTAATTTTTATAGTATGAAACATTTTCGTAAATGCAGTAATGTGATGATGATGGCTTTTGTGGCTATCAGTTTGATGTTCGGTGCTTGTAAAGACAACGACGTGCCGGAAAAGGTGCCGGAAGAGGTGCCGGAAGTCGTGCCGGAAGAGGTGGTTATAACCCTTACAGAAGTAGCACCGACAAGCATAGTGAAAGGAGCCTATTTGACACTTACGGGTACCAATTTAGACCACGTAAACGCTGTTCGCTTTACGGATTTGAGCGTTAACGTAGATGTGCTTAAAGAGAATTTCGTAAGTGTGTCCGCTACGCAAATTCTCGTTACCGTACCGGCTGACGCTCCATTTGACAAAGTGGCTGTGGTGAGTGAGGAAAACGAGGTGATTTTCTGGTCGGGAACTTTAGAAGAAAAGGTGAGTGCGGAAACGAAAAAAGCGAGAGCCATTGAGCATTACCTTGTGCAGGATTACGTCGCGCAGGTGACGGAAGTAACGGCATCACAGACGCAAATCATTGTGAAAGGTCTTTATTCGGGCACGGGGAACTACAGTTTGTGTGAAGTTACGCCATGGCAGGATGTAACACTGACAGAGGTGTTTGAGTACCGGACGGCACTGACAGACGCTCCTTTCAGTCTGAGTTTCGACCGTTTTGTGACTCGCAACAACAGCACTTACGACCGCAGCCTGTCTAAATGGCTCATCGTAAAAGACGGCACCAAAGATGAAATCATATCTCATGCCCGCTATGCAGATAATATTGACGCCAAGCAGTCGCCGCTATCTCCGGGTGTTCTTGCGGGTAAAAAAGGGGCTGCTATCTGGGCGTTTCATCCCCTTTTTCAGCAAGATTTAGACGATTTGAAATTAACATGTGCGACCTACAATCTGACACTTACCGATTTGATGTACGCTACGCAAGGCGATGTAATCACCCATCAATATGCAGGAAAAACATGGTATTTCAACCGTTCGGGGATTGAGGCTTTAGACATTGTACTCTTGGAATATGCCAAGCGCAATGTCGTGGTGGCGGCTATCGTGTTGATACGGCCTGCTGCTTCGGCTGCGGACAAGACGATAGGCAATCTGCTTCAGCACCCCGATTATGCGTCGGGACATTACACCATGCCCAACCTGAGTACCCCCGAAAGCGTTGAAACTTATGCCGCGGCACTCGACTTTGTTGCAAGTCGTTACATGCGTAACGATAACCGGTATGGGCGCATACACCATTGGATAATACACAACGAGGCGGATATCGGCTATGAGTGGACTAACATGGGCAGAAACAGAGCAATGTCGGTTTATATGGATACCTACGTCAAGTCCATGCGCTTGTGCTATAACATATTTCGGCAATATGACTCCAATACGGAAGTGTTTGGCTCGTTTACCCAGTCATGGACTCAACCTATAAGTTCGCAAGGCTATTCTACCGTGAAAATGCTCAATGCCTTAAATGACTATTGCAGGGCGGAAGGCGACTTCAAATGGGGATTGGCTATCCATCCCTATCCGCAGTCGATAACCGACCCGAAAACATGGCTTGACGCCGACGCAACCTTCTCGATGAACACCAAATTGCTCACGTTCAAAAATCTTGAAGTGGTGGATAAATGGGCAAAAACGCCGGCAAACCAATATCTTGGAACAGTGAAGCGTAGTGTCTGGCTTTCGGAAAACGGAACCAACTCCCCATCATACAGTGATAAAGACTTGGAGGAGCAAGCCGCAGGATGTGCCTACGCATGGAAAAAACTCAACGCGCTGTCCGGTATCGACTGCATCGTGTGGAACAACTGGGCAGACAATCCTGCCGAATTTGGGCTGAGATTGGGTTTGCGTAATTTCGACTTTGAACCAAAGTCGGCATGGTATGTGTACAAGGCGGCAGATACGCCCGAAGAAGATGCTGTCTTCGAGCCATACAAAGCGGTGATAGGCATCTCCGACTGGAATATTATTCAAAATATCTATACAGAGGCTATGCCAAACTGATTTGCCCCTCACGCATTTGTTTCCAAACTTCGCGCTTTTCTTGTAATGTCATCCCCTCTGTGGCTTTTGCCATTTTCTCTTTTACGGCGCGGAAAAACTCAACCGTGTGAAATCCTTCAATTGCTGTTGTTTTCATATTTTTAGAAATTCTAATGGCGAGCGTATTCTATTACCGGATACCCCAAACGCATATTGATGCCATTGAACATTTTTATTTCCGAAAAATAAACATCAAACTCCCTGTTTCACCCCACAAAGGTACAACATCTTTTTGAATTGGCAAACGTTTTTGTTTTTTTTTATAAAAAGTCGCTTTTTTACAAAAGAAAGTCGTTTTTTTACAATGATTATCATTTTTTATTGTCGTACCTTTGCCGCCGTTAGTCACGAGATCTCATTGGGGACTTGAGCCGCAATCTCCCGCGACAACAGAAAAAAAAAATTTTGTTAAACAACTAAATTAAAATTTTATGCGAAAAGTATTCAAAAGGTTTGCACGAACTTTGCTATTAAGCAGCGTTCTCTTTGCGGGGGGGGGGGGGCAACTTCCCTAAGGGCGGAAGCTCCCCAAGAAGCTAAAATCGCCTTAAATGGCGGGGTGTCTGTTGCGGATGGCCCAATCATCGGAGCCGGTGTGAAAGATCGGAATAGCCCACGTCTGAATTCCGGTCATTAATTCGCATCTCGTATGCCCACTTCCGCTTGAACAAAAACATTCATAC
>BNTT01000124.1 GCA_025996815.1 Bacteroidia bacterium
GTTATTGGGCTGCTCAATCTGGTTTACAATATGTTTCGTTACGAGCAGATAGTCCGCCTGCAACTGCAACCTGTAAGAGCAACATAAAAAATAATTTACAATTATAATATACTGATAGATAGATAGATAGAAAAAAGATAGAAAAATTTTGGATTTTTAGAACAGATTTCAAAAAATAGTGTAACTTTGCGCCGATTTTAGACAAA
The DNA here is from genome assembly GCA_025996815.1 of Bacteroidia bacterium. Lineage (GTDB taxonomy): Bacteria > Bacteroidota > Bacteroidia > Bacteroidales > Azobacteroidaceae > Azobacteroides. Next base: position 207 of record BNTT01000124.1, read on the forward strand.
GTTTTTAACGGACTTCGGCTTTGTTGAAAAATCAATTTGAAAAAAGTAGTTTTTAGAAGTCCCCTTAATTTAAATGGACTTCTAAAAAAATACCAAATTTACATTTTGACTTTACAACAGAGCCGAAGTCCGTTTTAACTCTGCTCAAAATCGGTTGTATATTTTTTGCCCTTCCTCACATACGCCACATAAAAAAAACGCGGACAAACTCTTAATATCTATTTGTCCTATGAGGTTCTCGACTACCTGAGTTACCAAATGAATGAGTTGCCCACGCCAACCGGCGTGAACGTCACTTAATTTTTTTGGTAACTCCTTGAAATTGTCGAGATTTCATAGAACCAATCGTAAGCTAAACGCTTTTTCCAATCTTAAAATGTGCGTATTACCACATTTATGTCTTCATAATCTCCTATTGTTTAATAAGTTATCACTTGTATTTACTTGTCTCTCTTGTAAATATCGGCTGCAAAGGTAACACAAATATTTTGATTGCACAAAATTTTCAGAAAGTTTTTTGTAAATTTGCAGCGGAAAGTTTTATGAAATTCAATAGTAAACAATAAAAATACATTATTATCATGGGAAAAACTTATAATTGGGGCATTTTGAGTGCGGCGAGAATCGCCAACAAATTTGCCGATGGGTTGAAAGAGTTGCCCAATGCCAATCGCTATGCCGTTGCGGCGCGGTCGTGGGAGCGGGCGGATGCCTTCAGAGCGCAGCACGGGTTTGCAAAAGCCTACGGCTCGTATGAAGAGATGCTTGCCGACCCGAATGTGGATGTGGTGTATATTGCCACGACTAACAATTTGCATTTCGAGCACACGATGATGTGCTTGGAGGCGGGGAAAGCCGTTTTGTGCGAAAAGCCGTTTGCCTCCAACCTGTTGCAGGTGGAAGAGATGGTGAAAAAAGCCCGCGAAAAAAATGTCTTCCTGATGGAAGGCTTGTGGAGCCGTTTTTTGCCCTGTATGATGCAGTTCAAGGCGGAAATGGAGCGCGGCACTATCGGAAAGCCGCTGCTGTTTCAATGCAATTTCGGCTTCATCACGCCGTTCGACCCCAACCACAGGGTGTATAATCCCGCATTGGGCGGCGGCTCAATCCCCGACATCGGCATTTATCCGATTTTCGTGGCGATGTATCTGTTCGGCAAGCCGGAAGAAATCAGGGTAACCTCCGTGCCCGCGCCGACCGGAACGGATCTTACCACGTCCATTCTGTTTAAGCACAAAGGCGGCGAAATCAGTCTGTTAACGTCTTCTTTTGCAATGATTTTGAGCAACGATGCCATCCTCTACGGCTCCGGCGGTCGTCTGAAACTGCACGAGATGTTTAACAAGCCCACGCGACTTTCGGGCAAGTGGAACGATGGCTACGAAGCAGATATTCAAGTGCATTCCGTTGGCAACGGCTATAATTATGAGGCAGCCGAAGTGATGGCGTGCTTGGATAGGGGAATGCCGGAAAGCGAGGGAATGTCGTGGCAGTTCTCGCTCGACCTTATGCAAGTCCTTGACGAAGTAATTAGAAAAGCGGCTCGCTAACCACCCCTGACTGACATTAAGCGCGTTAAATACATTTGTATTTAACGCGCTTTTTTATGCTTAACCTTTATTAACAACACCATTTTTACACAACATAATCAACTGAAACCCAGCGAATTATAATCAAACATTTAGACTAAATTTTAGCACTATTGGAGAGTATTTTTCATAAAAGCCGCCAGAGGCATTCAAAAATGTTAAAACGCTATTGTAAATCATCATATATCAGTTAATTACGTTAGTTATTTAAATTAAATTTTAAGTATATTTTGAGAGGTCAGTTTGTACATTTGCATTATTAAATACATTTGTATAAATTCGGTGTATGCAAAGTAAAATACAATTGTGATTTGCAGTTGTAAAAAATTATATATACCTTTGCATCGCACAAAAACAAATACATATATAAATATGAAAAACAGGATAAAAACACTTATGGACGGCGGCGGATACACGCCGGTCACCTTTGCCGCACACATCGGAATCAACCCGCAAACGATGACGGCAACCCTGAAGCGCAACGAAAACGTGAGCACCCCCATCCTCATGGCGATTCTGAAAAAGTACGACAACATCAACGCCGACTGGCTCCTCTTCGGACAAGAGCCAATGTACAAAAACGGCGGCACAGAACAGCCCCAACAGCGACAAATGCCGCCCCTGTTCCCACAAAACACAGACACAATATCCGTCACCCAGCGTCCTCCGAAAACCTCCGCCCCCCTGCCCGAACAGCACAGGGATACGCCCGAACAGCCGCCTGTGGAAAAGCCCGCCGAACAGGTGAAATATCAGGAAGTGGTAGTCGAAAAAGAAAAATTAGTAGTCAAAAAAGCCTCCAGAGTGATTGTTTATTATGCCGACAATACGTTTGATAGCTTTGTGCCGGAATAAAAAATTGGAATTTTGCAAAATATTTTGGCAAATTCCAATAATTATGACTATCTTTGCAGGCAAAAATAGCAGTATGAGTAATCAGAAATCGCTTTTACAGTCCCGCAGGGACTACACTTTATTAACCGTAGGCTTCAGCCTACGGTGTAGGAGGTGTCCACTTCCCATTAGCCCTGCAAGGGCGGTACTTGAGAATGTGTCGTCCCTGCGGGACAATAAAAATTCCCAATTAATTACCCCAAACGCTACAATATGAACAAAGAAAAAATAAAATCCCTATTGCTACAGGCTGCTGAAACAGACAAGGTAGAGTTTAAGACCTCGTTTACCGACGAGGTGATTGTTTCGTTGGTGGCTTTTTCCAACGCGAAAGGGGGCACGGTGTATGTTGGAGTGGGCAACGATGGAGCTATTATAGGGGTGCAGTTGCAGAAAGAAACGACTGCGCAGTGGCTCAATGAAATTCGGACTAAAACTGCTCCGATACTTATTCCCGATGTTGAAGTGCTGGAAATGGATGAAAAAACGGTCGTTTCGTTCAGCATAGATGAATATCCGATAAAGCCGGTTGCTGTCAAGGGGAGGTATTACAAGCGGGTGCGAAATACCAATCAATTGCTTGAGGCTTCGGACGTAATGAATTTGCATTTGCAGTCAATGAATTCCAGTTGGGATGCTTTTTCCGACACTACGCACTCGATTGATGACCTCTCTTTGGAAAAAGTACAGGTTGCCATTGAAACGATGAAAAATCATGGGGTGACCATCAATGAGGCACCTCTGGCGTTCCTCTTGAAATACAATTTGCTCCGCGCCGACAAGCCCACAAATGCGGCGTATCTCATGTTTAAAAAGGATGATTCATTTCTCACCACTATCGAACTGGGGCGGTTTCAGGATGCGATAACCATCAAAGATTCGGCGCGCACAAAGGCAGATATTCTTTCGCAAGTGGAGCAGGTGCTGGAATATGTTAAAAAGCACATCAACATGGAGGTGATTATCACGGGCGAGGCGCAAAACACGCAGAGGTGGGAATATCCGCTCGAAGCGATTCGTGAAATTGTGCTCAACATGATTGTTCACCGCGACTATCGTGCATCGTCCGACTCCATAGTCAAGATATTTAACGACAAGATAGAGTTTTACAATCCGGGACGTTTGCCCGACGATATTTCTATAAATGATTTATTGTCAAACAATTACAAGTCAACTCCTCGAAACAAGTTGATAGCCGACTTCTGCAAAGATTTAGGCTGGATAGAAAAATACGGCTCAGGCATCCAACGCATCCTAAACCAGTTCAAGGATTACGGTTTGCCCGCACCGGAATTTAGACAAATATCCGAGGGCTTTCAAGTCATGGCTTTCGCCGCGGAAAAAGATATAGAAGATGTCACAGAAGGAACTGTGGAGAAAACTGTGGAAGAAACTGTGGAGAAAACTGTTCCAAAGGAAAGCACAGAGAAAACTGTGGAGAAAACTGTGAAAAAAACTGTGGAGAAAACTATTCCAGAGGAAAGTACAGAGAAAACTGTGGAAGAAACTGTGGAGAAAACTGTGGAGAAAACTGTTCCAGAGGAAAGTACAGAGAAAACTGTGGAAGAAACTGTGGAGAAAACTGTGGAGAAAACTGTTCCAGAGGAAAGTACAGAGAAAACTGTGGAGAAAACTGTGGAGAAAATTTTAGAACTAATACAAAAAAATCCAACAATAACACAGTCAGAACTGGTAGAAACAATAGGATTGACACGAAGGGGTGTAGAATGGAACATATCCAAACTCAAAGAGCAAGGCTTATTGGAGCGTGTAGGTCCCGATAAAGGAGGCTATTGGAGAATAAACATAAAAGAAACTCTATGATAATGAAACATATAGCCGATTGGACAGTAAGCGAAAACAGCCAACTTTCAGCCGATTTTTGCCTGCTGAAAGTGCGTCTGAATGACGAACTGCCGGAGATACGTCCCGGTCAGTTTGTCCAAATTCTGGTGCCCAATGCGCCGCATACATTCCTGCGCCGTCCGATTTCTGTCCATTTTGTGGATTATGACAGGCGCGAATTGTGGCTGCTGGTGCAAATTGTGGGCGACGGCTCGCGCCAATTGAGCAAGATGCAAGTGGGCGAATCCCTGAACATTGTTTATCCGCTCGGAAATGGCTTTACGCTGCCCAGCCCCTCTCAGGGGGAAAGAGGGGCTTTTTTGCTCATCGGCGGCGGCGCAGGCACTGCCCCTCTGCTGTATCTGGGCAAACAACTCCGCGATTTAGGGTATCAACCGACATTTTTATTGGGCGGACGCACCAAAAATCAATTGTTGCAACTCTCCGAATTTGAAAAATACGGCGAAGTGCACACTACCACAGAAGACGGCAGTTTCGGCGAAAAGGGATTTGTTACTAATCACTCCATTATACAAATGTATTTTGATGATATACAAAAGCATAGATTCGATATGCAAACGCACTCAAACGATGGAATGCAAATGTATGTACCCTCGTTATACATATATGTTTGTGGTCCCAAGCCGATGATGATGGCGGTTGCCAAACTCGCCAAGCAAAATGATATTCCGTGCGAAGTATCGCTCGAAAACAGGATGGCGTGCGGCATCGGCGCGTGTTTGTGCTGCGTGGAAAAAACGACTTACGGTAATGCCTGCGTATGCACGGCGGGACCGGTTTTTAATATAAATCAATTGAAATGGCAAATTTAGGCGTAAATATCGGAAAATTGCACTTTAAGAATCCGGTGCTAACTGCTTCGGGCACTTTTGGTTACGGCACAGAATATGCCGATTTTATGGATTTGTCCCGCATTGGCGGCATTTTCGTCAAGGGCACTACCCTTGCCCCCCGCGAGGGCAACGACTATCCGCGCATGGCTGAAACGCCGTCGGGGATGCTGAACGCGGTGGGGCTGCAAAATAAAGGCGTGGACTATTTCATCAACTACATCTACCCCGACATCAAGGACATCGACACCAACGTGATGGTGAATGTGAGCGGCTCAACGGTCGCCGATTACGTCGCCTGCGCCGAAAAAATCAATGCGCTGGAGAATATTCCCGCCATCGAACTGAATATATCCTGCCCAAACGTTAAGCAGGGCGGTATGGCGTTTGGAACGAACTGCCAAAGTGCCGCCGAAGTGGTGCGGGCTGTTCGGAAAGCCTACCATAAAACATTGATTGTGAAACTGTCGCCCAACGTAACAGACATCGCCTCAATTGCGCAAGCCGTTGAAACAGAGGGAGCTGATGCCGTTTCTTTAATCAACACTTTAATGGGGATGGCAATCGACATAGAGCGTCGCGCGCCGCTACTATCGACTGTTACAGGCGGACTTTCCGGACCGTGCGTCAAGCCCGTAGCCCTGCGGATGGTGTATCAGACCCACAAAGCGGTCAAAATCCCCGTCATCGGCTTGGGCGGCATTTCCAATTGGCAAGATGCAGTAGAATTTATACTTGCCGGCGCAACTGCCATTCAGATAGGCACTTACAATTTCATCGACCCCACCATTTCGGTGAAAGTGGTGGACGGAATCAATGCGTATTTAGATAAGCACGGCTTCCAATCGGTGCAAGACCTGATTGGGGCAATAAAAGAATAGATGGGTGTTCAATTCACCGGTTAATCTCCAAAAATTTCACGAGCGTCTGCTTCGCTTTGCCTGACTCCAACGATTCGCGGGCGATGGCGATACAAGTTTGTATATCGTGCTGTGGCTCAATCGTTTGGATAGCCGTGGCGGCATTGACGAGCACTACATTTTTCTGCGCTTCGGTGGAGGTGTTGTTGAGCACGCTGTCGAACAGTTTGGCTGCCTCCTGCGGGGTGTTTCCGCCGTATAATTCCTTAGACGACACGCGCTTGAAGCCTAATTGTTCGGGAGTATAAATCCTTTCCTCGTTGGTGTTGATGACCTTAAACGTGTCTGTCAGCGATATTTCGTCGTAGCCATCGAGGCTGTGCACAATCGAAAAGTCGTTGCCGCTCTCCTGATAGATATAATGATACAAACGCGCCATTTTCAGGTCGTAAACGCCCAGCACCTGCCGCTTGGGCATCAGCGGATTGACAATCGGTCCCAAGATATTGAAAAACGTGCGCACACCCAACGCTTTGCGCACCGGAGCCACCGTTTTGAGAGCCAAATTGAACAGCGGCGCGTGCAGATAGCCAAAATTGGTGGCGTCGAGCGACTTTTTGTGCAAATCCACGTCTTTGGAGAACTTCACGCCGTGCTCCTCCATCACGTTGGAGGCACCGCTGACGGATGTTGCGCCGTAATTGCCGTGTTTCACCACCTTGTAGCCCGCCGCGGCAGTCACGATGCACGCCGCGGTGGAGATGTTGAACGTGTTTTTGCCGTCGCCGCCCGTGCCCACGATGTCGATGGGGTTGTAGTCGCGCAATGCGTCCACGTTCACGCGCATTTCGAGCAGGGCTTCGCGAAAGCCAAGTATCTCGTCCACACTGATGCTCCGCATAAAAAATACGGAGATAAACGCCGCGATTTGCGCGTCGTTGAACTGTCCCTCTGCCATCCGTGTGAGGATGGTCTTCGCCTCGCTGCGGCTCAGGTATTGATGCTCAAACAGCCTGTTTAATGTTTCTTTCATTGTTGAAATTTTCCGCAAAGGTAACCATATTTTTTTACCCTACAAAAATATTGAATAGAACTGCTTGAAAAATGACGGCTTGGCAACGGGCGGCGGCAACACCACCGGATGGTCGGGTTTGATGCGCTCAATGATGCTGTAGGCATGGTCAAAGCCATCTTTTATTGTAGCTGCACTTAGTATGCCCTCGTAGTAACCATCAATGTGCAGGATACGATAAACTGCATTAAGTTCTTTGAGCAGTTTGCCATCCAACTGCGCAACGCTGGATACATAAAACTCAATGGACTTGTGCTTCTTCTTTGAAGGAATTTCTACACCCTTGAGCATAAGGTAGGTTTCCAAAGCGTGCAGCACACCAACGTAAGCCGTGCCGCAGGCTGTGCGCACATACTTCTTATCGGCATAAAACTTGTCCTCCTTGCGCGCTTTCTGCAAGGTTTCCTTAGCATTGCTCATGTAGCGCATGGCTTCGTCATACGCTCTCTGTTTAATTTCATCTTGCTGTTCGATTAGCATAATTATTTATTTTAAAATTGTTTATATAAAATTTTCTGCAAAGGTAATGCAAATTTTTTAATCCTACAAAAATATTGAATACATCTGCTTGAAGAATGACGGCTTGGCAACGGGCGGCGGCAACGCCACCGGATGGTCGGGCTTGATGCGCTCAATGATGCGGTAGGCAATATCAAAACCATTTTTCACTGCCATTGCATTTTGCTCGCCCTCGTAGTAACCATCAATGTGCAGGATGCGGTAAGCAGAATTGAGTTCTTTGAGCAACTTCCCGTCCAATTGGGCAACATTGTCAACATAAAACTCGATGGACTTGTGCTTCTTCCCGCCTTTTTTGGGAATTTCCACCCCTTTAAGTTCAAGGTAGGTTTCCAAAGCAAGTAGCACACCGTTGTAGGCAGTGCCGCAAGCAGTGCGCACATATTTTTTGTCGGCATAATAATTGTCCTCCTTGCGCGCTTTTTGCAAAGTTTCCTTAGCATTGCTCATGTAGCGCATGGCTTCGTCATACGCTCTCTGTTTAATTTCATCTTGCTGTTCGATTAGCATAATTATTTATTTTTAAAATTGTTTATATAAAATTTTCTGCAAAGGTAATGCAAATTTTTGAAATGGCAAACGTTTTTTGCGATTTTTTTCAAAAAAAATCGCCCGAAAGATTGCGCTCTCGGACGGTTCTTGTGGCTTGGGTGGCTTGATATTAAAACCCGCCCGTGTACCCTTTCGCTTGAATTGCCGCCTTTGAGGCAGCATCAAGCGACGTGCAGCCCGTAAATGCCTGTTTGCCGATTTTCTTCACACCCGGAGGTATGTTGATTGTCGTCAGCGAAGAACATCCGTAGAAAGCGGCTTTCTGGATTTCTGTAATGCTGGCGGGCAACACAACCGATACGACATCAGCGCGTCCATAGAACGAATAATTGCCTATTTTGGCAACTTTGTACTCAGTGCCATCATACGTAATGGCAGGCGGAATTACTACCTCTGTATCCGCGCCTCCGTACCACTTGATAGCAATGCCGTACTGCGGGTCGTCGTGAGCAAACACCATGTACTCATCCACAATCGGGTGGTCGGCTTCTGGCACTGTGGCAGTGGCAGCATCGGTACCATTGCATTCCTGTACTACCACATCGCTTGCGCTTGTCAAGGCACTTTTTACTTGCAGCGCCTCTTCTGCGCTAACCACTTCGTCCAAATCTTCGTTTTGGGCGTCTTTTTCACAACCGGTGAATGCCACCGCTGAAACAGCCATTGCTGCCAGCAAAAATACATTTTTAAACTTTGTCATTTTTTTTTAATTTTTTAATTGGTATAGGCGCTTAGGTCGCCCTTGTTAATGCATTATATTTCAATCTTATAGGCTCATGAAAGACCATTCTTTTAATGGTCAAATCAAAGATTGACCCCATAAAAGCCCTTCTATTGTACCGA
>BNTT01000125.1 GCA_025996815.1 Bacteroidia bacterium
TGATAACAATCTGTATCCGTTGGAAACTGTCTGTAAAAATTGATTGAGTTCACTCCCATAAATTTTATCCTTTCTTCCATGCTACAAAGGTAGCAAATTATTGGGGCGACCTAAACGCCTATACCAAAACATCAATCATTTCGTTTCTGCGAAAACACCGCTATGCGCTGTTTGTGCTCATTAGCCTCGTCGCCGTTGGCATTTTTAATTTGATGAGAATTAAATACGTCCTCTTAGGCGATTTATATCTTAGAATTATGCAAGTTGAAAACGGGGAAATAATACGCGAAGAGTATCTGTCTATGTGGATATTACACCATCTGTATGTTTGGCTCCATGCGCATTTCAATTTCACAGGATACCAAACCGTAAAATTGGCAGATTACATAATTGGGGCACTATTTATATTCTTTTCGCTGTGCACCGCCAATCTTTTGGGTAACACGTTTCTAAAAAAAGCAGCCGCTTTTGTCATCTCTACGCTGTCGTGCACCATTTTACTCCAATTGTGCGGCTATAATGAGATATATGCTTTTGCCTTATTGTTTTTGCAACTCTACCTTTTCACAAGTTTGTTATACCTCAAAGACAAAATTCATATCGCGGTGCCAACATTAATTTTGTTTGCCGGAATTGCTTTTCACCTGATGCTGGTGTGTATGCTGCCCTCGCTCATCTTTTTGTTGTACGGCAAAATACTTTGGAAACGCCCGTTTTTCAAAAACAAAACGACAATTTTGGGGATAGTCTTAGTTTCACTCCCATTTTTATATCTTGCCTTCCAAAAATTTGTGCGTCACATGGTGTTGCCGTTAGAATTAACAGAAGGGGCATATACCTTATTTTCAATCGCCCATTTTAAGGAATTTTTCAACTCACAACTGCTGGGTGGCGGAGTTGGCTTTCTTATCTGGCTGATGATTTTGATTTACAGCATTGTTTTCAAGGTCAAATACAATCTCACGGCTTGGTTTTTTCTTATTGCTTCGCTGTCCATTGTGGGAATGATGGTTGTATTTAATGCGGGTAGAGGTCTTGGCGACTGGGATATTTTTGCATTTGCAGCTGTGGTGTTCAATTTAAGCAATGCAGGCATCCTATTGGGGGGGGGGGTACAAGAAGAAAGGATTTGCAAAAACCTCAAATACGGCGTGTTGATGTTCGCGGGTTTTTCCGTCCTGCATACGTCCGCATGGCTATTACTCAACAAAACGGATGCCTCGCTTAAATGGGCGAAATATGCGTATGAAACAGACCCCACGCACAGTGACAATGCAGTTGTGCTTGGCGACGTATTCTACAGCAACAACCTTGAGGAGGGACTAAAATGGTATGAGAAAAGTTATAGTGAGGGAAACCACGCAGCCGGACCTAAATACACACTCCTATTAGATAAGTTGGGCAGAAAAGAGGAGTTCCTGATTACTGCTGAAAAACTGTATAAAGCGGATAAAAGACCTCTTACTGCACATAATTATGCGATTGCGTTGGTCAAGTTAGACAGAAAAGAAGAGGCTTGCGCTATTTTGGAAGCGAACATTAAGGAATACCCGGCCTATCCCCCCTCTTACCTTCCTTTGATAAAAGTCTATATTGAGAAGCCCGATTACGATGCTCTCTATCGGGTTCTTGTGCAGATGGAATACGTTTACACACAGGTTCCGGAAGAATTTACGCAGCGATTGACGCAAGAACAATTGGATGGTTTTTGGGGGGTACTTGCCGAACTTAGAACAATGCGGGCAGCGGGGCGATAGCATCTGCCGTATGATTTTTTTTCGTATCTTTGCAAAAATTTTAATATTTATAACGATGTCAATCAAATCTACTTTTTGCTGCTTATTGCTTGCCGGCAACTGCTTGTCGGCATCGGCGCAGCCCGAAATCGTCAAAAGCAACTTTGCGTTTGCTGAAAAACAGTTGAGCTATTCGCTCGAACAGGTGAAGGCGGCTACGACCGACCGAGTGAATAATCCGCGCACCATCAAGAATGGCAACTTGTCGCTGGCTCCGGCGGAGGAGTGGACAAGCGGCTTCTATCCGGGCATCCTGTGGTATATGTATGAATACACCCGCGACCAGAAATGGGCAGACGAAGCGCGGCACTTCACCCAACTGACTGAAAGCCAGCAATATGTGAAAAACACGCACGACATGGGTTTCAAGATGTATTGCGGCTACGGCAACGGCTACCGTCTGGCAGGCGACGCAGACTATCGCGACGTGCTCATTCAGTCGGCAAAAACGCTCATCACGCGCTACAACCCCACCGTGGGGCTTATTCGCTCGTGGGATTTCAACAGAGACAAGTGGCAATATCCGGTCATCATCGACAATATGATGAATCTCGAACTGCTGTTTTGGGCAACCAAAGCAACCGGCGACTCCACCTATTACCACATCGCGGTCAATCACGCCAAAAAGACGATAGAAAATCATTTTCGGGACGACAACAGTTCGTTTCACGTGGTCGATTACGACACCATCACCGGCAATCCGCGCCTGAAACAGACCCATCAGGGCTATGCCGACGGGTCGGCGTGGGCACGCGGACAGGCTTGGGGGCTTTACGGCTACACGATCTGCTACCGCGAAACGGGCGACAAGGCGTTTTTGGAACAGGCACGAAAGATTGAAAAATTCATCTTCGCGCACCCCAATATGCCCAAAGACTTGGTGCCCTACTGGGATTTCAACGCTCCGGACATCCCTGATGCCCCCCGCGATGCCTCCGCAGCCGCCATTTATGCCTCCGCACTGTACGAACTGAGCACGTATGTCGCCCCAAAAGAGGCAAAAAACTACCGCAAGAAAGCAGACACAATCATCAAAAGCCTGTCGTCGCCCGCCTATCGGTCGCCGCTGAATGAAAATTTCGGCTTCCTGCTACTCCACAGCACGGGCGCGAAGCCGTCGAACACGGAGGTGGATGTGCCGCTGATTTATGCCGACTACTATTTTTTGGAGGCGTTGCTGCGAAAGTAATAACAGAAAATGGCTCGTTTGCGCTGCTTTTAGCCACCTATGAATGGGGGGATGGGTGAAAAACAAAATCAGTAAAATATCTCTTCAATGCCGAATGATGTCCGAAGATGCCAAAGTTTGGTAAAATGCTTATTTCCTGCACCTCAAAATTGCCTCCGCCAGCAGCAAATCTTCCGGAGTCGTAATCTTGATGTTTTCTTTGCTGCCTGCCACGATTTGTGGCTCACATTCTAATTTGACCGTCACCACCGACACGTCATCGGTGTAGTGGGGGGAATCCGGCGCATCGGCGTATGCCTCCCGCAGCACGGGGGCGTGGAATACTTGCGGCGTTTGCACGAGCCGAAATTGCTCCCGCTCTACATCCTTCACCTTGCCTTCCAGCGTGATTTTTCGTAGCGTATCCACCACCGGCACAGCGGGATATGCCGCGTCGTGTCCGGCTGCCGCCTCAAAAACGGAGGCGATAATCTCGGAGGTAACCAGCGGGCGCACGCCATCGTGAACAGCCACCAGGGCATCGCTGTCTTTGACCTCCGCCAAGCCGTTTTTTACCGACAGGAAACGGGAATTTCCTCCCGAAACGAGCGTCACGGCGATAGAAAATCTGTGCTCCGCGCATAACTTTTGCCAATAGTCCTGCTGTGCGGCAGGCAGCACCAAAATAATTTTCATCTCCGCATCGTAGCGATGAAAAGCCTCAATGGTGTACATCAGCACAGGTCGCCCCGCAAGCAGCAAAAATTGCTTGGGGACATCCGTGCCCATCCGCCGTCCGCTTCCGCCTGCCACGATGATAGCATATTTTTTCATGACAAGCCTTCCAGTATTTTTGTCGTTTCTTCACTCACCACAAAGAGTTTGTCTTTGCACACTTTCAGCAGTGCGGTGGCTTCTTTCAGCACGGTGCTCAACTCGTCTACGTCCAGTTTATTGCCTTCAATGAGCTGTTGAATTTCCTGCAAACGTCGGAATGCGTCCTTGTACGCCAATTTTTCAAGTTCCATAACACTTTTTATTCAGGGTGCAAAGGTATGAAAAATATTCATTACCTTTGCACAAAATAAAAAAATACGCGATGACAGTTGTAGAACGTTTTCTAAAATATGTGTCGTTTGACACGCAATCCGATGAAAATTCGGCAACAACACCGAGCACGCCGAGCCAATGGCTGCTGGCAGAGTGCCTCGAAGCCGAGATGGAGGCGATGGGCTTGGAGGATATTTCGCTGGACGAGCACGCCTATCTGATGGCGACTTTGCCCGCCACGACCGACGAAAAAGTGCCGGTCGTCGGCTTCATCGCGCATTTAGACACCAGCCCCGATATGTCCGGCGAGAATGTCAAGCCCCGCATCGTGAGCAATTATGACGGCAAAGATATTGTGTTGAACAAAGCCGAAAAAATCGTGCTCTCGCCCAATTTATTCCCCGAACTGCTGCACCATGTGGGCGAAGACCTGATTGTGACGGACGGCACCACCCTTTTGGGTGCCGACGACAAAGCGGGCATCGCCGAAATTATGACCGCCATCGACTACCTGAAAAGTCATCCCGAAATTCCGCACGGCAAAATACGCATCGCCTTCAATCCCGACGAAGAAATCGGATGCGGCGCGCACCTGTTCGACGTCAAAAAATTCGGCTGCGAATGGGCATACACCATCGACGGCAGCGAATTGGGCGAATTGGAATACGAAAATTTCAACGCCGCCGCCGCCACCGTCTGCATCAAGGGGCTGAACGTGCACCCGGGCTATGCCAAAGACAAGATGCTCAACGCCTCGCTCATTGCGCGGGATTTTATTGCTATGCTCCCCGATGAAGAAACTCCCGCCAACACGTCCGGTTATGAAGGTTTTTATCACCTCACCGGTATGAGTGGGACGGTGGAAGAGGCAACGCTTTCATATATCATTCGCGACCACGATGCCAAGAAATTTGAACAGCGGTTGGCTGTGCTTCAAGCACTTACAGAAAAATTGAATAAAAACTACCCCGCCGACACCGTCACGCTGCACATCAAGCAGCAATACCGCAACATGCGCGAGATTGTGGAGCCGCAAAAGCACATCATCGACTTGGCGAGGCAGGCGATGCTCGAAGCGGGCATCACGCCCGTGGTGCGTCCCATCCGCGGCGGCACCGACGGCGCACAACTATCCTTCAAAGGCTTGCCCTGCCCCAATATCTTCGCCGGCGGGCTCAATTTCCACGGTCGCTACGAATTTGTCCCCATCCGCTCGATGGAGAAGGCGGTGGAGGTGATAATCAATATTGCAAAGTCGATAAAAAAATAAATTAAAAAATATGAAAACAACTCCATTTCACAAACAGCACCAACAATTGGGTGCAAAAATGCACGAATTTGCCGGCTACGATATGCCGATTGAGTACCCTACGGGGATTATTGAGGAGCACCACTGCGTGATGAACGGCGTGGGCGTGTTCGACGTGTCGCACATGGGCGAATTTTGGATCAAGGGTGCGAAGGCTAAGGACTTTGTGCAAAAGATGGTGTCGAATGACATCGCCAATTTGCCCGTTGGGAAGGTGCAGTACAACTGTTTTCCGAATGCTCAGGGTGGCATCGTGGACGATTTGCTGGTTTATCACTTCGAGCCGGACAAGTATATGCTGGTCGTGAACGCCGCCAATATCGACAAGGACTGGGCGTGGTGCGTGAAAAACAACACCGAAGGTGCCGTTTTGAACAACGCCTCCGACAATATGTCGCAATTAGCCGTGCAAGGTCCGAAAGCTATCCTTGCGTTGCAAAAACTGACGGATGTGGATTTGTCCACCATCCCCTATTACAGTTTCGTAACCGGCAAATTGGCGGGCGTGAACGACGTGATTATCTCCAACACCGGCTACACGGGCTGTGGAGGCTTTGAACTGTATTTTTATCCCGAGCACGCCGACAAAATTTGGGATGCCGTGTTTGAAGCCGGTGCCGAATTTGGCATCAAGCCCATTGGGTTGGGTGCGCGCGACACGCTTCGTTTGGAGGCAGGTTTCCCGCTCTACGGGCACGAATTGGACGACACCACTTCGCCCTTGCAAGCAGGTTTGGGCTGGATTACCAAGTTTGTGGACGGCAACAATTTTATCGCGCGCCCCATTCTGGAAGCCGAAAAAGCGGCAGGCGTGAAGCGCAAACTCGTGGGCTTCGAAATCGTGGACAAGGGCATCGCCCGCAACGGCTACGAAATCGCCAACGCGGCAGGCGAAATCATCGGCAACGTCACTTCGGGCAGCATCGCGCCTTCGACCAAAAAAGGCATCGGCTTCGGCTATGTCAAGACGGAATACGCGCCCCTCGGCACCACCATCTATATCCGCATCCGCGACAAAAATGTGGCTGCCACCGTAGTGAAGCCGCCGTTCCGGAAATAAATTAAGCGAAATAGTTTAGCCCCATAATCTCGCGTACATCGCGCAGGGTTTTGCCTGCGCTTTCGCGTGCTTTGGCGGCACCGGCTTGAGTTACTCGGCGGAGGTAGGCGTTGTCGTTTTTGATGTCGTTGATGCGCTCGCGGATGGGGGAAGTAACTTTGATGATGTCTTCCGCCAACTGTTTTTTGAGGTTGCCATACCATTTTTGTTCGCCGGCATTCCACAAATGGTCGTAATGCGCGACCACTTCGGGCGTGGAAACGACCTTCAAAATCGTGAATAAGTTTTCGATGTACTCGGGTTTGGGGGTGTTTGCGCCTTCGGGACCGTTGTCGGTGAGCGCACCTTTCACTTTCTTCTCAATCGTTTGAGGGTCGTCCACCAGATAAATGCAATTGCCTTCCGATTTGCCCATCTTGCCGCTGCCGTCCAAGCCGGGAATTTTCACAAGGGCTTGGTCTTTCACGATAAACGGGGTCGGCTCCTTGAAATAATTGACGCCAAACCGATTATTGAAACGGCTGGCAATATGTTGTGTAAATTCCAAATGCTGCTCCTGGTCTTTTCCAACCGGCACATAATCGGCATTATGCACCAAAATATCTGCTGCCATCAAGACAGGATAACGAAATAAGGCGACATTGACATTCTTGGGTTGTTGTTTTGCCTTTTCTTTGAATGTTACAACTTTACTTAACTCAGCAATTGATACAAACGGACCAAATAATAGTTCTAATTCCACAATTTCCACAATTTGGCTCTGAATGTAAATCGTTGCCTTTTCAGGGTCTAATCCACATGCCAAATAGGTTGCAAGGATGTTTCGCACATTCTCTTGCATCATTTTAGGGTCAGGATGCGTAGTCATCGCATGCAAATCAGCAATGAAGAAAAAGCACCTGTTGTCTTTATCTTCCTGCATCTTCAAAAAATTAATCAAGGCACCATAATAGTTGCCCAAATGCAAATTGCCTGTGGGACGAATCCCGCTCAAAACTGTTTTCATATTATCAATTATTTAGTGTATGACTATTTTGTAAGTAGTCATATCTACATTCATACTTTCGTAATTCGTAATTTTTAATTCGTAATTTTTTTCAACCTCTCCACCGCCTCAATCGTGCTCTCGCGATTTCCAAACGCGGTGAAGCGGAAGAAGCCTTCACCGGCTTCGCCGAAGCCGGAGCCGGGGGTGCCCACAACCTGTAAGTTGTTGAGCAGCAGGTCGAAGAAGTCCCACGAAGTCATCCTGTTGGGCGTTTGCACCCAGATGTAGGGGGCGTTCACGCCGCCGTAGGTGGTCAAGCCGAGTGCGTCTAAGCCGCTCTTGATGATTTTTGCGTTCTCCATATAATAGGCGATGACTTCGCGGATTTGTTTTTGTCCTTCGGGCGAAAACACTGCCTCTGCGCCGCGCTGCACGATGTATGCCGTGCCGTTGAATTTCGTCGATTGCCTCCGCAGCCACAGCGCATTGAGCGACAGCGTTTCGCCCTTCGCTGTTTGCGCGGTCAGTTCTTTGGGCACCACCGTGTAGCCGGCGCGCATCCCTGTGAAGCCGGCTGTTTTTGAAAAACTGCGGAACTCTATCGCCACTTTTTTCGCGCCTTCGATTTCGTAGATGCTGTGTGGAATGTTTGGCTCCGAAATATATGCCTCATAAGCCGCGTCAAAGAGGATTAATGCCTTGTTTTTCAGCGCGTAGTCCACCCACTTTTTGAGTTGAGCGTGCGTCAAAACCGTGCCTGTGGGGTTGTTGGGGTAGCACAGATAAATCATATCGGGCGTTTGTGCGGGAAACGCGGGTTCAAAATCGTTGGCGGGTGTGCATGGTAGCAGGGTGATTTTTCGCCCTGCCATCTTGTTGGTGTCCACATACACCGGATAGGCGGGGTCGGTGATTGCCACGAGGTTGTCTTTGCCCAAAATGTCGCCTATATTGCCCGTGTCGCTCTTTGCGCCGTCGCTGACAAAAATTTCGTCTGCCTCCAAAGCGATGCCGCGCTCAAGGAAATCGGTTTTCAAAATCGCGTTAATGAGGAAGTCGTAGCCCTCATACGGCGCATAGCCACGCATTGTTTCCGCTTTTGCCATCTCGTCGGTTGCCTTGTGGATGGCGGCAATCACAGCGGGCACGATGGGCTGCGTCACGTCGCCGATGCCGAGGCTGATAACTTTTTTGTCGGGGTGCTGCTCTTTGTACTCCCTCACGCGCCGCGCCACCTCCGCAAACAGGTAATTGTTGCCTATTTCGGTGTAATGTTCGTTAATCTTTATCATTGTGGGACAGGCTTAATATTTGATTTTCAGCGATTTCAGCATCTGTTGAGCCTGAGCATTTCCGGAGTCAATTTCCAATATTTTTTGAAAATACCGACCGGCATCGTCTTTGTCCTCCGCTTTCTTGGTTTTCCCATACAACACGGCGTAATAGGAGCCTAAAAAATTGTAGGCTATAATGATATTTTTGTCGTGTTTCCCCCCATCGTTATTAGCCAGCATCACCTCCAAAACCTTTTCATAAGCCGGTTTTGCAACACCTTTCATCGATTCTGTCGTGTAGTATTCGCGATTATCTACCAGAGACAGCAAGTTGGCTCGGTTCAAAT
>BNTT01000126.1 GCA_025996815.1 Bacteroidia bacterium
GCTGAAAAACCCGCTGAGTGCCGACCTGAATGTGATGCGCCAAACGCTGCTCTACGGCGGTTTGGAGTCGATTCTTCGCAATCGCAACCATAAAAATCCGGATTTGAAATTTTATGAGTTTGGCAATGTGTATTGTCTCCCCAAAAACCTGTTAGGTCTCGAAGACCTAACAGGTTTAGCAGCGGAAACATTCACATTGGGATTGTGGCTCACGGGGCGTTCGTTGAATGCTAATTGGTTGCGTCCGGCAGAAGACACATCGGTTTACGAGCTGAAAGCCTACGCTGAAAACGTGTTGCTGCGGTTGGGGCTTTCCGCGCAAAAGGTTTTTTACAAGCCGTTTAGCGATGCCGTTTTTGCTTCGGGGTTGCTCATTGAAAATCTTGGCGGCAAGCCGCTGGGCAAGTTGGGCGTGCTGAAAAAGACGGTTACGAAGGCGTTTGACATAGCGGCAGAGGTCTTTTTTGCGGAATTGGATTGGAACGCGATTTTGAAGGCTGCCAAAAACAGTGCCGTGAAGTCTGCCGAACTGCCCAAATTCCCGTCTGTGCGCCGCGACTTGGCGTTGCTGCTCGACAAGGCGGTGGCTTTCGGCGAAATCGAAAAAATCGCCCTCCAAACGGACAAAAAACTGCTCAAAGAGGTAACGCTCTTCGACGTGTACGAAGGCAAAAACCTCCCCGAAGGCAAAAAATCCTACGCCGTAAGTTTCATCCTCCAAGACGAAGAAAAAACCCTGAACGACAAGCAGATAGATGCCATCATGGCAAACATTCAGGGCAACCTGCAAACAAAATTGGGCGCGCAACTGCGATAGTTTTTTCGACAAAAGTTTGGTAATTCAAAAAAAAGTTGTACCTTTGCGCCCTCAAAGTTCTTCAAGGGTCGAACAAGTGAAGCGTGAGCGCGTTTCCACCCCCGGACATAACCCTTAAATATAAGGAAAGATGTATGTAATTGTAGAAATTCAAGGGCAGCAATTCAAAACCGAGAAAGGTCAGAAATTGTTTGTACACCACCTTGAAGCAGAAACCGGCGCAAAAGTCGAGTTTGAGAGAGTGTTATTAGCCGATAATAACGGCGCAGTTACCATTGGAACGCCCGTCATCGAAGGCGCGAAAGTGGTGGCAGAAGTAGTAGAAAACTTGGTGAAAGGCGACAAAGTCCTGATTTTCCACAAAAAGCGGAGAAAAGGACACCGCAAACTGAACGGTCACCGTCAGCAGTTTTCTCAAATCGTGATAAAAGACATTAAACTTTAAACTGTAAAATTGTAAAAAAATGGCACACAAAAAAGGAGTCGGCAGTTCAAAGAACGGTCGCGAATCGCATAGCAAACGATTGGGAGTGAAGATTTTTGGTGGTGAAATCTGCAAAGCAGGCAACATCCTCATCCGCCAGCGCGGCACCCAACACCACCCCGGCGAAAACGTCGGCATAGGCAAAGACCACACACTGTTTGCCCTCATCAATGGCACCGTAGTGTTCCGCAAACGCAAAGACGACCGCTCTTTCGTTTCGGTGGCGCCCGTTTTGGCGTAGTTGGTACGGAGTCATACTGCATTGAAGTCCAAACAGCGCGAGCCGTCGGGACTTTCTGTCATGCGGATATATACGGTGTCGTCGGGCAGCAGAGGGGTAACTTTTTCAGCCCATTCGATGAAACAGATTGCGCCGCTGTCGAAATAGTCGCTTGTGCCGATGGCTTCGGCTTCGCGCTCGTCGCTGATGCGGTAGAAATCGAAGTGATAAATCAGTTCTGCCGTCGTTTCGGAGCGATATTCGTTCACGAGGGCGAATGTGGGGCTACCCGTTGCGTCGGTCACGCCCAATTCTTCGCACACGGCTTTGATGAACGTCGTTTTGCCCGCGCCCATTGCCCCGCTGAACGCAAAAACCGTGCGGTCGCCCATTTGGCTGACAAATTCCTTGGCGGCGGCGCGGATGTGCGCGAGGTCTTTTATGTGGATTGTGTTCATGGTGCAAAGGTACAAATAATTCACTATCTTTGCAGCGTGAAAAATTTGGACGATATATATATGCGCCGCTGCCTGCAATTGGCACACAAGGGATTGGGATATGTTGCGCCCAACCCGATGGTGGGCGCGGTGGTTGTGCACGGCGGAAAAATCATCGGCGAGGGCTACCACCGGCAATTTGGCGAGGCTCACGCCGAGGTGAACGCCATCCGTGCGGTGCGCGATGAGCATTTGCTGCGCGAAGCAACGCTCTACGTCAATCTGGAGCCTTGCGCGCACCACGGCAAAACGCCCCCCTGCGCCGAATTGATTATCGCGCGACACATTCCAAAGGTGGTGGTGGGACAGATTGACCCGTTTGCAAAAGTGGCAGGCAAAGGCATCGAGATGCTCAAAAATGCAGGCGTGGACGTAACCGTTGGTGTGCTGAAAGCCGAATGTGGGACCCTTAACAGGCGATTTCTAACGTTTGTAACAAAGCAACGCCCCTATATTATCCTCAAATGGGCGCAATCGGCAGACGGATTTGTCGACCGTGTGCGCACACCGGGCGACGGGCAAAAAGCGGTGCGCTTTTCAAGCGATTTCACCCAACAATTGGTGCACAAAATGCGCGCCGAGGAGGCTGCCATCGTGGTGGGCACACGCACCCTGGCATTAGACCACCCGCAACTGAACGTCCGCGAATGGCACGGAAAAGACCCCATCCGCCTCACCGCCGACAGTTCTAAACCACTGAAACAGTGGATGAAAGCCCTCTACGAGCAGGGCATCCAATCGCTCATCGTGGAGGGCGGACCCACCTTGCAGCAAAGTTTTATCGACGAAGGGCTGTGTGATGAGACCCGCGTGGAGGTAAGCCCCCTGAAATTACACAGTGGAGTGCCCGCGCCAAGTTTGCCTGAACTTTAATGCAGGGCTGCTCACGCGGCAAACACATGGGGAATTTCAGTGTTCTTATGGCTAATTGAGAATGATACTCAATAACTTGAAAATCAGAATGTTATCTAATTTTTAATCAATTAGAATCAATTCTTATGGCTAAAATTCACATTCTTATGGCTAATTGAATTGTCATTTAGACAACTCTTCAATGAATTGCGCATATACACTACTTTTTATGTTTATAATGTTGCCATTCAATGTATATTTAGTATATTTTTGCGCCTTAGTTTTTACAAGCAATTGCTCACCCTCTAACTTTGCAATTAAATATTTTACCTGCATCCGTGATAATTGATTTTCAAAAGCACTTACAAAATCTTTCATAAACACCTCATTCGCTTTCTCAAAACAATCGGCGACAATCTTTAAATCACTGATGCGATACTCCTTAATGTATGCCGGTTGTTGGGCAATCTCATAATACAAATCGCCCAGCACATACTTTTTGTCTGCCGGACTTTGTGATTTTATCAAGCCCTCACGCTGCAATTTTTCAACAGATGCCTCAGGCAAGTCTGCTGAAAAGCCTTGCCGCACTTTATCTAACGTAAGCAAATCAAACACATTCAGTTTTTCCTGTCGATTGTTTTGTATATCGCGCAGAAAAATGTAAAACGAATTATCAATTATTTTTGCTTTAAGTCGCAAATCCACCTGATAATCATCCGTATGGGAATAATCGGGCATGGGTTTACTTTCCATCAAGCAATGGTAAAACATCTTATCTACGCCTTGCCCCGACCTCTCAATAAAACCGGTCTTTTGCAACACTTCTGTCAATCGTTTGCTGCGCGGACGACTGTTAATTATCAAGATGTTTTCTTTGGATACTCCCGGCGGAAATCCGCCTGCGTTCGTAATAACAATTTCATCAGGATACTGTTTGATGAATACATCATCTGAAAAACTGTAACTTCTGTGAACACAAGCGTTTATGACTGCTTCGCGTATCACTTCCTCGTTAAAACTCTTAATATCATAGATGTTGAATTTATCGTGAATGTGCAACAACGGATTACTTGCCGGTTGATTGATGTAAGCCCAAATCTTGTCGATTGCAGTAAACAGCGGCTCTTGAAATTCCTGCCTTGCCGTGTATGGAATCATAGAATGGTTGAGCCGGTATTCAATCGTAACCGCTGCATTGGGCAGATATTTTCGCAGGGCTTTTCGTGTGCCAAGCAAAAGCAACGCCGCATAATTGAATTTGCCGTTTTCGAGCAGTTCCAAATCAGAAAGAACTTGTAAATCCGGCAAAGTCTTAAATGCCGGATTTTCCTGTTTCACCGCATAGCGTTCTTTCATAGTGGCGATGGCTTCGGGGTCTAAATCCTCAAACGTCAATTCATTACAAATCTTCGCAGAAAAATCAGGTGCATTTTCTTCCAAAATCCGGCGCATCTCATCGTCCGACATAAAGCGCAAACTGTCACCAATCCGCATCAAAGCCGTGCCTTCAAACTTCAAAATCTGCCCAACAGGACGTGACGGAATTTGAAACACCACCACCCGCTTATCATCCTCAAACAATTCAATAATCTTTACACGGATAGCCAAACGTTTATATATCTCATCCTCCAGCGCACCCGTTTTGCCTGCTGCAAAAGCCGTTCCAACCACCTCGTGCGGATGTTTATCCTTCATACCAAAAACGAGCAAACCGCCACCTTCATTGGCTAAAGCAACAACATAGCCGAGCACACATTTCCGCCTTTCGGCAGGGTCGTTATGCTTGCCTCCGGCAAAATTGAAATCCTTTTTTGCTTCCTTAAATTCAACTTTATGCTCCGATTCCCGAAGTTGTTTAAGTTCCTGAATAGTCATCCGCTTATTTTTTGATTGCAAAGATACGGTTTTATTGCCAAATTGCTATGTGTTTTTCGTTTTTTTTTGATTTTTTTCAAAAACTCTTGCAAAAAAAAATCAAAAAATATTTGGTGGATTTAAAAAAATGACGTACCTTTGTCCCCATAAAAATTGTATGTCCAAGTTATTCGAGTATATAAGTGGGCTAAACAATGGTAAATATCAAAGTTTAAGCGATAAAAGGTTATCGAATATGTATATAGAAGCGAGGTGCGCCTCGTCTAAAAACAGAACAAACATTGACGACCGCTTTGCTGTGCCTTATACTCAAAACCTGTTTACCAACATTTTAGTGTGTATTGCCCTGATGATTTCAATAAGTTTTCCCTCAAAACTTTCCGCTCAAAATGTTGTTAGTGATGTTGATTCACTTGGCACAATTTGGATTGTTACGGTTGATAAGTCGGGTTCAATGCTGACCGGCACAAGTGCTGCTGCAATGGCGGCAAATGTTTATAATCGCTTATCAAACAATGGATATTTAGACAAAATAGATTACACAAAAGACCACTTTTTATTTTTCTGTTCAGGATATATGCCTGATTACTACATAGGCGAAGGAAACAGTATAGCAACAGACACTCGCTTTGACAGTTGCTTTATACACCACACCGACAAGCAGTTGCATTATATGAAAGACAAATTCGCTTTAATCGCTCATATTAAAGATATTATCTCTGCTAATGATTATAAGTATAAACTCTCTTTTGTATCTCAAATTAGAGTGTTTTCGCTTGTTAAAGCCATAGAGTTTTTGAAATTCCAAAATGAAAATCAAAATTTCAACGAAGTTAATATTGTAACTATTACGGACGATGCCGACCCAAACGACCAATGGATGAAGGATTACAGAAACCTGAAGAAAATAGATAAATCTATGAAAGAAAAGAACAAGACGGAAATAAACGGCAAACCTGTACGGAACAAAATAGAAGAAATAAGCAAAATAAATGCACGATATATTTACACTGAATTGAACAGCAAAGGATTTGGTAAATTGGATGAAATTTTCAGCGACGAAGATAACTCACCGCATATTTGGATTTATAAATATGCTACAAAACAATCGCAACCGATAAATGTTACTTTAAATCTTTTAGATGTGCTTGCTAATGATGGAAAGCAGGTTGTTTTAACACCATTGTCAAATTCTTATATATCTATATCTGATTCCATTTGTTTCTACCATATTGACAGCATAAAAATTAACAATACCATTCACAAAATAAATCAGCAATTCAGCGAACAATGGCAAGGCAATATGAATTATGAAAATGGATTGCATTACAATGATATAAAACTATACGGAAATTTCCAAATCCTATACGCCGACAGTATATATGGCGAACATTACAAGAAAGTTTATTTTACACAGCAAGCAGAATTGCCTTCGGTATTTTTAGTAACAACCACTTCTATCATTGTAGTCATATTGGCTGTGTTATTGGCTATTTTTTTGATTTATTGGCTTTTGATTTTGCCCAACAAGAAATTGTTTGTGATTTACAGCAATCAAGGGAAAAAATATGTTGTCAAAAGGGGATATAAGCACCAATGGACAAAAGGCACAATTCCTGTTTTAAGTTGTGTTTTGAATGACGATGATATGTCGGTGATATGTAAAAAGCACCGAAACATGAAAACAAAAACATTTACTGAAATTTCAGAAACAACGAATAGATTTCTAATTTGTAGCAGGGAAAAGTTAGCTCTAACTGAAATAATAAATACAAAAACAGATATAGAGGACTTTTATAACACTCGTTCCGGCGATTATTCCAATTTGCTTAAACACATTTACCGTAAAACACTGCTTTACAAATGCAGGGAGCATTGTTGTAATTCCAGCCACAAATGGATTAGAAAAATTGGAAATTTGTATGTGAAGATAGACAATTTCTTCAATACAAGATATTTTTATTCTATTCCGGCACAAACAAGTAGTGATGTGTCTTTCCGATGTCCTACCTTACGATACAGAAAATTTGTTTTAGAAATTGAAAAGGCAAGAGCAAAGCAAAATGCTGTTAGTGATATGAATCAAGTATTCAATATTGACTGTCTTAATCGGTATTATGACGACACACCAAATAAGAAATATGATGCCTTAATTTGTTATGGTACAATAAATAACATTATCTATTGGCATGTTTTACTGCCTGAATACGAGAAAGACGACAGTAACAGTTTGCGCTTTGTTTATAACACCTATCAATATCGACAAGAATTATCAAAAAACACCGAACAACAAATTCCGCAAAATTTGAAACTGTTGAAAAAAGTTATGAGAAAACAAATAAAAAACTGGAGTAAGATAAAAGTCTACAGAATAGACGCTCATAGTTCAAGCAATAAGCACCAATTTGAAATTATGGAAGTGTCCTGTCCCGGATTTGTATATTTGATAGAAGATACGGAAAAACAAAATTCACAAATGCTGTACTCGCCTTTCAAAGATGGATTGAAAGTAAAAAAAGATGTTTTTGTAAGAAAATTCAAAACCGAGAATTGTCATTTGTATTTCTCCTTTTTGTCGCCAAGTTTAATAAAAGGCGACACAACGCTAATGAAAAAAGTTTCTGAAGAATTGGTAAAAACAACAGAAAGTTGCTATACTGTTCTCAAAATAGAAAATAAAAAACAAATAATTTTTAAAAACATAAATACTGTAATCTAATATGAAGTATTATTTACCTATAACAATTAACAACCGCAGATTGCACATTTGCCATTTGGAAGAGCAGACAGACAACACTCCGCTCAAACCAATCTTTAGTTTTATCATTAACAATGAGGGCAACGACCTTCAAGTATTTTCGGTTGAAACTGATGATGCAAAACTCATTTCCACAGACGGATATGAGAACGATGTAGAGTTATCAAAACTTTGCACAAACGTTGAATTTGTAGGAAAAGGGGATGATACTTTACCGACTTATTATATAAATCTTTTCAAAGGTAAAAAGCAAGAGAAAAGCAAAGGTACCCCAAAACTTGGTTTAGTATCAAGCGGCTCTTTCAATAATTCTGAAAAGCATTTCCGTATTGATATTGACAAAACTGTAATGTCTGCCGATACAGAATCTTTCATTGTCGTAATTCGTTACAAAACAGACGACAAAGAGTTTGCTTATTCTTTCAAAATACATTTATGTTCAAAAGCTAATTTGATAGAAGCCGCAATGGACTTTGGCTCTGAAGCCTCGCAAATTTTTGTAAAAAGCGATGGCACAAACATGAAGTTGATTAAAGAATTTCGCAAATTTCATTCTCTACAGAGTAGTATAGATGATTTTTGGCAAGGCAGTTTGAATGATAATCTGTATAAATCTATTTTCTTTTTACATAAAACTCCTGATAAAACTGAATATGCCGAAGTTCCAAACAAAAACCAAGATAAAACACATATTCAAACCCTTTTACCAAAAGACGTTGATGCAAAAACATATACCGATTTGGAAATCTTACCCAATATGAAACTGATAGAGTTGGTCGATTTAAGCAATCAAAAACTATTTGACTTTGACATTACATTCAACGATGGAAGTCCGCACAACACAAATCCCAACAACCTTGCTAACAAGGAAACGAGGGAAGGCACATTACGATTGATATTAAGTAACTTTCTTTATTGCATTTTAGAAAACAAATTAATGTCAAATTATTACGACAAAAAAAGCTGCCTGCGACTTGTTTTACTTATGCCAAATGTGTATTACCAACAGAAAGTTTACACTGTAATTAAAAATTTATATGCTGATTTTCAAACAATTATTGCAAATAAAAAGTATGCGCAATATGGCGGTTTGGAAATACAAATCATTTCGGAAAGCGATGCTGCATTTGTTGGAACTAAAAAAGACCAATCTGTGCCAAGAATTGATGCTACAAACGGCTATTTTTTAATAATTGATGCAGGAAAAGGGACTACCGACTTTTCAATTCTGAAACAATACAACAATTTTTCAAAATTTGACAGTGTTTATCGTGCAGGTATTCCTGCAAGCGGGCATTTGCTTACTTATGCTTTTTATGAGGCAGTGAGGGACTTTCTTAATTCAAAGGGAATTACCTTAAACGACAAATTAAAAGCAGCCGACAGAGCAACACTTTTAAATTTTATGAATTGTATTGAAAAGTTAAAATTTGATTTTGAAAAATCACAAGAAAAAAAGATTGATTT
>BNTT01000127.1 GCA_025996815.1 Bacteroidia bacterium
CCGCTTTCGACAAAACGCCCATACGTGAGTTGCTTACCGAACAACGTCAATGCAATCAAAATGTCAAAGAACAACTAAATTTATTTGAATGTTAATTCTTGTTAAATATTAACGCAACAGCAGTAATTATCCAATTGTAATCCCTGCTGTTTATCTCTATTTAGCCATTCCATCAGCATAAAAATGGCTATGAACAACAACGTAATTTCGCTGCCGCCAACATGAACCGTCGGTCTTGTAAACAGCGACGCCGAAAATATTCCCGAAATACAACTCCACACATGAGTTATATTTTCAGCCCGAAACAATATCCACCCAAAGACCACCAATCCAAACGTGAATGCCATTTGGAAAAGTTCTTTTAGACTTGGCAATCGTTTCCCTTCGGCAACCGTATCGGTATATTTCCGATTTTTACCCGACAAAATAACCGGCAAAAACAGCACGACGTGATACACGCCCCAACAAACAAATGTCCAATTGGCACCGTGCCAGAAGCCGCTCACAAGGAAGATGATAAATGTATTGCGCACCACTTGTCCCTTTGTTCCGCGACTGCCACCCAGCGGGATGTATAAATAATCGCGAAACCAAGTATTGAGCGAAATATGCCACCGCCGCCAAAATTCGGCGATGTCGCGCGAAAAATAGGGGAATCTGAAGTTTTGCAAAAACCTGAATCCCAGTAGTTTACCTATTCCTAATGCCATATCCGAATAGCCCGAAAAGTCGCCGTAAATCTGGAAAGTGAAGAAAATCGCACCCAAAAGCAGCGAACTCCCCGAATAGTTGGCTGAATTATTGAAAATTTCATTGGCAATCGCGGCGCAATTGTCGGCAATAACCATTTTCTTAAAAAGTCCCCAAAGGATTTGTCGCATACCATCCACCGCCAAGTCGTAATCAAAAGTCCGCCGTCGGTATATCTGAGGCAGCAAATTTGTTGCCCGCTCAATTGGTCCAGCCATTGCCAAAGGGAAGATGCTCACAAAAAGGAAAAACGACACCACATCTTTTGTTGGCTCAAATTTTTGCCGATAAACATCTATCGTATAGCTCAATGTGTGGAAAGTGTAAAAACTGATTCCAACCGGCAAAATCAAGTGTAAAGTCTTGGCTTGCAGGTGAATACCGAGCATACTAAACGCATCCACAAAAGAAGTTACGAAGAAATCGTAGTACTTGAACACGCCCAGCACTCCAAAAGAAACCAAGCAGCAGACCGTCAAAATCAGCCGCCGTCGCTTTTGTAGCTCGGTTTTCATCATTAACACGCCTGCCGAATAGTTGGTGATGGAACACAGCAACACCAGCGACAGGTAACGCCAATCCCACCAACCGTAGAAAAAATAGCTGGCGGCAAGCAAAAACACGTTTTGCGCCTTGACGTTTTTGGACATTGCCCAATACAGCAGAAATACGATGGGCAGGAATATCCCAAATTCGATAGAGTTGAATAACATATTGTTTAAAAGTTTGTGGCTCAAACTCTTAAACTTAAGCAAACAAAAAGCGTTGAACTGCCCGAAATTGCTTATTTATATATCTTGGCTCTGGTAAACCGTTGTGTTCAAATAAGCAACGAACAATTCACGCCAACCGGCGTGAACCTTCGCAAACTTATTCTCGAACACAAAATGAAATTTACCAGACTTCAGATATACGAGAATAAGAGCGTAAAAGCCCTATTATTAGTATTTTATGTTTCTAAATTTTTCTATTTTTCACATTTTATTTTTATTTTTGAGCTGCAAAGGTACGCATTTTTTTTGAAAAATTTTATTTTCAAGACTCAATTAATTTGCTTATCTTTGTAGCCTGAATCACATAAACGATGGAAGCAAAGAAATTTAAGCGGTTGCCTTACGGCAGTAGTAACTACAAGAGCATACGGACTGAAAACTATGCCTACGTGGATAAGACCATGTATATTGAGATGTTGGAGAACGAAACCAACAAAAATCTGTTTTTCATCCGTCCGCGCAAGTTCGGCAAAAGCCTGTTTTTTATGACTTTGTCGTGCTATTACGATATGAATGAGGCGGAGAATTTTGAGCAATTGTTTGGCGACCTCTATATTGGCAAGCATCCTACACCCGAAAAGAACTCGTATGCAGTGTTGCGGTTCGATTTTTCGGGGCTGGACACATCGAGTGAGGAAGGATTTCGGGTTTCTTTCAACGAGAAAGTGCAAATGGCAGTGCGCAGTTTTTTCAATATGTATGCACCTATTTTTTCGCAGGCTGATGTCTATACCCAAGAGCTCATTGATAAAAAAATGGGCATTATGGCTTTGGATACAGCCTTTTCCGCTGCCGAGCAGGACAATGTGAAAATCTATTTCATCATTGACGAATACGACCATTTTGCCAACGACCTCATTGCGATGGGCAACCGTCTGGGGAAAGATTTTTATAAGACGATGGTGTCTGCCAACGGGTTGGTACGCGATTTCTATGAAAGGATAAAAAACTCTACAAAATTTGTTTCCAGCCGCACTTTTATTACGGGCATCTCGCCGGTGATGCTCGACGACCTTACCAGCGGGTATAATATATCCACCAACCTCACGCTTGAACCAACATACAATGAGATGATGGGCTTTACGCAAGATGAGGTTGAATGGCTGATGCACGAAACCGGTGTTGACCCTGCGTATATCACGGTGGACATGGAAGCCTACTATAATGGTTATCTGTTTGATATAGAGGGTGCAAACAGGGTATATAATCCGGCAATGGTACTTTATTTTTTTAATCAAATAATAAGAAATAATAAACCGCCCATGAGCATCATCGATGAGAACCTGAAAACAGATTACGGACGGCTGCAAAAACTCACTCAGAACGATAGCAACCGTGCCACCCTGATTCAAATTATAAAAGACGAAGGTGTTGTGGCGGAGGTGCTGAAAAAGTTTTCGGTAGATACGCTTAATGATACCGATTATTTCATTTCTCTATTATTTTACATGGGTTTGCTCACCATCAAAGAGGCGGTGATGGGCAAGACGCTGTTAGGCATTCCCAATTATTCCATCCGAACTTTGTATTGGGAGTATGTGATGAAATTTGTGCGCGAGCAATCGCCCGCCATGACCATTGAAACGCGCTATCTCGATGAAGCCATCACCGCGCTGGCGATGGAAGGCGATTTGGAACGATTTATAGCCTACGTTTCGGAGCACGCATTCAGCAAATTATCGGATTACGACCTGCAACGCTTCGATGAAAAATACATCCAAATCCTGTTGTTGGCATATCTGTTTATGAGCCGTATCTACGTCCCGATGAGCGAATACGAAGCCGTGCCGGGCAGGGCGGACATCTATCTGCAACGCAGCCCCACATTGCCGCAAATAAAATATGAATGGGTGTTTGAACTCAAATACTGCAAAGCAGGTGCCAAATCCGGCGAAATCGCCAAACTGCAAAAAGAGGGCGAGGAACAGATAAAACAATACCTCAGTTCGCACCGCTTGGGCAATCGCCCCGATTTGAAAGCCGCCGTCATCGTTTTCATCGGCAAAAACAAATACAGGATATTTAAGAACTTGGATTGATAGAAAAAAAATTACTAACTTTGCACCTATGAATGCAACATCGAATTTCGTGCACCTGCACGTCCACTCCCACTATTCGCAGTTGGACGGGATGAGCACCATTCCCGGACTTGTGGATAAGGCTTTGCAGTGCGGTATGCGCGCGCTGGCTCTCACCGACCATGGCAATATGTATGGTGCCAAAGAGTTTTACGACTATGTAAACAAGAAGAATAAGGACAAGGCTGCCGATGAGAAAATCAAGCCAATTTTGGGCGTGGAAGCCTATTGCGCCTATAGCACGCGGTTTGAAAAAACGGTGGATAACAAGCGGGATTATAGTCGCGGGTGGCATTTAATCCTGTTGGCAAAAAACAAGCAGGGATATAAGAACCTCTGCAAACTTGTTTCTACGTCGTGGATTGACGGCAATTATTACCATCCGCGCATTGATAAAGACTGTCTGAAAGAGTTTAGCGAGGGACTGATTGTTTCGTCTGCCTGCTTGGGTGGCGAAATTCCGCGCAAGATACAGGCGGGCGATATGCAGGGGGCGGAAGAGGCTATTTTGTGGTTTAAGAGTGTGTTTGGCGACGATTTCTATTTGGAAATTCAACGCCACAAGACGGATGCGCCCGGTGGCGACCAGGAGGTATATCAAAAGCAGATGCTCGTTAATAAAGCCATATTGGAACTCGCCGCGAAGACAAACACCAAAATTATTTGCACCAACGATGTGCATTTCGTGGAAGAAGACCACGCAGAGGCGCACGACCGCCTGATTTGCCTCGGCACCGGCAAAAACTTGGACGACCTCAACCGGATGCACTACACCAAGCAGGAGTGGTTTAAGACCGCCGAAGAGATGGCGGCGATTTTCTCCGACCTGCCCGAAACATTGCTCAACACGCTGGAAATTGCCGACAAGGTGGAGACTTACAGCATCGACTCAGCACCGCTGATGCCCGCCTTCGCCATCCCCGAAGAGTTTGCCACTGAGGAGCAATACCGTGCCAAATTCACGGAGGACGACCTCCGCGCGGAATTTAACAAGGAGGATGCCAAACGCTTCGACACGCTCGGCGGCTACGACAAGGTGGTGCGCATCAAGTTGGAAGCCGACTATTTGCGCGACTTGACATTGCAGAAAGCCCCCGCGCGCTATGGCGACCCCATTCCGGCGGATATTCTCGAGCGCATCGAATTTGAACTGGATACGATGAAGACGATGGGCTTTCCGGGCTATTTCCTTATCGTGCAAGATTTTATACAGGCGGCGCGCGATATGGGTGTGTCGGTGGGACCGGGGCGTGGCTCGGCTGCCGGTTCGGTGGTGGCTTATTGCTTGAAAATCACGGATATAGACCCGCTGAAATATGATTTGCTGTTTGAGCGGTTCCTCAACCCCGACCGCATTTCGCTGCCCGATATTGATATTGACTTCGACGACGACGGGCGAAAGAATGTACTCCGCTGGGTGACAGAGAAATACGGCAAGAAAAACGTGGCAAATATCGTAACTTACGGCACGATGGCGACGAAATCGGCAATCAAAGACGTGGCGCGCGTGCAGGGCGTGTCCATCCCCGATGCCGACCGGTTGGTGAAACTGATTCCCGAGCATATCAACGCTAAAGACAAGAACGGCAAGGAGTTGAAGGTAAACATCAAAAACAGTATCGCCCACGTTCCGGAACTTCAAGAGGCGCGGCATTCCACCAATCGCACGATTTCCGATGTGCTGAAATACGCGGAGCAGTTGGAGGGAACGGTGCGTCAGACGGGTGTACACGCCTGCGGGGTGATTATCGGGGCGGACGACCTGACAAATTACGTGCCATTGGCGACCGCCAAAGAAAAGGGGACGGACGAAGATTTGCTGGTTACGCAATACGAAGGCAACGTTGTAGAATCGGTGGGGCTGATTAAAATGGACTTTCTGGGTCTAAAAACCCTCTCCATCATCAAGGAAGCCCTCTCGAACATCAAAAAATCCAAAGGCATCGACCTCGATATAGACACCATCCCGATTGACGACAAAAAGACGTATGAGCTTTATAGTCAGGGGAAAACCATCGGGACATTCCAATTTGAGTCGCCGGGGATGCAGAAATACCTGCGCGAACTGCAGCCAACCAAGTTTGAAGACCTCATCGCGATGAATGCCCTCTACCGCCCGGGTCCAATGGGCTACATCCCCGATTTCATCGACCGCCGACATGGTCGCAAGCCCATCACCTACGATTTTCCCGAGATGGAAGGTCGTCTCAAAGACACCTACGGCATCACCGTCTATCAGGAGCAGGTCATGCTTCTGAGCCGCGACTTGGCGGACTTCACACGCGGGCAATCCGATGAGTTGCGCAAGGCGATGGGGAAAAAACTCATCGACAAGATGGAGCATCTAAAAGAAAAATTCATGGCAGGAGCCACTGCCAAAGGCTTCTCCGCCGATAAATTGGAAAAAATCTGGAGCGACTGGGCGGAATTTGCCAAATATGCGTTCAACAAATCGCACGCCACCTGCTATTCGTGGATTGCCTACCAAACAGCCTATCTGAAAGCACATTACCCCGCCGATTTTTTGGCAGCCAACCTCACGCGCAACCTCGACAACATCTCGGAAGTTACCAAATTCATGGACGAATGCCGCGCGATGGGCACAAAAGTGTTGGGTCCGGATGTCAACGAATCGGATTTGAACTTCGTGGTCAACAAAAAAGGCAACATCCGCTTCGGCTTGGGCGGCATCAAGGGCGTGGGTCGCACGGCTGTGGAAGCCATCGTGCGGGAGCGCGATGCCAACGGACCGTTCACGAGCATCTTCGACTTCGTGGAACGCATCAACCAACAGTCGTGCAACAAGCGAATCATCGAAGCATTGTGCCTCGCCGGGGCTTTCGACAACTTCCCCGACTTCACCCGCGAACAAATTTTTGCCGAAAACGCCAAGGGCGAAATCTTCTCCGACACGCTCGTCAGTTACGGCACCAAGTTCCAAACCGACAAAAACTCCTCCGCCAACTCCCTCTTTGGCGGCGTGGAAGCGGTGGCAATCGCCAAACCGTCCATCCCCAAATGTGAGCCGTGGAGTATGCTGGAACGGTTGAACAAGGAAAAAGAATTTGTAGGCATCTACCTCTCGTCGCACCCGCTGGACGACTATTACATCGCGCTCAACTACCTCTGCACGGTGAAAATGGCAAATTTCGCAGAGGCAAGAGAAAGTGCGGCAGTCAATCAGGAAATCAGTATGGGCGGCATCGTAACCGGCTTCCGCGAAGGCACCACCAAAACGGGCAACCCGTATGGCATCCTGAAATTGGAAGACTTCTCCGGCAGCGGCGAAATAGCCCTCTTCGGCAAAGACTATTTCAACTACCGCAACTACGGCGTGAAAGGCACCTCGCTATTAGTGAAAGGCACATTCCAACCTGCCCAATGGGACCCCTCCCGCATAAATTTCCAAATCCGCTCCATAGAGCCGCTAAGCGGTATGAAAAACAAAGTAAACAACCTGACAATCACCATCCCACTATCGAAATTGGACGACGAACTGATGGCAGAACTAACCGCCCTGCTAAAAGAAAACCCCGGCAGCAGCTCGCTACACTTCAAAATTGAAGACACAGAAAGCAACCTCTCGCTATCGCTGGCATCCGCGCAAGGCAAATATCTGGTGGATAAAAATATCGTGCGGTATTTGGAAGACCATGAGGTGGGGTTTGTTGTGAATTGATGAAGAAAGAGCGCGGACAAACCGCACTTCGCTACGTATTTTTCACTTGCTCATCAATTATTCTCTTAAACTCATTTAATTTATCATTTGCTTTTATTAATCGTTCAATTTCAGGATTAGATAGAAACAGGATTTTTTGCTCTCCATGTGTTTCTCTCGTCGCTTCAATATATGTAGTTCGTGCGATATATCCTGTCGTAGCAATGATACCTAAGTCTGCCATTCCATTAGTGTGCTTAAGTTTTGTATTAAAAGCTATAAAATCATTCTTAGAAACCTTGTCGTTTGGTTTGTTTTTGCATTCTACCAAGATGTATTTATTGAATTTATTTAGAAAATCATCTTTTATTTCATTTCTAATAATCAAATCGACTTCGTTTAGAGATAAGTCTTTCGTCCTTTTACTTATGTCTTTGTATCCTATTGATTGGAACAGGAGAGAAATAAAATGTTCAAAAAGAATGCCTTTTCTATACTTGTCGGTTTCATTTTTAGCATCGGCATAAAATTGCAACAATGCGTTATTAATCTCTGATGAGTCTTTGTCTAAACCATCAAAGTAATGTTCTATAACATTTTTTAATTGAGGTGCCCATTTAGAAATAGGTTCTTTATCCAATATGTCAACAACTTTACCGGATAAAAGAATTTCTTTGAGTTTGCCAAAATACTCATCCTTGAATGCGGAAATGATAAGAACTTTTGAAAAAGGATTGACTGCAATTATTTTTTTTACTAAATCAATCCCATCGAATTGGTACTTATCCATTCGTATATCCACGATGGCAAGCGTGTAGAAACGCTCTTCAATGGCTGTTTCAATTTCTTGTTCATCGCTATAGGCTTCAAACACATACTCCGGCAATAAAGCCGCTAAAGATTTAGCCAATCCGTTGGCTTGTTCTTTTTCATCATCAATTATTAACACTCGCTTTTCCATCTTTTTTTATAGGTAATATGATACAAAATGTTTTTATAAATCCTTTCTCTTGAGCAGAAACTACAGAAATATTGCCGTTTAGCTCTTCACACAAATATTTAGCATGATATAATCCAATACCGGAGCCTCCGGTTGTGCTAAATCCATATAAAAATATCTTATCTACATCGCAATCAGGGATTTTGCATATCAGACCTTGTCAACACCTCTATTGCAACAAACAACGTTTCAAGTTTAAATTTACCATCAGAAGAATAAGGCACTAACTTTGCAAAATTTTCTATTGTATTACTTATTACTTCTAAATATGTAGATAACGATGCTATTTTTTCCTGAGTAAATTCTTCAGGAGTTGTTACAGTTAAAATACTATCCATGCTCAGAATGGCATTCTTAATATCATGACGAGTAAAGTCGGCTAAATATGCAATGTGATTATCATTGGATTTAGACAATGCTTTAATATCCACTTTCAATTTTTCCAGTTTCTGTGCTTGAACTACCGGATTAAATTGCTTATTTGGATTGTATCGCATTTGATTTAATTATTAATTTAACAGCCGACAAAGGTAGATAAAAATCACGAAATATGCAAGCGCATGAATAAAAAAAATATAATGGTGGATTCAACTTCTAAGTGCGACAAAAAGTTCTACAAAGATAGATAAAAAACTTCAGTTGGAGACTTAAAGCCGAGTTTTTCTCTTGGACGGCTATTTATCTTCTTCTGTATCAGTTTAATAT
>BNTT01000128.1 GCA_025996815.1 Bacteroidia bacterium
CCGTGACCCCCGAATCGCTGCGTTTCGACTTTTCGCATTTTCAGAAAGTGACCGACGAAGAAATCCGCAGGGTGGAGCAAATTGTAACGGCAAAAATCCGCGAAGATTTTCCGTTAGATGAACGCCGCCACGTGCCAATCGCCGAGGCAACGTCGTTGGGTGCGATGGCATTGTTTGGCGAAAAATACGGCGACTACGTGCGTGTGGTGCGTTTTGGCTCGTCCGTCGAACTCTGCGGGGGCACGCACATTGCGTCCACCGGTCGCATCGGCTCGTTCCGCATCTTGGCGGAGTCGTCCGTGGCGGCAGGCATCCGCCGCATCGAAGCCATCACCGCCGAAAATGTGGAGAAATATTTCGACATGCAGCAGGATATTTTGCGCAGTTTGCGGGCAGCATTCAACAACGCGCCCGACCTGGTGCAGACCATCCGCAAGTTTGTGGACGAAAACGCCGACCTGAAAAAGCAGGTCGAGGGCTTCGTGAAAGAAAAATTGGTGCAAGTCAAAAAGCAACTCATCGAATCCAAGCAGCAGGTCAACGGCATAAATCTGTTTGTGCTCCGCGGACCATTCTCCGCCGAGATGGTCAAAGATTTAGCCCTCCAAATCCGCAGCGAATTTTTAGAAAAAGCCTGTTTCGTGGCAGCCACCACCTTCGACAGCAAGCCATTACTGACCGTGATGCTGAGCGACGACCTCGTGAAAGACGGCTGGGATGCCTCCCAAATAGTCCGCGATGCCGCCAAACACATACAGGGAGGTGGTGGAGGGCAACCCCATTTTGCCACCGCCGGCGGCAAAGAAGCCTCCGGGCTGGCGAAAGCGTTGGATGAAATGATTAAAAAAGTTTGAAATTTTAATGTAATGAGTAACACAAGAGAAACAAATCAGATAGAAGAACGGCAAATCAGGGTGTTCATTTCATCAACATTCCGAGATATGCAAGCCGAGCGGGATTATCTTGTCACGAAGGTGTTCCCCTCTATTCGCCGCTACTGCGATGAGCGGGATGTTACCTTTTTTGAACTTGACCTCCGTTGGGGCATTAGCGAAGAGGAGTCTAAGCAGGGTAAAGTAGTCGATATTTGCCTCAAGGAAATTGAAAAAACTAATCCCTTTTTTATCGGTCTCTTAGGGGAACGGTACGGCTGGGTGCCTACCGATGCTGAACGCCGCCTGATAGCGGAAAATACGGATGTCTTTGAGGAATACCCATGGGTAGGTGCCGAACTTGATGAAGGCGCCAGTATCACTGAAATGGAAATCCAACAGGGGGTGCTGAAGTCAGATTCAAAAATAAACGCCTATTTTTATTTTCGCTCACCGGTAATGGAGGTTCCTGATAATGCGGATTTTAGAGAGGAGCCGGGAAGTCAGGCATCGGAGAAACTTGAGCGTCTGAAATCAACTCTGCGGGAACGGGAAACCTACCCTATAGCAGAATACCATTCCATAAAGCACCTTGGCGATTTGATAGAGCGAGACTTCAAGGAATTGGTAGACACGCTGTTTCCCAAGGTGTCGTTTTCAGCACTAAACAAAGAACGGCTCGAACAGAAGATTTTTCTAAAGAGCAAAACCAAAACCTATGTCCGAGACGACGAACTCGTCACAGTCTATGTCAAAGATGACGAACTCATAAAGCAGATTGACGAATTTGCCTCAGGCGAAACGTCTTGTCTTGTTGTTAAAGGGGAAAGTGGCATTGGAAAAAGTGCCTTGCTTGCAAATTGGATTAAAAGTCGGATACATCGGGACGATGAAAAAATAATCTACCATTTTGTTGGGCAGTCTATGTCACAGGGGGATTACCGTAAAATTATCGCACGGCTCATCAATGAATTGAAAGACCTCTATTCGATTGATGACCAGCCGGATGAACTTGAACAGCTGCAGGCGGGCGAAGACAAGCAGACAGCAAAGCTGCAAAGCCTGCTCGCAGGAATACGGGGTAGGGGACGACTTATCATTATTCTTGAAGGACTTGATAAACTATCCGATTCAGCCGGTGCCAAATTGCTCAACTGGCTACCGGGCTTTCCTTCGAACGTCAAGTTCATCTTTTCAACGCAGAACGGCGATAAAACAATGGATTATTTCACCCGTATGGAATATCCGGTTGTCGAAATGAAACCTCTGAGTAGGGAGCGCATAAAAACATTGATTCCCCTGTACCTCAAGTTATATGGAAAGAATCTAAATGACTCGCAGATTGAACGTATCGCAGAAGACCCGGAAAACGCTAACCCCCTTGCTCTTTGCACCCTGCTGGACGAACTGCGTATGTTTGGTGTACATGAAAAACTGGATGAGAAGATAGACTGGTACCTGAATGCGGAGAGCATCCCGGCTCTGTTTGAGCTGGTACTTGAGAGACTTGAGGATAACTTTAAGGATGTCAATGAACACTTTGTAAAAAACGTCTTCTCCTTTCTCTGGGTTTCCCGAAACGGACTGTCCGAAAACGAAGTTTCCGCCCTTACCGAATCGGCACCCCTATACCGTTCCCAGCTCTTCAACGGAATAGAAAGCCATCTACTGACCCATAGCGGTCTTTTGACATTCTCCAACAGGTACTTTAGGGAAGCGGTTGAAAGCCGATATTTGAACACCGATGAGTCAAAACGCGAATACCGCCGAAAACTATTGAAATTCTTTATGGAAGACCAGTCGGACTTCGTAAACAGAAAGAATGACGAAGTCCCTCACCATCTATTTGAATTGGGTGAATGGGACACGCTCTATCGGTTTTTACTTGATTTTAATGTTCTTGAATATCTGCACAACAAGGATAGTTACGAACTGCTCAAATACTGGCATACCCTCCTTGATAGGGACAAAGCCAAGTATTCCATAGAGAAGTACCTTGCGCCTGATATTCTGGCCAAGAGCAAGGCAAAAATGGGCGAACTCTTCCGCAAATTGAGTGAGCTTGCCGATTCTGTTTCGGAAGCATCCCTTGCCTTTGCCTTCGCCAAGAAAGCTGTCGAAAAAACGGAAGAGGCCTACGGTAAAAATCACATTGAAACGGCAAATGCCTACGCCGTTTTGGGCAGAACCGGAACATTGAATGCTGAAGAACGGATTGACTATTGCCTCAAGGCTATGGACATATACAGGAATACTCTCGGCGAGAAGCACATCGTAACAGCATGGGCTTATTTCTCCGCAGGTAGTGCCTATTCCGCCGTTGCTTGGCAGGAAGAAACAGAAAGGAACAAGGCATCCGAATATCTGCTCAGGGCCATTGAGATTGCGGGCACAGAGAGTCATATCGCCGCTATCTCGTATAAC
The DNA here is from genome assembly GCA_025996815.1 of Bacteroidia bacterium. GTDB lineage: Bacteria > Bacteroidota > Bacteroidia > Bacteroidales > Azobacteroidaceae > Azobacteroides. The sequence continues at coordinate 3,297 of BNTT01000128.1, forward strand.
CAACTGGCAATGGATTCCATAAATGACCCCAATACAGCTCTTGAATATGCCCAAAAAGCACTAAAAGCTGCGGAAATATCGCTCGGGAAAAATCATCCCAAGATGGCTATCATTTATTTAACCCTGTCCCTCGTATATGCAATTCCAGATGACGCAGATTATGAAAAAGCCGCAGCCTACGCCGAACAATCCCTGTCAATAAAGAGAAGCGTTTATGGCGAAAATTCCCTTCCCGCCGCATTGGGTTATTTCGCACTTGGAACTGCGTACTTTAAGGGACTCGACAAAAAACCTCAGGCGGAAAAGGATGAATTTTTTGACAAATGCAAGGATTATGCCATGAAGGCAATCAATATTTTCTCCAAAGTACTGGGAGAACGGAATGAACATACGGCTGGGACTTTGCTTTTGCTTAGCGACGGTTATAGAGAGATAGAAGACTGGCAAAACGCAATTGATGTTACACGAAAAGCTTATAACATGTACAGGGAAGTCTTGGGAGAGAATCATTCCCAGACCAAGAGGGTCAGGGACTTCTTTGCCGGAGTTTACATCAGCAGAGGCGATGACTTGGAAGAAAAAGGGGATCACGAAGGAGCTATAGCCGATTTTAGTGCGGCCATAGAGATTGATCCGAAAAATCCCGCATATTTTATGTACCGCAGCAACGCTTATATGAAGATATGGGATATGGAAAAATCAATTGCAGACTCAACCGAAGCAATTCGGCTTCGCAGTAGTGAGAGGCAATAATAATAGATGTAATACGGGACTTCAAAAAATTAAACCATTGTCAATTAGATAAATATATGTATCTTTGTGGCGTAAAATGATAGATGGGGGAAACAACAGCAAAAAAGTTTGGGTTGAATAGAATTTTTGCCTAACTTTGTCCCCGATTTTGAACAGAGTTTAAATGGACTTCGGCTCTGTTGTAAAATCAAAATGTAAATTTGGTGTTTTTAGAAGTCCCCAATAATTGTAATAATAATTTTTAAATACTACTTAAAATGGAGAATATTGAAGAACAAGTAGAGGCGCTTGTACAAAGGGCGTATGCGTATTTAATGGCCGGAAACATCGACTTGGCATTTGCGGACTTTAACGAAGCGGTTCGTGTTGATCCCGGTAATCCGCTTGTCTATGATATGCGGGCAAGAGGTTACATCGTGAAAAGCGAATATGAAAAGGCAATCACAGACTGCAATAAAGCGATTCAGCTTGAGCCTGATTTTGCTCTATTCTACAGTACTCGAGCCAGTGCGTATCAGAATTGCGATTGGGAAAAGGCCTTCGCCGATCATAATAAGGCGGTAGAACTTGATCCGGACAATGCTGAGGTTCTAAATCAGCGGGCTCTAGCTTTTTCCCTAAAAGGCGATATCCAAAGCGCGAACGCTGATATCAGCAGGGCTATGCAGCTTGATCCGAGTCTTGCGGATCGCTATGCACATTCGGGAAAGCTCATGGAAGGCATCGCTCAGTCATTAGGGACTGATGCAAACGATCCCAGTGTCAAATATCTCGTCTTTACAACGCATGCTCAGGATTATATTAATAAGGCGAATTGGGATGCCCTGATTGCCGAATCCGCCGAAGCACTTAAACTCAATGTGAGCGATGCGGCCAGTGCTTTCGCTTATGCCTACATGGGTGTCGGGTATGCGGGAAAAGAAGACTGGGACAAAGCAATAACGAATTTTACAAAAGCCATAGGGCTTGACCCAAAAGGTCAGGCAGGCTATATGAGTTATAATGGCCGTGGTCTTGCTTATCTCCAGAATGAGGATATAAGGGTCATAGACGATTGGGAAGCTGCCTTGAAAATCATTGACGACCCTGAATTGAAAGAGCAGCTTGCCGAATTAAAACAGGCAATAGGCATGTAGGTCGCTGTACAACAGTGAAGATGAAAAACTCTGGAAGCCCTTGCCATTCGTGAAAAAGTTCTTGGCAAAGACCACCCTGATACAGTGCAGAGACAGCAAAGAATAACAGAGATATATAAATTAATAGGAGAAAAACAATGAACACAGAAACAATGATTAGTCTAATCGCTATCGCCCTGATACTATTTGGCGGAGGTTTTTATGTTTTCAAAAAGCCGACAAAGGGCATTTCCAAGGAATTTTCCAAAATAGTATTTGGTGTCGCGGTTTTTATCGCGGGACTAATGCTTAATTGGGCAGGGCTTGACTACTTTTACGGCAACAACGAGAATCCGGGCAGTATCTTTAACTTTGGCACGATACTCAGTAGCACCTTGAGAATGTTTATCCTCTTTTGGGAACGGGCACTCTGGTCACCGTTGGCAATAGCGAACGTCTTCTACAGCATTGCCATTACGCTTTGCTATACCGCTGCCACAATTTTTTCAGGGGCGATTATTTTGCAGGTATTATCTAAAGTATTTGAAAATTTTGGAAACTCAGTATCTTTATTTTTTCTGGTGCATTCTCCAAAGAAGTTATGTGTCATTGCCGGAAATGGTGTTCATCAAAAAATTCTTCTCGAAAATCTTACGCAGGAACAGAAAAAAAACGCCATCATTATACTCAATGAGAACAATGAGGAAGCAAAAAAAGAATATCGTGCACAGGGCTTCCCTGTCATCAGCGGGAAAATCAGCGTGGAAATTTTGAAAAAAACAGGTCTCTTTGATAAAAGAGAAACAGCCCTTATTGCAATTTCCGATGCCGATGTTGAAAATCTTGAAATAGCCCGAACGATAACAGAGCATCTCAAAACGCTTGACGAAAACACCCGTGCAAAGTTATCTTTCACCGCTCGCATTATGTACACAAATATTGAGCGGGCGGAGCATTTCAAATTTAGCGAAACCGCCGGAGGAAAGATTCAATTTTTTAATCCTTATGAAATAACGGCGCGTTCCTTTTTATTCGACAATCCTATTACCAAATTTATTCCCCCCGAACATATCAACACCGGAACGGCTCAATTAATTGAAAAGTTTGATTTTCTTCACGTTTTCATAGGTTTTGGAAAAGCAAGCCGTGAACTTCTCAAACAGAGCATTGCCGCAAATCAAATTTTAGGAATGGATTATCGGGCTTTGGTGATTGACTCTGATATACATGACAGACAAAGTTCCTTTATGAACCATTCACGAGGACTTTTTTCAAATAATAATGACCATATCAGTGACGAGTATTTTCCAATGCCGCAGGAAAAATATCATATTGAGTTTATAAATTGTAATGTTCTTTCAAAAGAAATGTATGATACAGTCATAAACCGGATTAAAAAAGCGGAAGCATCAATGGTGATTGTTTCACTGGGGAATGTTCAATTAAATGCGGAAACCGCTATGGAGCTTCGCCAGCGTTGCTATGAGCAGAATATAGCAAAAGAGAAAACAAATATATTTGTTCGTTCAAAGATACATTCTCCCATTACTGTCGAAGACGTACTCAACAATGATGACATCATTGAAATAGCAACTTTCGGCTTTGAAGATGAAATTCTTACGCTTGACTACATTATCAATATGGATATGGACAAACTCGCGAAATGTATCGCAGGAAACTATTCAGGCAGCAATGCAAATAAATGGGAAGCACTGACAAATCAAAAACGAGAAGCAAACATTTATGCAGCCCTTTCAATCCGTATAAAACTTAACATGATGGGGTTCGATATGATTTATGACGAAACAGAACAAGATGAAAACACATTAAAAGAATTTGAAAACACCTACGATATTGAAAAAGCACGAAAATTAAGGGCATTGAATAATCGTTTTTCTATCGAACGTGATTCTGCCGGAAATATTGCAAACACAATCCGAAACAATCTTGCGCGTCTTGAACATCAGAGATGGAATGCATACCATTTGGTGAAAGGTTGGATGCCAATGCCAAAAAGCGACATTACTGAAATCGCTGCATCGAGGAGAAATGAACGTACTAAACAACATGCCTGCATTACGACTTTTGAAGGCTTAGAAGCATTAGCCTCTATGCAAAATGGCGAAGATACTATGCACTACGATTGCGACCTAATGGATTGTCTTACCGAAAACATTAAAGGCACAAAATATCGGATTGTGAAGAAAGTATAGTGTTTATATGGCGTGAAATGACCGATTCTAAAAAGCACCGGTCATGTGAAACAATGATAAGCGTGCCCTCGTAGGCGTTAATGGCAGCAGTTAAAATCTCAATATTCTGAATATCAAGATTATTTGTCGGCTCATCCAAAACAATCATGTCGGGCGACTGAGTAGTGATGGTGAGGCAACAGAGCAGTAAGCGCATTTTTTCGCCACCGCTCAACACGGCGCACGGTTTGTCCCAAAAATCTTTCGTGAATAGGAAACGGTTGAGGCGAATTTTTATTTCATGTTCCATTAAAGTGCCGTCATTGAATGAATTAGCCTGTTGATATACCGACAAGGTGGGGTTGAGCAGCGAATAGTTTTGGTCGATGTAAACGGTTTTGATTTTTGCCCTCTGAATGGTGCCGACAGTTGGCTCTATGTCGCCCAAAATCAGTTTGAGTAGAGTCGTTTTTCCCGTCCCATTTTCACCTTTTATAACAATTCTTTCTCCGCTAACAATCTGAAAATCAAGCGGTTTTTTCCAAAGTAAATTTTCATTGTAACCAAAATTCATATCCGTTGCCGTAACCAATATTTTATGCTTGTGCAAGGACGAATTGTCAAATTCAAATTTCATTTTATCACATTCTGAAATTTCTTTACGCAAATCGCTTAATTCTTGCCTAATAGAATAGATTTTATCGGCGTGAACATTTTTTATTCGGGAAGCACTGTTCTCGGCGTCATTTTTCAGTTTATCCATCATCGCCTTTCCCGTTCCCTCTTTTTTCTGCTGTTTTTTCCCCCGCTCTTCTGTTTTCCGCTTCCTTTCTGCTGCCTCACGCGCTGTTTCTTGGGCTTTCCGCAAGGCTTTTTCTTTGCTTTGCACATCTTCGTTCAGGGCGTTGCTTTCCAGCTGTTTTTGTTCTCTGTAAAATTCGTAATTGCCTCCGTAAATTTTGATTCCGTGCCTGTTCAACTCGCACATTGTGTCAAGTCGGTTAAGCACACTGCGGTCGTGGCTCACCACGACAACAGCGCAGGAAGTTTCGGTGATGAATTGTTCAAGGCGCATCCGTGCTGTCGAATCCAAATGATTGGTTGGCTCGTCTAATAGCACAATTTCGGGATGATGAATTTTTATTCCCGCGAGAAAAACTTTTGTTTTTTGCCCGCCGCTCAAAGTCTCCATTTTTGTATTTAAATCAAAACCGTCTAAATACCAATAAGATAAAGCCTCGACGCAGCGTTCTTCAATTGTCCAGTCATCGTCCAAAACCAACAAATTTTCGTCAGTAACATCCTCCGACAGGATTTCGGACAAAGCATTCAGTTTTTCCTCAATTCCAAGCACCTGCGCAATAGTCAAACCGTCGAATTGTCCAACAATTTGCGGCACATAATAAGGATTTGAGGAAACGGTAATCGCGCCTTCGGCAGGCAACAATTGCCCCGCAATAATTTTCAGCAAAGTTGATTTGCCAACGCCATTATTGCCGATAATGGCAATTTTCTCTTTTGAATTGACAGAGAGGCTAATATTGTCGAACAGCACCTCTCTATCGGAGTGTATAAAACTGATATTCTGTAAAATAAACAT
>BNTT01000129.1 GCA_025996815.1 Bacteroidia bacterium
GGCATACAGGTCACCTGCTGCGGACGAAACACCCTTAAACCGCGCTTCCGCAAGCCATCAAACGCCTGCGGCGTGGTCACCTCGTGGCAATACAGCCGGTCGATGTACAACTGTGTGGGACCATCTTCCACCGTAGTAACCACGTGTTTGTCCCAAATCTTCTCAAATAATGTCTTTCCCATAATTTATATGTCTTTTTATTAGCCGCCTCAAAGGTAGGAATTATTTTATAAAGTTGCAAATTCTGCTGAACAGGGTACTTACTTATGGATTTTTGATTAATTTTTCAATCGCCGTAATAAATTCAATTGATTGTGGATACAATCCTACTGTTACATCTTTGTCAAAATAAATATACACATCGTAATCTCCACTATGCCTTTTGGCAAATAAATCTGAGTAAAAAGCGTTGTTTTTAGATGATAGCAAATTTGTTTTTACAAAATGCAATCCTAACATCTGACGCACTCCGGTATGTGTTTGAGCCTGAATGCCATTTTTGATAAGCAACGCAGAAACTGCATAATAACAAGCGTAATACATTCGATTGATTGCCGCATTCCAATAGGCATTATCCATCAACAGCTTAGCTTCCTGCAAGGTTTGCTGTGCATTTTCCAAGCGCAGTGCAATGACGACTTTTCTTTCGGTATCATTCATAAAATACGCCCCTCCCGCATAACATTTTTGTAAAATGGCGTAACCCGATGTGTTGTTTCCCATTGTTTGCGCAGTAAAACCAATGGATTGATTAACACGCCTTTGTCCACTTCAACATCATAAAGCGGAAAGGTTATCGCCTGTTGTTCTTTCAACGTCAGTTTGTCTTTGTCCACCAAAATAAGAATATCAATATCGCTATCCGGACGCGCATCGCCACGCGCCTCACTGCCATAGAGAATGGCTGTAGCAGTCGGAGCAACTTGCTTCAGAACTTGTTTTAATGCTTGCACTATTTCCGGTCGCTTCATATATTTATGTTATTTATGCGCAAAGGTAGTGCTTTATTTCTGAATATCCAAATCGGAAAAATAGTTGTACCTTTGTAGCCGAAAACAACAGGAGGAGAACGATGCTGGATTTCGATGACGATTTTGATGATTTGGAGGACTTTGACGAGGGCGACTTCGAGGAGTTTGGCAACGAGTTTGATGGCGGTGGCGGTCGTCCCTATCCCAATTTTGTGTATGAATGGGACGGGGCGTTGGAGGCTAATCGGCAGCCGTCGCGCTTTTTCGACTCGGAGGAGTTGTGCAATATGATTGCTTTTTATTGCAATGGCGGCGAAGAGGATAAGATGAAACTGACTATTTCGGCGGCTCTGAACGCCTTTCCCGACGACGACGACGTGCTGGAAGATGCTATGGATTCGCTCGAAAATTGCGGCTTGTGGAACGATTTGCTGGTGATTTCCCAACAGCACGCTTTTCGGGGCAATTTTTATGCCGACAGCCATTTTCTGTATTCGCTTTTGCACCTTGGAATGGAGGAGGAGGCGTTTATGGCGTTTACCAAAATGCTGGATATTTATGCCAAAGACGAGCATTTGGATGCCGTTTATCTCTCGATGGGCGATGCGCTGGCGGATGTGGATTTGTTTCAATCGTCGATAGAGGTGGTTAATGAGGGGATTGGGCTGTTTCCCGACACGATGGATTTTTATTGGATAAACATCGAGTCGCTCTGGGCACTCGGCGAGAAGGAAAAAGCGTTGGCAACTGCCGACCAACTGGCGCAGATGAACGCGATGGATGCCAAATTTTGGTCGCAGTTGGGCGATTTATATAACACGATGGGCGAATTTGACCGTGCTGTGGAGGCATTTCATTTTTCGGAATCGCTGGGCTACGACCGCAATCTGAATTTGCTGGATTTGGCGAAAACCTACTACGAAAGCGAAAATTATGCGAAGGCGTTGGAGGCGTTGGAGACATTCGCCGCCGAGCAGGGCGACTCGGCTCCGCAGCAAATTTTGGCAAACACGTTTATCCCCCTCGTGGCGGCGGAGGTGTGCGCCAAGTTGGGAGCGTGGGAAAAGGCGATTGTGCATTTAGACAAGTCGATAGCCTTTTCGCCCAATTCGGAACTGTTTTATCACTCTAAGGCAGAGGCACTTGTGCACCTAAATCGCCGCGACGAAGCCATCTCCGTGCTGGAAGAGGGCATCAGAATGTGTCGGGATGACGACAGTTTTTTGAAAAACCTGTTGCGCAAATTCAAGGCAGGCGACTTCGATTTGGCGCGCGAAGGCTATCTGGATGAGTGATGGTATCAAAAAAAATTGTAACTTTGCACCCGATATTTGCTCTACTAATGAAAGAGTCAATATCAGCCGATATTTGCTCGAATGAATGAGCGAATACGAGTGATAACTCTTTAAATAATAGGAGATTATGAAGACATAAGTGCGGTGATACGCACATTTTAAGTTGGGAAAAGCGTTATAGCTTTTACTTTTGGTTCTGAGATTGCTCTACAATATCAAGGAATAATCGAAAGTAAAGGGATAATGTTCACAGTAAGATGTGGACTTTATTCATTTATTTGATTATTCAGGTAGTAGAGCACCGTCAGAACCGGATAAATGAGTTCTGTCCGCGCTTTTTTTATGTGTGTATTGTTTTGAGGGCAACATAAAAAAATAAATTTCAAAATTAAAGGTCTGTTTAAGGAACGGACGTAAAACAAAATTTCAAATGAAAAAGATTTTTTTCAATGTAACTGCCTGTATTTGTGCAGGATTACTTTTTGCCGGGTGCAACAAAGGCAGTGGTGGTAGCGGCTTTGACGGTGTGATTCAGGCAACTGCTGTGAGTTTACCTCCGGGGCTAACAGCAGACGAGGTGGATATTGACGAAGTAAAAGTGGTTGTCCATAGAGAGAATGGTAAGGATGAGGATATAGCGAGCGGAGTCTACGATAAAGGTAGGTTTATACTCAATTTACCGTTAATAGTACAGGATAAATATCTCAGCCCCATAACGGATGGTCTAAGCGGAGGAGTAAAGGTAAGCGATGTAGATGCTAAATTGTGTGGTCGCGACGAGATTCTAGCGTATAAAGGTGAAAATCAAGTAGGTGAATTGTGCTATGTTAAGGAGGTTTATTATAATAATGAGGATGACCCTTTTGCTGAATATGAAGGGATGGTGTTCTGGTATGTTGATAGAGATGTTAACATAACCGGTTCGTATTCAGAAATAGGTGGTGATGACAACAATATAACAGAGAGTATTAAGTATAATCTATCTCTGAAAAAAGGATGGAACAAAGTATATTATAAACAGTCCGGTGACAAAGCAAACAACACTGTTTCGGCAGAAATTACGAGTACAGAATTAAGTGGATTGACGTGGTATTATCGTCCATATTAATGAGAGTCAAAAAATAATTTTAAAATAAAAAGATATGGCAGCGTATAATTGTGAAGAAGATTTTATAACAAGAACACGAGAGATAGTTAACGGCAATCCACAAGGTAACGAAGTAACAATGTTACTGAATTGTATGCTGGGATTACTTGTTTTTCCGCAAGAAAAATATTTAAAACCTATTGAAAAAGGAAGTGGTAGCGACGAGATTCGAGATGTAATTAGACATTTGAGAAATGCGGTAAGTCATGGTCGGTTTGATATGGAATCCGAAGACGGAAAGCAAATAACTCATATTAAGTTTTATGATTGTCCAAAGAAGAAGCCAAAAGAAAGAAATTTTGAGGAAAAGTTTTCTGTTGAGGAATTAAAGACGTTTTTGTTAGAATTTTCAAAATCGTATGTTAAGTGACCCTTGTTCGGACTAACGTCCGCGCTATGTATACAAACAGCAAGAGCCGTCCGAAAGCGCAATTTTTCGGGCGGCTTTTGTATCGCATATAAACCCTTATTTTCAAAAATTCCCTTAGTAGCAGATAGATAATTTTCCACAAAATCCCCCCTTATTCCCTTATTTTTGTTGGGATTGAAATAAGGGAATAAGGGGTGGGGGGATGTGTGTGGCTTTTTAGTGCTATTAAGGGAGCCTTTGCAGAGCAGCAAGAGCCATCTAAGGGCGCACGTTTTCGGATATTTTTTTGTTTTTAACTGTTTGGCTGATTGAAAAAAATGTCGTACCTTTGTCGAAAATAGTAATGGAAAAATTAAAACTTGCAATTCAGCCGTTCGACTATACCGAATGGCGAAAAAACAATTTGTTTGTTGGCTTGAGCGTTGATGAAATCAGCAACGCCGCCGACAGATATTGCAAAGTTTTATGTTAAAATGTGGCATCCAACCAACGCAATAAAAATACGTTGTAAACACGGTAGAACGTCTTTTCGGGCGTTTCAATCGTGCAAATCATCTCTTTTTCAAGCAGAGCATCCAATGCCTTTTTTGCCGATGATGCACCGCCGACTTTATATTTATGCAAGAAGGTTTGTGCCTGAATTTCAGATACTTGCCCCTCTTTGGCAATGGCAATCAGGAGTCGCCATTGCACCGGAGCGAGCAGGCTGCGATATTGCATATAAGTAACTTGTTGCAGGCTCAACTGTTCGCTGCAAACCTGCTTTGCAACCTCCTGTGTGATGTTTTTCTCCGGTCGGGCAAACATATTGTTGCAAATCACCTGCGTATAAAAAGTGTGGGAGAGTGTCCACGAAAGAACAAAATCAACCGCCTCCTCATCAATTGTCCGGTTGCGTTCTTCAAACTTTTCGTGGATAAACTGCTTATATTTCATCTCCGGAATCTCCTGTAAACCAAGCATTTGAGTACTCGAAAAGAACGGGCGGTCGGCAGTATTAAACATTTCAAGCATCAGGTGTTTTTTGCTACCGCTAAAAATAAATTGACTGTTTTTGAGCGTTTGGATAATGGTTCGCAGCAATGCCTCCGTATTCGTTTCGGGATAGTTGATAACCTGTTGAAATTCATCAATAGCCAACACCACTTTCACCTGTTGGCTGTCTAAAAACAGGAAAATGCTGCGCAAAGTGTGCTCACATTCCTCCGACCGCGTAAATTCAAAATGGATTTCAGGCTCGCTGCTCAGCACATTGTAGGTGATAACCGGACGAAAACCTTTTAGAACGTCAAGAAAGCGTTTGCCAAACCCCTTTTTTTCGGGAAAACGCTTAAAAATCGTCAATGCCAACGCTTCGGTGAAGTCCTTTAAATTTTGACTCGCGTAGATGTCGGTATAGATACAGATAAAATTTTCGTGCTCTAAACGTTCAAAAAGTCGATAAATCAGGGCAGATTTTCCTAATCTTCGATTAGAAATAAGCGTCACATTGACCTCATTTTTCATGCAACGCTCCAAGATATTCAGTTCTTGCTCGCGGTCGCAAAAATACTTTTCAGAGGCATAACCTACTGTTACAAAAGGATTTAATTCTTTATTCATATCAATTATAAATTATCAATTACCAATTAGAGTGCAAAGATACAAATTATTTTCATCACACAAAAGGTGTCACACTTTTTGTGTGATGAAAACTCCGGTTTTAATTCGCTTTTTAGTGTATGATTGCGGATAATCAAAAAAAAGTGTAACTTTGCACCGCAAAATTAAAAATAAAAAACAATGGCAAAAAAGAAAGCATTATTGGTTATCCTCGACGGTTGGGGATTTGGCGACCACACGAAGCGTGACGTAATCTCCTCTACGCCAACGCCTTACTGGGACAGTTTGTTGAAAACCTATCCGTATTCGCAGTTGCAAGCCTCCGGTGAAAACGTGGGCTTGCCCGACGGACAAATGGGCAATTCGGAAGTGGGACACCTCAATATCGGTGCCGGACGTGTTGTGTATCAAGACCTTGTGAAAATCAACAAGGCGTGTCGCGAAAACACGATTTTGGAAAACGAAGAAATCAAGCGCGCGTACAGTTACGCCAAGAAAAACGGCAAACAGATACATCTGATGGGGCTTGTTTCCAACGGCGGCGTGCACAGTTCGCTGGAGCATCTGCTGAAACTGACCGACATCAGCAAGTCGTATGGCATCGACAAGACGTTTGTGCACTGCTTTATGGACGGTCGCGATACCGACCCCAAGAGCGGCGCGGGCTTTCTGAAAGAGTTGGAAGCCCATCTGAAAACGTCCACCGGACATATCGCCTCGGTCGTCGGTCGCTACTATGCGATGGACCGCGACAAACGTTGGGAGCGCGTGAAAGAAGCCTACGACCTGCTCGTGAGTGGGGTGGGGGAGGCGACCGAAAATCCCGTTGCCGCTGTCGAAAAATCCTATCGCGATGGTTTGACCGACGAATTTATCAAGCCAATCGTCTGCACGAAGGGCGGAAAACCCCTCGCAGTGATTCAGGACGGCGATGTGGTGATTTTCTTCAACTACCGCAACGACCGCGCCAAAGAATTGACCGTCGTGCTGTCGCAGCAGGAGATGCCTGAGCAGGGGATGCACACTATTCCAAACCTGCAATATTTCACGATGACACCTTACGATGCAAGTTTCAAAAACGTGCATATTTTATTTGATAAAGACAACGTAACCAACACGTTAGGTGAGTATCTTTCAAGTAAAGGTTTAAAACAATTGCACACCGCCGAAACGGAAAAATACGCCCACGTGACGTTCTTTTTCAACGGCGGACGCGAAGCCCCCTTCGACGGCGAGGAGCGCATCCTCGTGGCAAGTCCGAAAGTGGCAACCTACGACCTGCAACCCGAAATGTCTGCCCACGAAGTGAAAGACAATTTGGAAAAAGCCATCCAATCCCAAAAATTCGACTTCATCGTGGTGAACTACGCCAACGGCGATATGGTAGGTCACACAGGCATTTACAGCGCGATTGGAAAAGCCGTAGTAGCGGTCGATGCCTGCCTGAAAGCCACCATCGAAGCCGCCAAAGCCAACGGCTACGAGGCAATCATCATCGCCGACCACGGCAACGCCGACTACGCCATCAACGACGACGGCACGCCCAACACGGCACATTCCCTGAATCCGGTGCCTTTCGTCTATGTGTCCGAAAGCAAAGCCGCCAAAGTAGAAAACGGCAAACTGGCGGACGTAGCCCCCAGCATTTTGCATATTTTGGGGCTGGAGCAGCCGAAAGAAATGACGGGGCGGAATTTGATTAAGGATTGATAAAAAATTATACTTCTTTTTTCAGTAGAACGCATAAGGTTTGTGTCCTTTTGTTTGAAGTTATAAAATTTTTAGACAACATCGGATAAATTAAAGGTGCCATTCTTTTATAAAAGCTCCATTTTTTCACCCATTGGGGGAAAATACTGTGTTTTGTAATTTTATATGTACTTTTTGGAATTTTAATGACCCTTTTTTCTTTATCAAAAACAAAGTTATCCGAGGGGAAAATCAAATTTTTTATGTTTACTGACTCTTGAGGATGCTTTTTGAAATATTTTGTAAAGTCAAAGAATGAAACTTTCACATTTAATTTTTGAGCTAAATATCTGAAAGAATCTTCGCTAAACCACCAACAATGGACAGGAGGACTGTCGGTATTCCATATCACACTGTCCGGAAAAAACGATTTGTTCGGAGTTGTCATAATTAATGTTCCTCCAACTTTTAATAGCGAGATAAGTTTTTTTATTGACTCTTCCGGATGCTCAATGTGCTCTATAACATCGGTCATGAAAATAACATCGTACAGTTTAGCATTTTTATCTTCCCACGTATATACATCTGCACATACATAGAAATCACCAAACTCCTTTATCGCGTTTTCAATGGCATCCGGCGCAATATCTATGCCTATGGCATTAGCATAGCCCGCTTTGCGGAGAGCATAAGTCGTATAACCTAAACCGCAACCAACTTCCATGATATCGGCATCCTTTGGCGGTTTTATTACGTCTGTTAAAGAAGAAATAAGGCATGTATACGATTGTCCTGCATTTGCTAAATAGTCAATAGGACGATTCTGCGACTTTATCTCTTTTGCATATTTCCAATAAAGGTCATATCCCTTAATTTCATAAATAAGGTGATAAATCGCCGTGGTATCCACCCGTGGCATCGAAAAGGAAGTATTACAGTGTGGGCAATGATAGATACCGTATAAGTCCGGCTCTTGATACCCTTTTACTGCACTCGTTTTCAGATTCGCTTCTTTTCCACATAAAAGACATTGCATTTGTTTCATTTGTTTCATTTTATTCAATTTATTAATTTATATTTTTGCATTATTATAATATGTAATTCCCGTATACACATAAAAATAGCGCGGAACAACCTTTCTGAACCCAAGGTTTCCACGCCTACACTATCTGATAAGTCGTTCCACGCCGTATCACACGGCGTTCACTAACTTATTCTTGATAGTGTTCCTTAATTAAGAAACTTATTTGTGGAAAATAGGGTTCAAGAATAAACAGCAAATCGCTATTTTTTATGTTTTTTTGTGCGTAATTATTACATTTTATGTCTTCATACTACTAATTTTTAATTGTTTTTATTCATTTTCTAATTATCGGCTGCAAAGGTAAATAATTTTTTTGAAAAAAAGAGCGCGTTACCGATTATTTTATTTTAAAATAATCGGTTTTCAGCCAGATTTTGAATATAGGGTCTTGAATATCAATGACTTGTGCATTGACATCAATGATTTCTTTCGACAGCAATGCCTCCCTTATTTTAATGACGTTGGCTGATGTCCCCAGTTTGTATTTTTCCAAAATTTCTTGCGAACTCAACGCTGTTTCACCCGATACAATGGCTTTGAGGAAATCAATTTGCTTGTTGGTGAGCGATTCAATCAAGCCTACAAAGAGCAAACTCAGTTGATTTTTAACACCTTCATAAGCATCCATGATGATGCTCTTGTCACAGATTTGGTCAGTTCTCAGCCACGCTTGTTGGGCTAATTGTTGCACGTAGTACGAATGGTTTTCGACTAATTCTGCTAACATTTTAGCATCGTCTTTTGAGATTTCTTTCCCGGTATCGCGAAACCGCTTTTGTATGAATTTTCCCCA
>BNTT01000130.1 GCA_025996815.1 Bacteroidia bacterium
AACAAATTGTACTGCATAATTAATTTTTTCTGTAAATACCAAGAATTGTATGCCCGATTGCCCAATCAGATAATACACCTGCCTTTTTCTCAAATTTAGATTTAAACAGCACCGAAATTAATTTTCGTAAATAACGGTTCTTGATTAATTCTCTCTTGATTATGGATTTATACCATTCTTTGTGATAAGATTGAAGTGGCTCGTAGAGAATACTGCAAAGTTCAATGTTAAACAATGCGGATAGACCGGTTAGAGAATCTTCATCCCACCAGCCAATGTGATGTGGAGGCACATTTAAAGGGATAGGTTCTTCTTTGATGAAAGATTGATTATTAGGGACTGCAATTATCATATACCCTCCCGATTTAAGACACTCTAATGAGTCTTTAATAAATGAATGTACATCCGAAATATGTTCTAATACTTCAAAAGAGCATACAATATCGAAAGCATTTTTATGTGTCTGCGAAAATTCATTCAAAGAGACATTCAATAGCGGAATTTTCTTGCTTGTCGCCTCTTCTACGGCTTTCTGATTCAGTTCCAACCCGATGGCTTTAACGTCATATTCCTCAGTAATTTTAGAAATAAAATCGCCTCTGCCGCTACCAATTTCAAGTAAAGATGCGCCCGCTTTCAAAAACGGGACTACTTGTTGATGTTCCCATTTCCACGGATTGTAATACCAATCGAATTGTTGAAAATAGCCATAAAAATCAGAATCCCCCTCAATAATCGGATAAAAAAAGACGTATCCGGTTTCATCACATTTATACTGATAGATTTCATCAACTCCAGAGAAAAAACGAGCAGCATCATAATTGAAATTCTTTTGATATGCTTCAATTATTTCTTTTGTATTCCATTTCTTGACTAATGAAACATCATTTTTTTTTGTTATCGGCGAAACAAGTTTTTCATTCATAATATCTATTTTGTATTATTTTTATCATTGTTTTATCATTTTTCTATAATTTTCCAATGTCCGCGCGTCCCGCCAATGCGTTCAATAGCACCTGCTTTTTTCAAATTTTCTATGTGCTTCAGTACGGCAGATTCATTAATATTGAGTTGTTTAGAAATCGCTCGATAACTTATTCCCGGATTATCCCGAAGTATATTTAGTATTTCAATCTGTCTTTCTGTCAACATATCCTCACCTATTGCACCACCTATTGCACCACCTATTGCACCACCTATTGCACCACCTATTGGACCACCTATTGTACTGTCATCTACTTTCTCAAACGCCAAGTCTTTTTTTCTGCGAATAACGGTTACGAAGCCATCTGTCATTTTAAATTCCGGCTCCAACAATCCGTATTCCAAGCAGTGTGTGGTCATATCTTGAATGCCGGTACCCATCCGTTCTATGTAGCGGGCAAGGTAGAAGGCTTCGGCGATAAGTGGATTTCGCGGATATGAAGAATGGTCTTGCTTCAGAGTTTCAACAGAAAGTGTGGCCGGCAATCGTCCCGGATTGCGAATCTCGAGGCGGTCGGCAAAAAGCATGACTTGCACGCTTCGCGCATCATGCTGCAAGTAGTCAGCCAACATCCGGCGTTCCGCTGCAAACTCTTTCTGCACACTGCTTATGAAAATTTTATACCGCATGGCTCACTTGAAAATTACATCCATCCCCCTTCTTTCCGCCGTAGTTGTTGAATATACAATCCGGCAATGGGAAAACCCAGCCCGAAAAACAGGACGAGGATGGCAAGTTTTTTTCTACTTGGCGAAATCCACTTGATTTTGGTATAAGGCGCATCAATGACCTTTAATTTGGGAAACAGTGTAACGCTCTGCACGCCCATTTTTTCGCGCATTTCCAAAAGGGAAAGATAGATGGTTTGCTGCACTTCCTGCTCGCGTTTCAGGTGGATGTAATTCTCTTCGATACCCGGTATTTTGCCGATTTTTGTATTGAGTTCTACCTCTTTTTTGCGGAGGTTAGAAAAGGCGATGTCCAAACCGTCTTTCATATTGCTGATGGATTGCAGCATATTTTTGCGCTGTGCCTCCACCTGCTCTTCTAAGCCATGAGTTAAACCGTTTTGTATATTGGAGTTATAAAGGTCATTGCGCCGCATCACTGTCGCATTATATTCAGCGATGATTTCGGCAATCGACTTCTCGGTGGCATTCATATTAAACGGAATGAGAGCATATTTGTTGGCAGGGTCTTTGACAAAATTAAACAGGAAATTTGCCATTTCCAACTGCGTTTTTGCTTCAATCAGTCCCGCCTGCATTTCGCCGCTTACAGTGAAATAATACTCCACGTCAGCTCTGATGTCCGTCAGGTCATTTTTAGTCTTGAACTGCTGAATTTCGCTGTCGGCAACCGCAAGTTGTTTGCTCACCACTGCCAACCGTTGGTCGATGAATGTGTTCGTTTTATCGGCAAACAATACCTTGTCTGCATCCCATTCCTGATTGTAATTGTCGATAACAGCATTCAAAATCTTCTTGGCAAAAGACGGACTTTCCGAGTGCATCTCCAAAACGAGAAAATCAGAGGTCTTCTTTTTAAAATCTACCTCCACGCGCTTTTGATATACTTGCGCTGCCACATCGCTGTTTTCGACCGAAATAGCCAGTGTCATCGGCAATTTGTCGGGGTTGAAATAGTTGGATGGCGACAAAGTGAACGTGCCGTAAACCGTTTGAATCGTTGCCGGAAACGAGGCAACCTCGAAAGTGCCAAGCGTTTTCTTTTTCTGCGTCAATATGATTGTTTGCTTGTCGTGTGATAGACGGAGTTTAAAATCAAGACGGAGAGAAAGGGTGTCGGGCAGGTTTTCATCCACATCCAGCACGATGGGCGAATAGTCGTAGAGGTCGGTCTTCCACCCAAACCATCCCAACTGCTTGTAGGTGGTGTGCAACTTTAATTCCTTGACCACATTTTTCAGAAAGCCCTCGGATGCCATCTTAATGGATTCATCTTCAATGTTTTCCGAGCTGGTGTTCACACCCAACAGACTGAGCATCGACGACGAAGCGGCACCACCACCTATCGCAGACAGTCCACTGCCGCCCAGCAGTGATTCGTTATGCCGCAGGCTAACGGTGGCTCTAACATCAAACACCGGCGTGGCATACACATAATAGAGTACACCAACGAGTCCGCAAACGAAAAAACTCAGCGCAAAATAGCCCCAGTTTTTTAATACAAGTCGTATAAGGTCTTTTGTTTCCATAATTTAACGCATATTCATAATGGCGATGATAGTAGAAGAAAGTATTGAAATCGTGCTCAACACCGTTGAATAGACGGAGAGCATATAGTTTTCAGCACTTCCGAAATTGCTCGCTTTTTTGCGGGTGCCATTGGCATCCACCACAATCACATCGTTTTGCTGCAAATAGTAGTAGGGCGATGAAAAAACATCCGCTTTTGTCAGGTCGATATAGCCAAATTCTTTCTGACCATTGGTTTCGCGGATAATCAGCACATTTTTGCGATTGCCGAAAATGGTTAAATCGCCCGCCGCACCAATTGCCTCCAAAATCGTGAGGCGGTCGTTGCTAATGTACTGCGGACCGGGACGATTCACTTCGCCGAGCATTGTTACGCGCTGACCCGGAAATTGCACATTGACAATTGGTTTTGTCAAATAGGTTGAAATAGAATCCGTCAGACAGTCTTTCGCTTCCAGTTTGGTTTTGCCGGCTAACCGGATGCGACCCAGCATAGGATAATCTATATACCCCTCAACATCAACAAGATAGTTTTGAGAGATATTAAACTGCTGCACTATTTCCTGATTCGCCGCAGATGCCACCACGGAAATCACTAACTGGTCGCCGCAGTAAATCACAGGCGACAGATTTGTTTGACTGGGCGGAGCGTTTGCTATATATTGCTCCAAATCCTGAAAATAGGAGATGTTTTTCGGTGTCGATTGACACGAACACATCAGTGCGACTGAGGCACCCCAAAATATCTGTTTTAATTTCATAACTATTATAACGCATTTGTTTCAAAATTATTGTATGGCGAAGTTTTTTTATGTAACTTTGTCCCAATTTTAATAATTACAAATGATGAAAACTCCCACAATCGAAGTCGGAATACTTTCTGCGCCCAGCATCAGTTTCAAACTCAATGGTCGCTTCAGGTCGTCCACAGGCGAAGAAATCGCCGATGCAGAGCAAACTGTTGCGCTCGCAGACGTTAAGGATGCCGTGCTGTTTGAACCTGTGGATGCCGATGCGTCCAATTTTGAACTGTTCCACGTCGTCATCGGCGTGAAATTTCATTGGGAACGCGAAGAAACTCAACGCTTTAAGGGCAAGTTGAAACTGTTTGTCGAAGACGGCAAAATCACCGCCGTCAATATCCTCACCATCGAGGATTACCTGCTCAGCGTGATTTCTTCGGAGATGAGCGCGACCTCCTCGCTCAGCCTCTTGAAAGCCCACGCCGTGATTTCGCGCAGCTGGCTATTGGCGCAAATCGAAAAAAGTAGAGACGTGGCGCGCCGCGTTTCCACGGAGGAATATAAAACCCTGATAAAGACCGCCGAAGGCTATATAAAATGGTACGACCGCGAAGACCACAAGCATTTCGATGTCTGCGCCGACGACCATTGCCAACGCTATCAGGGCATCACCAAAGTAACCTCCACGCAGGTCTATGAGGCATTGAAAGCCACTGCGGGCGAGGTAATCACCTACAATAATAAGGTGTGCGACGCGCGTTTCTACAAATGTTGCGGCGGCATCACCGAAGCCTTTGAAAACGTGTGGGAGCCGGTCAATCATCCATATCTCACGCAAGTGATTGATAATAAGGAAGTTCCTGCCGGTTGCGACATCGACCTCACGCAAGAAGAAAACGCCCGCAAGTGGATTTTGAGCAATCCGCCCGCCCATTGCAACACGAAAGATGCCAAAGTGCTGTCGCAAGTGCTGAACGACTACGACCGGGAAACGCAGAATTTTTACCGCTGGGAAGTGCGCCTCACGCAGCCGGAAATCAAAGACCTCCTGAAGCGCAAAGTGGGCATCGACGTGGGCGACGTGCTCGATTTAATCCCCGTAGAGCGCGGCGTATCCGGCAGGCTGATTCGCCTGAAAATCGTGGGCACAAGCGGCACAATCGTGATTGGCAAAGAATTGGAAATCCGCAAAGCCCTGTCGGAGTCGCATCTGTACAGTTCCGCCTTCGTGGTGGAAAAAGAGGAGATTGCGGGTCAAGCCCCCGAAACGCCATTTGCGTTCATCCTCAAAGGCGCAGGTTGGGGACACGGCGTGGGACTTTGCCAAATCGGAGCCGCCATTATGGCAGCCAACGGCACGCCCTATCAAGACATATTAACACACTATTTTCCGAATGCAGAATTGCGAAAAATATATTAAGGAGATTGCGGCGTTCGTCCCGCGCAGTCGCATCTACACCGATGACCTGCGCCGCCTGGCTTGGGGCACGGATGCGGGTTTCTACCGCCTCATCCCGCAGATGGTGGTGCAGGCGGCGAACGAGCAGGAGGTGTCGCGGCTGCTGGCGATTGCCAACGCTATGCGCGTGCCGGTTACTTTTCGGGCAGCCGGCACGAGCCTTTCGGGGCAGGCTATCAGCGATTCGGTGCTGATTGTTGCCGGAAAAAATTGGGAACGCTACACGATTGCACCCGATGCCACGACGATTACCTTGCAGCCGGGCATTATCGGCGAGCGCGTGAACGCACTGCTAAAACCCTACGGGCGCAAATTTTCGCCCGACCCGGCTTCGGTGCGCAGCGCGATGGTAGGCGGGATTGTGATGAACAATGCGTCGGGGATGAATTGCGGCACTCACGCCAACAGCGACCGCATTTTGCTTTCGGCACGGATGGTATTTGCCGATGGCACAATTTTAGATACAGGCAATGCCGACAGCCGCGCGCAATTTGTCCGAAACAAGGCGGCATTTGTCCGCGGAATTGAAAATATCCGCGACAAGGTACGCAGCGACACCGCTTTGTCGGAGCGCATCCGCCGAAAATATGCCATCAAAAACGTTGTGGGGCTGAATATCCTGCCGTTTATTCTCTACGATGACACTTTCGATATTATCGCCCACTTGCTGGTAGGCTCGGAGGGCACGCTGGCTTTCCTCTCGGAGGCGACGATGGCAACGGAGTACGATTTTCCGCACAAGGCAAGCGCAATGCTCTATTTCACCGACATCAAAGAGGCGTGCCGCGCAGTGTTGGCAATGAAAAACCTGAAAACCGGCACGGACGAATGGACGGTCAAGGGCGCGGAACTGCTGGACGAAAAATCCCTGCAATCCGTCAACGACACCACCGGCAATGGCTTGACGGCGGTGCTGACCGAAACAAAAGCATCCACAAAGGCAGAATTAGATGCGAATATTGCGCAAATCACGGCAGCCCTGCACGATTTTCAGACCTACACGCCCATCCATTTCACCGACAAAGAGAGCGAATATGCCCCCTATTGGGCAATTCGCGCGGGGATATTCCCCACGGTGGGCGGCACCCGTAAGTTGGGCACGACCACGCTGATTGAGGACGTGGCATTCCACATCGAAGATTTGCCCGAAGCAACGGCTGATTTGCAGCAACTGCTGGTGCAACACGGCTACACCGATGCCTGCATCTACGGTCACGCGCTCGAAGGAAACTATCATTTCATCATCAACCAATCGTTTGATACTGAGGCAGAAGTGAAGCGTTACGATGCGCTGATGCAGGATGTCATCAAACTGGTGGTGGACAAATACGACGGTTCGCTGAAGGCGGAGCACGGCACAGGGCGCAACATGGCACCTTTCGTCGAATATGAATGGGGTGAAGCCGCTTACGGCATTATGCGGGAGGTCAAAAATTTGTTCGACCCCAAGGGCTTGCTCAATCCGGGCGTGATTTTCAACGACGACCCGCTCTGCCACCTCAAAAACTTCAAACCGCTGCCGGCGGTCGATGCGCACGTGGACAAATGCACCGAATGCGGCTTCTGCGAAGTGAACTGCCTCACCTGCGGCTTCGCCCTCTCGTCGCGCCAACGCACAGTGCTGCAACGCGAAATCACCCGCCTCAAAACCTCCGGCGACGACCCCAAACGCCTGAAAACATTGCAAAAACAATATAAATACCTCGGCAATCAGACCTGCGCAGGCGACGGCTTATGTTCGCTATCCTGCCCAATGAACATCAACACCGGCGATTTGACGCACGCGCTGCGGGAAGCAGAACTGCCCAAAGGCAGCCTCAACTATGCAATTGGCGACCGGACGGCGAGGAATTTATCCACCGTGAAAAAAGCCTTGCGACCGGCACTGACCCTCGCCAATGCCGCGCACACACTGCTGGGAACCAAGTTAATGACATGGACAAGCAAACAAATTCACCGAATATTACACCTGCCGCTGTGGACGGCGGCAATGCCCAAACCCTACACCCTCCACCTTTCACCCTCCACCCCAAACCCATTGAAAGCAGTGTATTTCCCCTCCTGCATCAACCAAACCATGGGATTGGAGAAAAACAGCCCCGAAAAGCAGCCATTGGTCGATGCGATGTGTGCATTGCTGCAAAAAGCCGGCTACGAGGTAATCTTCCCCCAAGGCATGGACAACCTTTGCTGCGGCACAATCTGGGAAAGCAAGGGTATGATGGACATCGCCGACCGCAAATCGGCGGAGTTGGAAGCCTCGCTCTACAAGGCGAGCGATGGCGGCAAATACCCCGTGCTGTGCGACCAAAGTCCGTGCCTGTATCGTATGAGGCACACCATCACGACGATGAAACTGTATGAACCGGTCGAATTTATCACCACTTTCTTGCTCGATAAACTGACTTTTACGCCCATAGACACCCCTGTGGCGGTGCACATCACCTGCTCGATGCGCAAAATGGGCTTAGACAGGCAGCTCATCGACTTGGCAAAACGCTGTTCCACGCAGGTGCTCGTGCCGGAAGAGGTGGGCTGCTGCGGCTTCGCGGGCGACAAGGGTTTTACGCAGCCCGAAGTGAATATCTACGCCCTGCGCAAATTGCGCCCACAGATAGCGCAGGCGGGCATCACGCGGGGCTATTCCAACAGCCGCACGTGCGAAATCGGATTAACAACAAACGCCGGCATTCCCTATCGGTCAATAATTTATTTAGTGAATGAAAGCACGAAATAATCAACGTTTGCTCGCCTGTTCGTGTGAGTCTGCGGGTATATTTTGGACAAAAAGAAAATATATATCAAAATTTAAATGTTTTTAGCAATTATTTCTTCAAAAAGTATTGGATTGTTTGAATTTTCTTACTACCTTTGCGACTTCTAATTTTAAAATATAAAAAGAAATGGCTTATCAAATTTCAGATGATTGTATTGCGTGCGGAACTTGCCTCGACGAGTGTCCGGTAGGCGCAATTAGTGAAGGCGACATTTATAAAATCGACCCTTCAGCGTGTACAGAATGTGGCACTTGCGCGGATGTTTGTCCGTCGGGGGCTATCGCGAAGGTGTAACTTTCGAAACTTCATCGGCAGGGGGCTTCAGCCCCCTGCTTTTTTTGAAAAATTTTTGCCCAATGGTGAAATTAGTTACACTAATCTATTGTGTATCGATAAATTATTTTGTACCTTTGCGGCTGATATTTTTAGTAAAAAATAGAATATTATGTACACGGTAGAATTTTACAAAAGAAAGAAAGTGATAGGAACGGAAAACTATCGCACGTTGGAGGATGCGGAGCAAAAGTTGGAACACAGTGACTATTACATGGAAGCTGATTATTATGAGATTCTTGATGAGGATGGAGAAACAGTAGATAGTAATGAATTTGTGGATGCTGATGATATGCTGGAGCAGATGTTTCCTGACGAGGATAGCCAAGAGGGTTTTGATTGGACTTTGGGAGATTAATCCAATGAAGTAAAAAGTAAAAACATAAATAAAAAAAAG
>BNTT01000131.1 GCA_025996815.1 Bacteroidia bacterium
TGGGCAAACTTCTTTTGAATAAGGAGGCGATAATCAGGGATTTAGACAATGCGTGGGCAGTGGTGGCGGAGGGCATTCAAACCATTTTGCGCCGCGAGGGCTATCCCAAGCCCTACGAAGCCCTCAAAGCATTGACGCGCACGAATGAGGAAATTACGGAAAAAGCAATCCATCAATTTATTGATACATTGCAAGTTAACGAAAATGTGAAGGCGGAATTGAGATTAATTACGCCGCAGAATTATACAGGTATTTAAAAATTAATAATTAAAAAAAATCCAAACAGATGATTACAGAAGATTGGACGCCCGGCAATGATGGGCAGCAGAGTGAAGATGGTTATAATCGTGAGAGAAAACCATTGAAGTTAGTTCGTCCCGGCGAGCCGGGTTACGGTAGTGCAACAACATCCAACTACGGCACCTCCGGCGGGACAGGAGATTATGAGCGTGGCGGCTATCACAGCCGCCCAAGTGGAAACAACTACGAGCGTCGTGATGACGGTGGAAGTTATAATCGCCCGCGAAGCAATTATAACAGTTACGACCGGCAGGAAGGCGGCTACAACAGCCGTCCGAACTACAATTCCGGCAGCAGCAACGGCTACGACCGTCCGGCGCGACCCTACACGCCGCGCCCCTACAATTCGGAAGGCGGCGGTGGCGGCGGCTACGACTTGCAAAAAAAACGTCGCCCGCGTGTGGGCGAGGATGGTCCCGCTGACCGTTTCGCGAGCAATCGCTATCCGAGCAGCAACGACCGCTACCAGAGTAACGACCGCTATCCGAGCAACAACGACCGTTACCAGAGCAACGACCGCTATCCGAGCAACAATCGTTACCAGAGCAACGACCGTTACCCCTCGAACAATCGCTTTCCGAACAACAACCGCAATCCGCAGCAACAGCAGCAATTTGATAAGTTTGCGGAAATCAAGAAGTCGAAATACCGCGAGGAACATTTTGACCCCGAAGAGCCGTTGCGTTTGAACAAATATCTGGCGAATGCGGGCGTGTGTTCGCGGCGCGAAGCCGACGAATTTATTCAGGCGGGCGTGGTGAAAGTGAACGGCACGGTGGTGACCGCACTTGGCACGAAGGTGAAACGCGCCGACGAGGTGGTGTTTCACGACCAACCCGTGCGTCTGGAAGCCAAAATGTATATCGTGCTCAACAAGCCGAAAAACTGCGTAACCACCGCCGACGACCCGCAAGAGCGTCTCACGGTGATGGATTTGGTGAAAACGGCTTGCCACGAGCGCATTTTTCCCGTCGGACGATTAGACAGAAACACGACAGGCGTGCTCCTGCTGACCAACGACGGCGATTTAGCCTCCAAATTGACCCATCCGAAATACGCGAAAAAGAAGATTTACCACGTGTGGTTAGATAAGGACGTAACCATCGAGGATATGGAAAAACTCGCGAAGGGCATCGAACTGGAAGACGGCGAAATCCACGCCGACGCCATCAGTTTCATCACCGAGGAAGCCAACGACCAGGTGGGCATCGAAATCCACTCCGGTCGCAACCGCGTGGTGCGTCGAATGTTTGAAAGCCTTGGCTATCACGTGATTAAACTCGACCGCGTCTATTTTGCCGGCATGACGAAAAAGAATCTGAAGCGCGGGCATTGGCGTTATCTCACTGAAACAGAAGTGAATATGCTGAGGCAGGGGGCGTTTGAATGATGAATAGTTCACTGTGTTTATTGCCGCGTAGCGGTGGAATTTTAGTAGCCGTGGGTGTAAGCCCACGGCTACTAAAATTTTATAAAAGACAAAGCCCCAACCTTATAAAAGATTGGAACTTTGCCCGATTTAATTTTTATTTCACCTCCTCAAAATCCACATCCTGAACCTCATCGCCACCGGATGCCTGACTTTGACCGCCGCCGCCGGCATTAGCATTCGCCTGCTGCCTTGCCTGGTCAAACGGATTGCCACCCATGCTTGCGAAGGGGTCGGCTCCGGCAAACGGGTTGCCGCCTGCGCCTGCGTTGGCATACATTGCTTGGCTGGCGGCTTGGAAGGCTGTGTTCACTTCCGCCATGCCTGCTTCGCAGCCTGCGAGGTCTTGACTCTTGTGAGCCTCTTTCAGCTTGCTTAGAGCGGCTTCTATGGGTGGTTTTTTGTCTGCCGGAATTTTGTCGCCCAAGTCTTTCAGTTGCTTTTCTGTTTGGAAAATCACGCTGTCGGCTTTGTTGAGGCTGTCGATTTTCGCCTTTTCCTTTTTGTCCGATTCGGCGTTGGCGGCTGCTTCGTCCTTCATTCGTTGGATTTCGGCGTCGCTCAAGCCGCTGGAGGCTTCTATGCGGATGCTTTGTTCCTTGCCCGTCGCCTTGTCTTTGGCGGACACGCTCACTACGCCGTTGGCGTCGATGTCGAACGTTACTTCAATTTGAGGTACGCCTCGCGGTGCGGGCATGATGCCGTCCAAGTGGAATTTGCCGATGGTCTTGTTTTGACTTGCCAACGGGCGTTCGCCTTGCAGGACGTGAATTTCCACCGATGGCTGGTTATCGACCGCCGTCGTGAACGTTTCCGACTTCTTGATGGGGATAGTCGAGTTGGCTTCAATCAACTTGGTCATCACGCTGCCCATCGTTTCGATACCCAACGAGAGCGGGGTCACATCCAAGAGCAGCAGACCGCCCAAATTGCTGTCGCCCGCCAAGATACCGCCCTGAATGGCTGCACCAACGGCTACCACTTCGTCGGGATTCACGTTCTTACTCGGCTCTTTGCCAAAAATCTGCTTCACCTTGTCCTGAATGGCGGGGATACGGGTCGAACCACCCACGAGGATGACTTCATTCACTTCTTTTGCCGAGATGCCCGCGTCCTTCAACGCCTTTTCGCACGGCGCAACGGTTTTTTGAATCAGGGCATCTGCCAGCTGTTCAAACTTCGCGCGGGTCAGGGTTTTCACCAAGTGCTTCGGCATACCGTCCACAGGCATGATGTAGGGCAGGTTGATTTCCGTGGAAGCGGTGCTCGAAAGTTCGATTTTCGCCTTTTCAGCGGCTTCACGGAGGCGTTGCATCGCCATCGGGTCTTTGCGCAAGTCAAGCCCTTCGTCGTTTTGAAATTCGGCTGCCAACCAGTCCACAATCACGTTGTC
The DNA here is from genome assembly GCA_025996815.1 of Bacteroidia bacterium. Classification (GTDB taxonomy): domain Bacteria; phylum Bacteroidota; class Bacteroidia; order Bacteroidales; family Azobacteroidaceae; genus Azobacteroides. Next base: position 3,123 of record BNTT01000131.1, read on the forward strand.
GAAGTCGTCGCCCCCCAAGTGGGTGTCGCCATTGGTCGATTTCACTTCAAACGCGCCGTCGCCGATGTCCAGAATTGAAATATCGAACGTGCCGCCGCCAAGGTCGAACACCGCGATTTTCATATCCTTATCCGTCTTTTCCAAGCCGTAAGCCAAAGCCGCCGCCGTTGGCTCGTTCACGATACGCTTCACTTTCAAGCCCGCGATTTCGCCCGCCTCAATCGTCGCTTGACGTTGAGAATCAGAGAAATACGCCGGCACGGTGATAACTGCTTCGTCCACCGAAAGCCCCAAATAGTCCTCAGCCGTTTTCTTCATTTTCTGAAGCACGATGGCTGAAATTTCCTGCGGCGAAAACTTGCGACCGTCAATTTCCACCCGTGGGGTGTTGTTGTCGCCTTTCGCCACCTTGTACGACACGCGCTTCACTTCCGCCGCCACCTGGTCGAACGTTTCGCCCATAAACCGTTTAATCGAATAAATCGTTTTCGTAGGGTTTGTAACCGCCTGACGCTTAGCCGGGTCGCCCACTTTGCGCTCGTTTCCAACAAATGCCACGACTGAAGGGGTCGTAGCCTTTCCTTCGCTGTTAGGGATGACCACAGGCTTGCCACCTTCCATGACCGCCACACACGAGTTGGTCGTTCCCAAGTCAATTCCAATAATTTTTCCCATTTCTTTAATTTTTTAATTGTTTTTACTTTGTTTATTTTCCCGATAAAGAGCAAATGCCGTGCCAACAGTAATAGCACAAAAAAAACTGACAAATTGTCAGGCAGCACTGAGGGGGGAGGGGAGCCCGCTACCGCACTGCGCTTCGCTTGTACGAGGTTGTTTTGTTTATAAAATTAGGTGAAAATGAGGTTTAATTTTCATTTACCCACACCAAACATTTTAATGCGTTGACCCTGAAACCCAAAATTGCCGTTTGTATATGCAGACAATTTATTGTACCTTTGCCCCCTCAAAAACAATTATTATGTGTTTAGGAATACAAGCAAATAAGGTGAAAATAGGGGTATTATTAGCCTATTTATGTTCTAAGATAGAGGACATTACATTTGGTCAATCGCAGTAAAAGAAAATAAATTAGACTTTAAAAATGCAGTAAACAACTATGGATACATTTGAAACTTTAAAAACATCTTTCTCCCCAATCTCAAACTCAGACACAACAATTCTGATTTTAGGGTCATTGCCCGGCGACAAGTCGCTGGAACTTGGCGAATATTATGGGCATCCGAGCAACCGGTTTTGGAAAGTTATGGCTCACATCACCGAGGACGAGCTGCCTCTCACTTATGCGGATAAAAAGCAGTTGCTCTTGCAATCAAATATCGGCGTTTGGGATGTTGCCCATCAAGCGAAGCGAAAAGGTAGCCTTGACAGTGATATTAAAGATGTGGTGCCTAACGATTTAGACAGTTTTGTCGCTAACCACAAGCATTTAAAAGTAGTTGGTTTTAATGGGAAAAAGGCGGAAGCCCTTTTTGACAGATATTTCACCCGAAAACCCGGCATTAACTATATTTCTCTGCCAAGCACCAGCCCCGCAAATGCCGGTATCAGCTTTGGCGGTCTGTGTGAGGTGTGGCGACAGATGGCGATTGCCTTGTTGCTCTGCGTGATGCCGTGCACTTTGCCGGCGCAATCTCACGCGCATTATGATTTGGAGGAGGTGGTGGTTGCGGGCAGCCGTTCCAAATTGGAGGACAAGAGCGTGGCTAATGTTACGAAATTAAATTTGTCTAACAGTGCGGAAATATCGGGGCTTTCGCTTTCGCAGAAGTTGACGGGCGTGGCAGGTATCAGCAATTTCAGTACCGGCGCCGGTATTGGCAAGCCGGTTATTCGTGGCTTGAGCGGCAATCGGATTGCGGTTTTTGCGCAGGGCACTCGCATCGAGAATCAGCAGTGGGGCGATGAACACGGCTTGGGGTTGGACGAAAACGGCTATGAGCAGGTGGAAATCATCAAAGGTCCGGCTTCCCTCCTGTACGGCAGCGATGCCCTGGGCGGCGTTTTGTATTTTTCAGACGCGCTCTATGCCAAGGGAAACAGCCTCGAGGGCACGCTCGGCTCGGAATATAACAGCAACACCAACGGCTGGCGCAACACGGGGGCGTTCAAACTGTCGAAAAATCGCTTCCATTGGAACGCTTTTGGCGGCTACACCACACACGAGGACTACCGCGACGGCAACCACGACGCGGTGCCCAACAGCCGTTTCCACACCGGCGATTTCAAAACATCGCTGGGCTATACCGGCGAAAAAATCATCAGTGCGCTGAAATACAGCGTTTTGAGCGAAAAATACGGCTTAGTAGCCCCCGATGAAGAAGGTGCTCCCTACCAAAAATTGACCACGCACATCGTCAGTTCCGAAAACACCCTGTTCTTTGACAATGCCTCCAAACTAAAATTAAATGTCGGTTATGTTTTCAACAATCGCAAGGAATTTGAGGACGGGGATATTGCCGCGCTGGATATGAATCTGGGCACATTTTCATACGATGCCAAATGGTATTTGCCCAAATGGAACGAGCGATGGACATTCACGCTTGGCACGCAGGGGATGCACCAAACCAATGCCAACAAAGGCGAAGAAATGCTGATTCCCGATGCCACAACTGCCGATATTGGCGTGTTTGGCGTGTCGGAATACTACTATACCGAAAAATCGCATTGGCAAATTGGGCTGCGCTTCGACGGACGAAACATTGATAGTGAGGAGTTTACGGAAAACTATACGGCGTTCAATTTTTCTACGGGGATTGTGCAGTCGCTGGCACACAATCTGTCGCTGCGGGCAAACCTTTCTTCGGGCTATCGCACGCCCAATATGTTTGAACTGTTGAGCGATGGCGTTCACGAGGGCACCAATCGCTACGAGATTGGCAATCGCGCGCTGAAAACTGAAAACAGTTATCAGATAGATGTTTCGTTGGATTTCAAAAATGAACACGTTGAACTGTTTCTGAACCCCTATTTCAACTATATTCGCCATTATATTTATTTGCAGCCTTCGGACGAAATTCTGGAAGAACAGCCGGTTTACTATTATTCCCAAGCCGATGCCTGTCTCTACGGCGGCGAGGCGGGCTTTCACTTCCACCCGCACCCGTTGGATTGGTTGCACGTGGAAGGCTCGTATAGCAACACCTTTGGCGAAAAAGCTGACCGGCAGGATTTGCCGCTGATGCCGGCGCAAAAGTTGAGCGCGACCGTCAGAGCCAATTTTTCGCCCAATAATGCGACACGCAAAATCCTCCGCAAATTTTCTGCCTACCTGCAAGAGCAGTATTCATTCGCCCAAAATCGCATCGCCGAATATGAAACCGCCACGCCTGCCTACAATCTGGTCAATGCCGGCTTAGCGTTCGAGTTTCAATGCGGCAAACAAAAAATCAAATTCAACGCGGCAGTCAACAACATTTTCAACACCGTCTATTACGACCATTTGTCGCGCTACAAGCAGGAAGGCATCTACGACCGGGGGCGCAATCTGAATTTGAAAGTAAGTGTGCCGTTTGGGGGTGTCCCAATGACGAAGTCAGGAGTTACTCATTTAGAATAACTTATGCCGCTTCTATTCCTTGCTCGCTTTGAACAGGTATTTTACAACAAAAACAAAAATGCCTATTACGTCTGCCGATGTCGTTGTAAGCAAGGCAATCAAAACATTATATGATTATCCGCAATCATACCACTAAATAGCGTTTCCTGCAAGTAATTTGTGGCTTTGTCCCGCAGGGACAGCACTTTATTAACCGTAGGCTTCAGCCTACGGCGGGCACTCCTCCTCTGCCATAGTCCCGCAGGGGACGGCACTATCAAGTGTCACCCCTGCGGGGTGAAGGTTGTGTGGGGCGGGTTGTCCGTAGGCTGAAGCCTACGGTTAATAAAGTGCTGTCCCTGCGGGACAAGGAGCGACAGCCAAGTGGTATGATTGTGGATGGTCAATTTTTGCTTTATTCATTTCATCGACTTCCTCCATAAACTCGCGCAAAGGCATCGTTGGCTCATTTCTGTGCAGCCAAATTGTGAATAAATCCCAATAGTCCTCACACCGTTGTAAAAAGCCGTTCCAGCCCGAGCGGATGCCATCCAATCCGATGTCGTCGCCGCTCGACACTTCTGCGTATTTTCTGTTTATTGTTGCTTCCATCTTTTTTGAAGTTGCAAACGGTTTGACATTCAACTGCCTTAGGGGGTGCTGTGATAGTCATCCCCCGGACCCAAGGTGTCATCCGTTGCCTCAGAACCAGTATGTGTATAATCCCACACGGCAGCTCCCTGCCCCATCTTTGCTCTATTGTTATCAATTGGTGGGTCAGGCGGAGTTGCACTCCATCCGTAAATGGTACCACCTGTCTTTTTAAATGTTCCTTTACTGGGGAGATGGTGCACATACACTCCACCGCCATAGCCATCGGCGGCATCTACTTCGTTGCCCATTGTGGTTCCCTTTGTGGGTGCATTGCCACCACCAATAAATCCAGCTGTCATGTTAAAGATTCCGCCAGCGTCTACATACACTCCGCCGCCGTGGATAGAAGTATTTTCGGTAATAGTTCCGCCCTTCATAGTAAAGGTTCCTTCCCACCACACATATACACCACCACCAAGGTAACCTTTATTGTCGATAATGAATGCCCCGTCTAATAAGATGAGATTCCCACTGCTTCCCCCTACAGCAGCCCCGCCAGCAAATAGGCCGGGAGCAGCAGAATTTCCACCCATCAGAGTGAGATTCGCCCCCAGTGTGACCTGCTGTTCATACACATTCAAAACATAACTGCCTGGAATGTCATTAGCATTAAGTACTCCCACTTTGAAATTTGGCCACTCATCATCAGAGGCTGCACCTCGCAGTGTAATCGGCGGATAGGTGTTCACAATACTGGAAATGTTTACCAAAGTATTTCCGCCTGTGGCTCTTATGGTGTCGTATACAAGGATGGTGGCTTCAGCTATAGAAGGATAAGGATGGGCTGCATGCCATGCCCCAATCGAATTTACCGCCTCTTGCGGCTTGGCTTTGGCTGTTTCCACCGACCTGCCATCGGCAGCATCATTGCCGCCTTCGTAAACATACCAAAAGGGGTCAGGCTCGTTGATTGTCGATGGAAGCGTATGATGTGTGAAATTATAGCCGGGTGTGATAGGTGTGATAATATCTCCATCACTAATGCCTATGCCTGTCGGGGTTGTAACGCCGGAGTACTTTGCCGTTGCCGGTGCCATTGCCGGTGGCGGCAACGGTTCAATGAATAGAGAACTGCCTGATATTTCTGCTATGTTTTTAGAGTCAACATCACTTTCGGCATCGTTGCTATCAAACGCCTTGACACCATAGATTGTTCCGCCGCTCATCACAAAATTTCCGTAGGGCATCAGATATACCCCACCGCCGAGACCGCCATCAGCATCAGGGACTGAATATTTGGCTTTGTTTGTACTGATTGTTCCGCCTTTCATAGCGAAAGTTTCTCCTTCAACACACACACCGCCGCCCCATTTTGCGGAATCGCCGCTGATGCTGCCGTCATTCATTTCAAAATATCCGGCGGTATATACACCACCACCGCTGACTGCATAACAGTCGGTGATAGTTCCGCCGTTCATGATGAACGCACTGCTGGCATGTGGAGGGCTACGGTAAGTTCAGGGGCTGAATGGTGCACGATTAGCCCCGCTATGGGCATAGGCAAAAAAACGATTACAGTGAATGTGGCGGAAAATAATACAATCAACGACCGTTCGGCAA
>BNTT01000132.1 GCA_025996815.1 Bacteroidia bacterium
CCACCGGTTGAAGGAGTATTTTTCGATGGGCAGATATTTGATGCGTATAAATTTGTTGCAGGTTTGATAAAACGGGCTAAAAAGACAATCGTTTTGATGGATAACTATGTAGATGAAACTATTTTGACGTTGTTGTCAAAACGCGATGCAGATGTTGAAGCAACTATCTACACGGCAAATATTTCTGCACAACTGCAATTAGATTTGACAAGGCACAACGCACAATATCCGCCAATAGCGATACATGAAAGGGCAAACATTCACGACCGTTTTCTGTTGATAGACAACGATATATATCATATTGGTGCTTCGCTCAAAGATTTAGGTAAGAAACTTTTTGCGTTTACGAAGATGGAAATGCGGGCGGAGGAGTTGATGGGGAAAATAAAATGACAAAATTGATAAAAAATGCGTAGTTTTGCAGGAAGTTATGATTGACAAAAATGAAATAGTACTTTATCAGCCCGATAGCTCAGTAAATTTGGAAGTTCGGCTTGAAAATGAAACGGTTTGGTTGAACCGTCAGCAAATGGCGTTGCTTTTCGACCGCGATGTTAAGACCATAGGCAAGCACATCAACAATGCTTTGCGGGAAGAACTTGCCGAAATTCCAACTGTCGCAAATTTTGCGACAGTTCAACTTGAAGGCGGTAGAGAGGTTATGAGGAATATCGAACATTACAGTCTTGATATGATTTTGTCAGTTGGCTATCGCGTAAAATCAAGTCGTGGTGTTCAATTTCGTATTTGGACAAACAGCGTGCTAAAAGATTATATTTTAAGAGGTTATGCCATCGGTCAGCGTTTCGAGCATTTGGAATATCGAGTGGCAGAAACAGAAAAGAAAATAGACTTTTTCGTAAAAACGGCTTTGCCACCGGTTGAAGGAGTATTTTTCGATGGGCAAATATTTGATGCGTATAAATTTGTTGCAGGTTTGATAAAACGGGCTAAAAAGACAATCGTTTTGATGGATAACTATGTAGATGAAACTATTTTGACATTGTTGTCAAAACGCGATGCGGGCGTTGATGCAACTATCTACACAGCAAGTATTTCTGCACAACTGCAATTAGATTTGACAAGGCACAACGCACAATATCCGCCAATAGCGATACATGAAAGGGCAAATGTTCACGACCGTTTTCTGTTGATAGACAACGATATATATCATATTGGTGCCTCGCTAAAAGATTTAGGTAAAAAACTTTTTGCGTTCACGAAGATGGAGATGCGGGCGGAGGAGTTGATGAAAAAGATAATATGAATACAGAAATAGCACGCACCGAACAGACGTTTATTAACGAAATCAAAACGATTATCCAAAATGGACAATCGCAGGCTTATCGTGCCATTAACAGTGCGATGGTGGAAACTTATTGGAATCTTGGCAAGCGCATTGTGGAGCAGGAACAGCAGGGTGAGGAGCGTGCGGAATATGGTGCGGGGTTGCTCAAACGGCTTTCAGCCGAATTGACCAAAGAATTTGGGCACGGTTTTTCGGCGCGTAGTATTAGGCAATACCGTCAATTTTATCAAATGTTTTCAGACTCTTCAATTTGGCGAACACCGTTCGCCAAATTACAAAGCTCTGATAATAAGTCCGATACAATTGTGCGAACAGTGTTCGCACAATCTTGGCAACCCCATTTTCAAAATCTAACTTGGTCACACATCCAACGAATAATGCGGGTTTCAAACCCTGAAGCAAGGGCTTATTATCTGAAAGAGGCGGCAGAAAACACTTGGTCAGTACGCACTTTGGATAGAAATATCTCTACTCTATATTATCAACGGTTGCTTTCCTCCCAAGTGAAAGAGCCGGTAATTGCTGAAATGCAGGAGAAGACAAAAGAATATCAACACGACCCGTTGGATTTTATTAAAAATCCGGCGGTGCTGAATTTTCTTCAACTTCCCCCCAATATGGGTTATACGGAATCTGAATTGGAGCGTGCCATTATCAACCAGATGCAGCAGTTTTTGCTTGAATTGGGCAAGGGTTTTGCGTTTGTGGACAGGCAAAAACTGATTCGTACTGAGACTTCGGATTTTTATATTGACCTTGTGTTTTACAATTATATTCTGAAATGTTTTGTGCTTATTGAGTTGAAAACCAATAAGATAACGCATCAGGATATTGGGCAGTTGGATATGTATGTTCGGATGTATGATGACTTGGAACGTGGCGAAGGCGACAACCCTACTATCGGCATTTTGCTCTGTACGGAAACCGACCAAGTGATTGCAAAATATTCCGTTCTGAACGAAAGCAAACATGTGTTTGCCACAAAATACATGGATTATTTGCCTACGGAAGAGGAATTGCAGCGCGAGATTGAGCGACAAAAAGCGATATATTTACAGGAAAAAAATAATAAATAAAAATTATACAACATGAGCACAAAAACAGTTGAAGAAACGTGGCTGACTCCCGAACAAATCGCGGTGAAGTCGGTTTACACGAAAGAAGATTTGGAAGGTATGGAACACTTGGAGTATGCTTCGGGCATCCCGCCTTTCTTGAGAGGTCCGTATTCGGGCATGTTCGCTATGCGTCCCTGGACGATTCGTCAATACGCCGGTTTTTCTACCGCCGAGGAGTCTAATGCGTTCTATCGCAGGAACTTAGCAGCCGGGCAAAAGGGGCTTTCCGTTGCTTTTGACTTGGCAACGCATCGCGGCTACGATGCCGACCATCCCCGCGTGGTGGGCGATGTGGGCAAAGCCGGCGTGAGCATTTGCTCGGTCGAGGACATGAAAGTGCTGTTCGACGGCATTCCTTTGAAGGATATGTCTGTGTCGATGACCATGAACGGGGCGGTGCTGCCGATTTTGGCGTTCTACATCAATGCCGGACTGGAGCAGGGCGCGACGCTGGAAGAACTGAATGGGACTATTCAGAACGACATTTTGAAGGAATTTATGGTGCGCAACACCTATATCTATCCGCCCGCGTTTTCGATGCGCATCATCGCCGATATTTTTGAATATACTTCTCAAAAGATGCCGAAGTTCAATTCGATTTCTATTTCGGGCTACCATATTCAGGAAGCGGGTGCGACGGCGGATATTGAGTTGGCATACACCCTCGCCGACGGGATGGAATACCTGAAAGCGGGTATTGATGCCGGCATTGATGTGGATGCGTTTGCGCCGCGGCTGTCGTTCTTCTGGGGCATTGGGATGAACCATTTTATGGAAATCGCCAAGATGCGCGCCGGTCGTTTGCTGTGGGCGAAGATTGTGAAAAGTTTTGGGGCGAAAAATCCGAAATCGTTGGCTCTGCGCACTCACAGTCAGACTTCGGGCTGGTCGCTGACCGAGCAGGACCCGTTCAACAACGTGGGTCGCACGTGCGTGGAGGCGATGGCTGCCGCTTTGGGACACACTCAATCGCTGCATACCAATGCTTTGGACGAAGCCATCGCGCTGCCGACCGATTTCTCGGCGCGTATCGCCCGCAACACGCAGATTTACATTCAGGAAGAAACCTATATCACGAAAGAAATCGACCCGTGGGCAGGCTCATACTATGTTGAAACGCTGACGGACGAACTTGTGGACAAGGCGTGGGCATTGATTCAGGAGGTGCAGGAACTGGGCGGAATGGCAAAAGCCATCGAAACCGGATTGCCGAAAATGCGCATCGAAGAGGCAGCTGCACGCACTCAGGCGCGCATAGACAGCGGCAATCAAACGATTATCGGCATCAACAAATACCGCTTGGAAAAAGAGGCTCCCATCGACATCCTCGAAGTGGACAACACAGCAGTGCGCACCCAGCAGGTGGAACGTTTGAACGCCCTGAAAGCCAAACGCGACAACGCGGCAGTCAAAAAAGCATTGGCAGACATCACCGAGAGCGCGAAAACAGGCAAAGGCAACTTGCTGGAATTAGCCGTCAAAGCGGCATCGGTGCGAGCCACATTGGGAGAAATTTCCGACGCTTGCGAAGCAGTCGCAGGACGTTACAAAGCAATCATTAGAACAATAGCAGGCGTGTATTCATCAGAAACAAAGGGCGACGACGTGTTTAAGAAAGCGTGCGAACTCGCCGACAAATTCGCGAAAAAAGAAGGTCGCCAACCCCGTATCATGATAGCCAAGATGGGTCAGGACGGGCACGACCGCGGTGCAAAAGTAGTAGCAACCGGCTATGCCGACTGCGGATTCGACGTGGACATGGGACCATTGTTCCAAACGCCCGAAGAGGCAGCCCGCCAAGCCGTTGAAAACGACGTGCACGTGTTGGGCGTATCCTCGCTGGCAGCAGGTCACAAGACGCTGGTGCCGCAGGTCATCGCCGAATTGAAGAAACTGGGTCGCGAAGACATCTTAGTCATCGCCGGCGGTGTGATTCCCGCGCAGGACTACGATTTCTTGTATAAGGCTGGTGTAGCGGCGATTTTTGGTCCCGGCTCGCCGGTTACTACGGCTGCGGTTACTATTTTGGAACTGCTGTTGCAGGAATAGACATTCCATATCTTTAAGATATGGAATGTCTGAATCCCACATTTGAAGAGGCTGCCTAAAAAGTGAATTTTAGACAGCCTCTTTTTTATGGCTTGAACATTGGGGCAAAGCCCTTATTTTATCTCCCAAGCCAGCGCGCTCGCACCCAGCACTGCCGCGTCGCTTTCGGGCAAATCGGACATGAGCAACTTGGTCTTTCCCTTGAAAATGCCCAACGAATATTCGTCCATCGCTTCCTGGATTGGTCCCATGATGAATTTGCCCGCTTTGGACAATCCGCCAAACAGCACGATGGCTTCGGGGCTTGAAAACGCGATGAAATTGGCAAACGCTTCGCCCAGAATGTTTCCCGTTTCCTTGAAAATGGCTATCGCCACTTTGTCGCCTTTCATGGCTGCATCGTAGACATCTTTGGAGGTCACATTATTGACATCCAATTGGGCTAAGAGGCTTTTTGTGCCGCCGTTTTCGATAAACTCTTTGGCTGTGCGTGCCACACCGGTGGCGGAGGCGTAGGCTTCCAGACAGCCTTTGCGACCGCATCCACAGACACGCCCGTCTTTCTTGACAATGACGTGACCCAATTCGCCGGCAAAACCGTCATGACCATACACTAAGGTGCCGTTCACGACGATACCGCTGCCGACACCCGTCCCCAGCGTTATCATGATGAAGTTTTTCATCCCTTTGGCAACGCCGTAGGTCATTTCGCCGATGGCTGCCGCGTTGGCATCGTTGGTCAGGACGGTCGAAATGCCCGTTGCTGCGCTCAACATATTTGCCAAAGGCACCACGCGCCCTTTTCCCCAACTGATATTGGGAGCATCTTCGATGGTGCCCTGATAATAGTTGCCGTTGGGCGCACCAATACCAATACCGTTGAACTTCTCCTTGCCGCCAACGTGCTCAATCAACTTGTTCAGTTCGACCGACAAAGTCGCACAATATGACTCGGCAGTTTCGCTCGGACTTTTCATCTTGCCTGCCTCAATAATTTTTCCGCGTGCATCCACAACGCCGAAAACGGTGTTTGTACCACCGACATCAATTCCCATTACATACGGTTTAACCATGATATTTATTTTTTAAATTGTTATTATTGCATACTTTTCTCTTTCTTTTTCAACACTTGGCGTTCAATTTTATTCACGCACGCGAGGATGGCATCCTCAAAAGTGTCCGACACCTCGCTTGCGAAAAAATCGCAGCCCGGAGCGAGCAGTTTGATGCCTGCCTCCTTGTTGCGGTTCGTTTCGGGCTTGATAAGCCTCAACGTGATGTCTGCAGTCGCCGAATCGTCGGTGATTTTCGCCAGATGGCTTACTTTTTTTTCAGTAAACTTCTCCAATTTTTCGCCCATTTCAAAATGGACGGGATGAATTGTAATTTCCATGCTACCTCCTTTTTTTTGTAGCCCAACTACTCGCGCGGATGGGCTTGATGATATATATTTTTTAACTCTTCAAATGTCGTATGCGTGTAAACCTCTGTGGATGCGAGACTTGCGTGTCCCAAAAGTTCTTTCACCGCGTTCAAATCCGCACCATTATTCAGCATCCCCGTTGCAAACGTATGCCTCAACACGTGAGGACTCTTTTTTGTCAGATTCGGCAGCATCGCCAGCCGCTTCGTTACCAACTTATAAACCACGCTTCTCGACAGCGGTCTGCCATCGTGGCGCACGAAAAATGCCATCCTTGCACCGTCCACCTGCTCGTCGCGCAGTATCAAATAGTCCCTCAAATCCTCCGCCAATAGTTTGGAGAACGGAATCAGTCGCTGCTTGTTGCGCTTGCCGGTCACCTTAATCATCTGTGCGCCAAAGTCCACGTCGCCGTCTTTCAGCCCCACCAACTCTGCGCTGCGCATACCGGTCATATAAAAAACGTCTAAAATCGTCCGGTCGCGTTGCGCTTCAAACGAGTCATCCACTTCCCACTCCTCATCGAGGACACCGTTCATCTCTTTGTCGCGAACAAAACTCGGCAACTTTTTATTTGCCTTCGGACCCACCACCTTTTTCGCAGGATTGGCAGGAGCCAAATTATTTTTTGTCAAATAGCGATACAACGCTTTCAGCGAACTCAACTTGCGATTGACCGACCGCGACGAATAGCCCTCGCCCATAAGCGACACCATCCAGCGACGGATGATGACGGCATCCACCGCATTGGGGTCGAACACCTCGTCGCCGCAAAAAAACTCCTTAAACTGCATCAAATCACTCTCGTAAGCCTCAACAGTATGCGTAGAATACGCCTTTTCATACCGCAAGTAGTGCAAAAATGACTCAACAGGCATCACATATCAATCTTCATCAATGTGCAACTTTTCCACGTAAATCGCATGAATTTTTTCTTCACGCTTCACGATAGAAGGCTTTGTGAACGCTTGCCGGCGGCGCAACTCCTTAGTTACGCCCACTTTTTCAAACTTTCTCTTAAACTTCTTCAAGGCTTTTTCAATGTTTTCGCCTTCTTTCAATGGAACAATAATCATAATTTTTTTGCTCGTTTGTTTTAAATTGTTTGTAAATCATAACATTTCATTTCAGACCGCAAAGGTACAAATAAATTTTGAAACTTCTACGAAAAATCAAGAAAAATATTTCGACAATAAAAAATGTATCCAAAAACCACCAGGGCAACCGCACCAAAAGCGGGGTGGTATATTCTGGAATTTTTGCCTCCATTTGTTACGCCGGAAGGCGTAACAGACGAAACAAAATCACAGAATATGGCTTTATTTTGATGCGTTTGCCCTGATAAACCACAAAAAACATGAAAAATATTTCTTGGTTTTGCATTTTTCGCTTGCCATTCAAAATATTTTGCTTACCTCTACCGCGATTTTTAATAAAATTAAAAAATGAAGACATAAAAAAGCATAATGTGCTATTAAAGCACATTTTAAGACATATTGGGAAAAGCATTAGACTTTGTTCTTTGCTATCGAAAATTTGGCGATTGATGATAGTGCAAAGAAGAGGAAGTTGGATGTTCACGTGTTGCGGCGTGAACTTGACGATTTCTCTTTGCACAAGGTTACGCCAAATACCACGATAGCGGGAAACAGTTAGGTTTCACGCTTTTTTTATGTGCAAAAATGAAGTTTGTAAAATTATAGTATAAATTAAAAAATTAAAAACAAATGAAAAAGAGTTATTTAAGAGTTGCCGTAATGGCAGCGTTCGCAGGCGTGATGATGACGAGTTGCGGAGGTAGTAAGGGTATGGCTGGCGGCAATTACGGCAAGCCTGCCGGTGGTGGTAGTCCTTTCGGGGATGTGTTTGAGGCTCCGTGTACGATGATGGACACCGATGATTATTTTGCCGCAACCGGCATTGCCAGCGGCTCAAAAAATCGGATGGACGTGTTGCAAACAGCGGCATTGACCAACGCACAAAACCTTGTGCGTCAAAAACTACAGCACGCCTACAAGGGCGCGATTGACGATTACAGCAAGTACATTGGCAACAATGCCGGTTCGGATGCTGTGGCAAAAGTGGAGCGTGGAGGTACGCAAATCATTGATGCCCTGATTAACAACACAAGGGCGGCTTGCGGACCGAAGTTTTCGGCTGTGGACGAACGCGGCGATGTTACCTGCTTTGTCGGCATTCAAATCAGCACCAAACAAATTACCGAAAAAATGGTTGACCACGTTTCGCACGATGAAGAAATGAAAATTCGCTTCGATGAAGACGAATTTAGGAAAAGGATGGATGCTAATTTTGAAAAATTCAAAGAAAAGAAATGAGAATGAAAAAATTATTAGTAACCCTAATGTGTGCACTGCTCCCCGCTATGGCGGCGGGGCAATGCACTTCGTCACAAGAGCGACCGCTGTGGGTGGATGGTTTCTTTCAGGAGGCACAAAACTCATACATTGAGGTAGTTTCTGCCGATGGCTATGATGAGGGGAATGCCCGCAACAACGCGGCAGCAGTAGCCATCGAACGCCGCAGCCTCAGCACCGGAAAGCGCGTGCAAGTGGCTGTGAATAATGGCGTTGTGCAAGTAACGGGCAACGATGAATTGACGGTGAAATCGCGCATAATTGATGAATATCGCGAACGTTGCGGAGCGGGTCAGTATCGCGTGCATCTCCTGATTCAAACGGCGAAAAACCCTACTTTGGATTTTGAACGTGTTAATGTTACCGACCAGTATGGTTTCAGTCCCAGCGTGTTTGTTCCCGGTTGGGCACAAATTAACAAAGGCAGCACCGGCAAAGGCATTTTCTTCATTGCGGGCGAAATTGCATTGGTAGGTGGCGTGGTAGTAACACAAAGTCTGAAGGCATCCTACGAATCGAAGATAAACACCACGCGCGATACCAAAGACAAGTTGGACTACATCACGAAATCCGATAACATGGGC
>BNTT01000133.1 GCA_025996815.1 Bacteroidia bacterium
AGTCCGGGAAATATGTTGCGGGTCTGGCGATTGCACACGCCAAACAAGTGGCACTTTCTATTGCACAAAAAGCGGCGGCTACCGCACAATGGCTATTCAATGTGGCGGCTAATGGTTTTCAGTCCGGGAAATATGTTGCGGGTCTGGCGATTGCACACGCCAAACAAGTGGCACTTTCCATTGCACAAAAAGCGGCGGCTGCCGCACAATGGTTGTTCAACGCGGCGGCTAATGGTTTTCAGTCCGGGAAATATGTTGCGGGTCTGGCGATTGCACACGCCAAACAAGTGGCACTTTCTATTGCACAAAAAGCGGCGGCTACCGCACAATGGCTATTCAATGTGGCGGCTAATGGTTTTCAGTCCGGAAAATATGTTGCGGGTCTGGCGATTGCACACGCCAAACAAGTGGCACTTTCCATTGCACAAAAAGCGGCGGCTGCCGCACAATGGTTGTTCAACGCGGCGGCTAATGGTTTTCAGTCCGGAAAATATGTTGCAGGTCTGGCGATTGCACACGCCAAACAAGTGGCACTTTCCATTGCACAAAAAGCGGCGGCAGCCGCACAATGGTTGTTCAACGCGGCGGCTAATGGTTTTCAGTCCGGGAAATATGTTGCGGGTCTGGCGATTGCACACGCCAAGCAAGTGGCACTTTCCATTGCACAAAAAGCGGCGGCTGCCGCACAATGGCTATTCAATGCGGCGGCTAATGGTTTTCAGTCCGGAAAATATGTTGCGGGTCTGGTACTTGCACGCACTAAGCAAATAGCACTAATGGGCGTGCAAAAAGCGGCTGCTGCTGCACAATGGCTCTTGAATGCAGCAATGAGCGCAAACCCCATCGGACTGATTATAGCAGGCATTGCCGCACTTGCCGCAAGTGTTTATTTGGTAGTTAAAAACTGGGACAAAATTAGTGAGTTTTTTAGAAAACTGTGGGACGGTATTAAATCGGTATTTTCCGCCGTTTGGAAATGGATAAAGAGCATGTTTTTGAAATACACACCGGCAGGGCTGGTGATAAAGCACTGGGATAGTATCACAGCTTGGTTTTCAAAGTTATGGGAGGGTGTTAAATCGGCATTTTCCGCAGCATGGGAATGGATTAAAAACCTGTTCCTGAAATATACGCCTCACGGATTGATTATTACGCATTGGGATAAAATCACAGCCTTTTTCAGTGAACTTTGGGGCAAAGTGGGTGCGGTGTTCTCAAGCATCCCCGCCAAATTTAAAGAGTGGGGCAAAAACATCATGCAGGGGCTTATTGATGGCATTAAAGCCATGATTAACAAGCCCATTGAGATGATAGAGAACATTGGCAAATCCATAAAAAGCAAGTTTACCGGACTTCTGGGCATCCACAGCCCATCGCGCCTGTTTATGGAATATGGTGTGAACATCACCAAAGGACTGACGGGCGGCATCGAATATGGAACTCCCAAGGCCGGAGAGGCAACGGAAGGCTTGGCGATGCAAACTATTCGCGGGTATAGTGATTCTTTCGGCGGGTCTGCTTCTAACCCAAAAGAAAGCAACATTATCCCCGCTTCGGAAATTTTCAACACAAACAATAACAGCAGCATCTTTGGCGGGTCGTCGTTCAGCTATGCGCCGGTAATCAATATCAATGGTGGCAATGTGAGCGCAGAAACCAAGCAAGATTTTGAACGGATACTTTTAAAAAATTCCGGTGTGATAGAGAGAATTATAGAGAATGCCTATAACAGGCATAAACGCTTATCATTCAGTTAATTATGTTTGCACAACTTGGTAATCACATATTTCAGGGGCTGAAGTCGCCCGATTCGTGGAGTGAGAGCCACGCCAAACGCTATGCCAAAATTCCATTGATTAACGGCAAGGATGTTATTCAGGCTACTGGAGAAGAGTTGGCAGAAATTTCTTTGTCTATCCACTACTCCGACGACTTTGCAGACCCGACGACTGAAATTGAAGCCCTGAAGCAATCCATGTCATCGGGCGAGATACTGCCCTTTATGACGGGTGAGGGCGATGTGGTGGGCGTGTTTGTGATTACCGATTTGGAAGTGTCTAACGAATCGTTTTCCGAAACGGGACAACTGACGGCGGCAACGGTTAGCCTGAGTTTGTTGGAATATGCCCAAGCGGAGAAGCCGAAAAAGAAAGGTTCGGCATTGCTGAGTTCCAAGCCGAAACCTCAGGCACCAAAGATTCCCGGATTGAGTGCCGCCAAATCCATTTGCAAAGAACTTTCAAAGGCAAAAGGCGCGGTCAATCAAATGAAAAGCACAATGAAATCCGTGAAAAAGGGAGTGAAAACCGCCAAACGCGCCGTGAAAGAAATTCGGCGGACGGCAAACGCCGCCAAACAAGCCTATTCAACAGCAAAAACAAAGTTGGAAGTGACAAAAAAGATTATCAAGCGAGCCGGTAAGCTGCCAACTTCGCTGGACGGCGCAATCCGGTACGCCGAAAATCTGACAACACTTGATACGGTGCTCGACACCACCGTGCTGGAAATGAACATAAAAGAGATGTCCACCCGGGCGGACAGAGTAACAACAGATGCGGCACCCGTTTCATCGTTTGCAGCATCAAAAGAGGGAGGCAACTAATGGACAGTTTCAATTATACAACGAAAATGGGCGACCGCCTCGAGGCTTTGGCAGCAAAGTTTTACGGCAGCAACTCCGGCATTCAGGTTATAGCCGATGCCAACCCCGATGTGCCGGTCACGGCTGTCTATCCGTTGGGTACCGAACTGATTATCCCTGTTGTGGATGATGCGCAATTTACAAACAATAACGATTTGCCACCGTGGAAAAGGTAATACATAACATAGTAGAGATTAGCATCGCCGGAAAGAACGTCACGGGCGACGTGAGTCCGATGCTGTCGAAAATCACTTACACCGACAAAGTGGAAGCGGAGAGCGACGATGTAACTTTGACTTTTGAGGACACCAAAGCCGTGTGGCAATCGGCGTGGTATCCAAGTCAGGGCGACACTTTGACGGTAAAATTGGGCAACTCGGAGGCGATGCTGGATTGCGGGCTGTTTGAAATTGACGAAATAGAGTTGAATCTGTCGCCGGACGAATTGCAGGTGAAAGCGATTGCCGCCGCCATCACGCAAACGTTGCGCACGAAAAACAGCAAGGCGTTTGAAAAACAGTCCCTGCGCAAAATTGCTCAATACTTTGCCGACAAACATAAATTGAAAATGACCGGCAATGTGGGTGCACTTCAAAAAATAGAAGTGGACCGCAAAACGCAGGAACATCAAACAGATTTGTCATTTTTGGCATCGCTGGCAAAAGAATACGACTTGATTTTTTCGGTGCGTGGCGACCAACTTGTTTTCATGGATACCGCTGATTTAGATAAACAGCCCTGCATCTTGACAATCGACCGTGCACAAATGAGCAAAGCCAATTTCAAGGACAAAACGGCAGGCATCTATGAAAGCGCGGAGGTGTCTTCGCGGAGTGTTAAGAAAAACAGTGTGACAAAGTCGGCTGCACACTACGAATTAAGCAAAGGCACAGCCACGAGCGGTAAAGACCAACTAAAAGTATCCGGCAAAGTCGAAAATGCAAGTCAGGCAAAAGCCAAAGTAACCGGCGCGGTGAAAGCCAACAACAAGGAAAAAGTAACCGGTGCGTTTACTGTTCCGGGAAACGTGAAATTAGTGGCAGGCGTGAATATTGATATAACGGGTGTAGGTGCCTTTTCGGGCAAATGGCACATCACAAGCAGCCAACACACGGTGGACACGAGCGGTGGATATATAACGAGTGTAGAAATTAGAAAAATAGGACAATGATAAAGTTTGGCTTAATATCGGAATTGGGAACGGGTGAAAACAAAGGTTACGCCCGCGTGTGGTTCGACGACGTGGACATCGTTTCGGACTGGCTCGCACTGCCGTCTATTGCCACAAAGACAGCCAAACAGTGGGTACCGATTGAGATAAATTCACAAGTGGCTTGCGTGATTGATGATGACACCGAACAGGGCTATATTTCAATCGTGCTGTGGTCTGAAACGGACACCCCGCCGGAGTGGGCAACCGAAGACACCATGGGCATCATGTTTTCCGATGGCGCGGAATTTTACTACGATGCAAAAGAACACACGCTGACGGTGAATGCACCCGATTCGGAATTGAATATCAAGTGCAAAACATTGAACGTGAATGCCGAAGATACCATTTTCAACGAAGGCAAAAACAAAGGAATGGTAATCGCCCCCGAATTGAAAGCACAACTTGAAAAGATGACCGCTCGGATTGATGGTATAATTAATGCCATCAAAAATGCCGTCCCTGTACCGCAAGATGGTGGTGCCGGATTGCAGAGCACAATAAAAGCGGGATTAGCTGCAATAACTGATATAGAGGACTTTAGCGAAATTGAAAACGAACATATAACACACTAAAAGGCATGACAGAATTAGACGACATAACACAGTGCATTTACAACATCGTGGCGACAGCCAAAGGCAGCGATGCTTTGCGCCCCGACTTTGGAAGCGATGTGCATTTATACATCGACCAACCCATGAATGAAGTGCAACCGATGCTGATTTTGGCAGTTACAGAAGCCGTGCAAAAGTGGGAAAAACGCATCGAAGTGCGAAAATGCCGTTTGGTGCCCGAAGGCTTAGACAAGCGGACGCTCGTGCTCGAGGCGGTGGTGCTCGCAACCGGTGAACAAACAACAATTAAAACAACAATTTGAAAATGGCAACAACAACAGTACCCCAATTTGTGGAACGCGACCCCGACGTGATTATGGCAGAGAGCAAAACGATGCTTGAAACCCTGCTTGGGCGCGAATTGCAACCGGCACAATTAGAACAATTGATGCTTCAATTCATCGTCTATCGTGAAGTGTTGTTGCTTAATCGCTTCAATGCCGGTATGTCGCAAATGCTGTACCAATTCAGCACGGCACCTATTTTGGATTATATTGCGGGATTGGTGTCCGTGGAGCGGTTGCCCGAAGCGCAGGCGGGTTGCACGGTGCGATTTACGTTTGTGGCAGGTCACGGCAATATAGTTCTCCCCGAAGGCACGCGCGTGTCCACGAGTGATGGCAAGGTGATTTTTGAAACGATTGATGATTTGGCTGTTGCGCAGGGCACCGAATTTGTAGATTTGCCCGTGTTGGCTGAAGTTGCCGGTAAATCGGCTAATAACTATGCCCAAGGCGCGGTAAACAAAATTCTTGACCCGGTGCCATTCGTTTTGGCGGCTTCCAATTTAGATGTGACGGGCGGCGGTTCGGACGAGGAGAGCGATGAGCAGTTGCGCGAGCGCATCAAACTTGCACCCAATCAATATTCTACTGCGGGTTCGCGTG
The DNA here is from genome assembly GCA_025996815.1 of Bacteroidia bacterium. Lineage (GTDB taxonomy): Bacteria > Bacteroidota > Bacteroidia > Bacteroidales > Azobacteroidaceae > Azobacteroides. The sequence goes on from BNTT01000133.1 coordinate 5,353, forward strand.
GTAGCTATTTGTTTCACGCCAAAAGTGCCAACACGCTGATTACGGATGTGTCTATTTCGTCGCCCATTCCTGGTACGGTATTGATTGTACCGTTGACGGGCGATGATGATACGCCCGCTCAGGTGATGACAGACATTTACAATGCCTGCAGTGCCGAAGATGTGCGCCCGCTGACCGATACGGTGCTTGTGTCGGCTCCGGAGTTCAAAGAGTATGCAATAGAGGTAAATGTAACGCTTTACGAGAGTGTCGATTCGGCTGCTGCACAGAGTGATATTATGGCTGCTTTGGAAGAATATGCACAAGTTCAGCGCAGCAAGTTGGGCAGGGACGTTATTCTCTCGCAGATTGTTAAAGCGTGCCGAATACCGGCGGTTTACGACGTTTCAGTGGTGGAGCCGGTAGAAAATATAGTCGTGGAAGATATAGAATTTTCCACCTGCACGGGTATAACTGTAAATATAACAGGTTTCAATCATGGATGAAAAGCACGTCATAGCAAGCGCAATAGCCGACAATGAATTGGTAAAGGCTTTTTCGGAGTTGGTTGCCGAACGGTGGGACAATTTCGATGTGTCGCCATTCATGGCTTACCTTGTGGACACGTGCGAAGCATCGGCATTGCCCTATTTGGCAGAGCAATTTGATTGCGCCGGCTTGCAGGGCTTCGCAATGGCAACCAATATTGACGAACAGCGCGAACTAATCAAGCGTTCAATCGCGTTGCACAAGTTCGTGGGCACGCCTTGGGCAATCCGTGAATCTATCCGCACGATTGGCTTTCCGGTCATCAAACTGAACGAAGGCGTGACGGACATTGACCCCGATACCGATTGGGCAACGTTCAGCGTGTGGATAGAAGCGAATGTGAATAAGCACATTACCGCGGAGATGTTTAGCAAACTGAAACTGTTTATTGGATTTTACAAGAATGAGCGGTCGCACCTGTTTGAACTTGGATTTTATCAGATTTTGCGCGACGTACTTTTTCAAAATCCGATTGAAAACCGCGATGTGCTGAGATTGTCTATTTACATGCCTCCCATCCAAATGAACGACAACATGAGTTTTGATGCATTTATGGACAACGAAATTGACAACAATTAAAATACAACAATATGGATAAACTTTTAAAAATGAGCGGCACATTGCACCTGATTGCATTCGACAAACAGGGTGCAAAATTATGGGAATCGGAGGCACACAATCTGATTGTGGATACTGGTTACAATTTGATTGCGCGGGCGTTGGGTGATGGCGACGATGCCAAAATTGTGCACGTGGCAGTAGGAACGAACGGGACGCCCCCCGCCTTTTCCGACACCGAAATAACCGATGCGGTGCTTTTACCCATTCGGCTGGTTGAATATCTGAACATAGCCACCGTGCGCTTCAATTTCAAAATTGGTTATGAAGATTGCGTCGGCATGAGCATTCAGGAGTTTGGGCTGGTGACGGCAAACAACACCTTGTTTTCGCGCAAGGTGCGTCAGCCGCTCGAAAAAACCAACGAAATGCAGATTGTGGGGTATTGGGACATTGTGATTTTCGACACACCGGAAGACGCAGCCAATATGCGACTGATTGAAGACGAAGCAATGCGCCTGACATCGGAAGAAGAAAACAGAATAACAAACTAATAAAATTAAAATATTATGGCAGAATTAACAGGACAGGAATATGCGGATTTGAGAAGAGTAATCGACGCATTTAAGAACGGGAAAAAAATCAATCAGCTCCAATTGCCAATCACTGACGACTTGGCTCAATTGAGTGTAGAGGTAGTAGAAAACGGAGAATCCAAGCGGATGTCTCTTGGGCAGGTAGCGCAAAACACCGCAGACATCCGCTATTTAAAATCGGTGGAATCAGGCTCGGCATCGCTATTCAACACCGACCCCGCATGGGAGGTAGAGGACTTTGCCACACTCCAATCGTGGATTGATGCCGACAATCACGCCCACGACACCATCAACGACCGCGACATCCACGACTTTGACGTGTATTTGGTAACTTCGGAAAACAAAGAGTATTTCTTTGACGCGGGCGCGTGGATACCACTCGCGCAGGCTCCAAGCGCACCGGTTGAAATGAGTAAGGTCGTCGCTATCGACGACACAACGCTCGTCGTGAAATTGTCAGCCATTCCGACCGAAGAAGTTACGGCAAACAGTTTTGCGGTGTATGATGCCGCAACAGGCGATGCCATCGCCGTGAGTGCCGTCGCCGGCGGCGGCGTGGATTACGTCCTCACCGTTGCAAAATCCAAAGGCGTGGGGATTAGTTTCAATGGTGGGGCGGCGGTGTTGATTTCGGATGATGAAAATTCGATGGTCAAAGTTTACACGCCCGACAACACTACTATTAACGTGGTTCTCAAGCGAGCACCAACGACGGTGCTGACCACCGGTTCGTTCAGTGCATTTGATACGACAAATGGCAATACTGTTGCTATCTCTGCTATTTCTCCTACGACGGGCTTGGTCACTGATTACACTCTGACTGTGGCATCGAATACAAATGTTGGTTTAACTTATTTGGGGGATTAAGTCATGAGTGGAACAGTTTTAATAAAAAGTAAGGTTGCAGCAGGAGGAGGAAAACTTTTTTTGCTCAATTCTAATGAATCCGGTTTAGGCGTAGCGATTTTCGGTGGGGGTTATACTCCTGTTGTTGCTACAGTTGATATTCGCGATAGTTCGGGGAGTGGCAGTGCCGGCACGGGTTTGTCGCAGGCAAGGTATCATTTAGCCGCCGCCACGGCTGGAGATAAAGTCATTTTCGGGGGGGGATATAATGGTTCTTATTCTGCTGTTGTTGATATTCGCGATAGCTCGGGGAGTGGCAGTGCCGGCACGGGTTTGTCGCAGGCAAGGTATGTTTTAGCCGCCGCCACGGCTGGAAACAATGCCATTTTCGGGGGGGGGGATGCTGGTTTTCCTTCTGTTGTTGTTGATATTCGCGATAGTTCGGGCACTGGAAGTGCCGGTGTGAGTTTGTCGCAGGCAAGGGCTTATTTAGCCGCCGCCACGGCTGGAAACAATGCCATTTTCGGTGGGGGTTATACTCCTGTTGTTGCTACAGTTGATATTCGCGATAGTTCGGGGAGTGGCAGTGCCGGGGCGGGTTTATCGCAAGCAAGGCAGCGTTTAGCCGCCGCCACGGCTGGAAACAATGCCATTTTCGGGGGGGGGGATGCTGGTTCTTATTCTGTTGTTGTTGATATTCGCGATAGTTCGGGCACTGGAAGTGCCGGTGTGAGTTTGTCGCAGGCAAGGGATGTTTTATCCGCCGCCACGGCTGGAAACAATGCCATTTTCGGGGGGGGATATAATGGTTCTTATTCTGCTGTTGTTGATATTCGCGATAGTTCGGGGTTCAATCGTTCACCATTGACGACTTCTAATGCTGTTTTTAATTTACACATATTTTTTATTTTTTAATTGTTTTGCAGATATTGATTGCCGAAAAGCCCTTAAAAGGGATGATGTTGTTTC
>BNTT01000134.1 GCA_025996815.1 Bacteroidia bacterium
GACACAAAAGATATGAGTTTTGAAGAATACAAAACCTATCTTGCCTTGCGCTTGAAAAAAAGTCCTTTCAGGGACAGGATAACTCAGCAAAAGGCAAGGCATTTCTCTGCGACATAGACGTGGTGATGGGCAACCCACGTTCGGCATAAGCCCACCTCGCAAATGCAACCAGCGGGATAATATGCTGCTGATAGGTGCGTTCATCCCATAAACCATTATCAAGCAAATGATTATAGCGGTTTAGTTTTTCTTTGTAGCGTTTTTTGCTGCGGCTGTTCAGCAATACCTTGTGCGGATAAAGTTTGTAGCCCAGGAAAGAGATGCCTTGCTCGCTTTTGGTCATTACTACCGGCTTGAAATGCAGGTGCAGGTTGTTGAGAGCCAATTCGTCAAGTTTTGCAATATCCTCTTTTAATTTTGTTTTGTCGTTTTCAAAAATCAAAATATCGTCCATATAGCGGATATATACGGGGATTTGCAGCACTTCTTTGGCATAGTGGTCCATCGCGGAGAGGTAGTAATTGGCAAAATATTGGCTCGTCAGGTTGCCGATGGGGATGCCGCAGCCAGGGGTGGTTTCGTAGCTGTCTATGATTTTGTCGAAGAGGGCGAGCAAGTGCGGGTCTTTGAACAAACGGCGGAGTTGCGCTTTGAGGACGGCGTGCGAAACGGAGTCGAAATATTTTCTGAAATCCAATTTGCCTGCATACCGATAGTGCTTCAGGGCAAGTCGGGCTTTGTCTAAGGCTTTGTAAATGCCTTTGTCTATGCGCGTGGCGTAAGTATCATCGATGAGGTGTTGCTCAAAATAGGGATGGCAAACGTTCATAATGGCGTGGTGCAGCACCCTTTGGGGAAAATTGGCGGCGCAGATGAGCCGCTCTTTCGGGTCGAGAATAGTAAAGTAGTGATAATTGCCAATTTCAACTTCGCCGGTTTGTAATTGCCTTTGCAACGTTTTTATATTTTCATCCAAATGGCGTTCGTAGTCGATGACGGCGGACGTGGCAGACTTGCCGCGCTTCGCCTTAAAATAGGCGAGGTAGAGATTGTCTAAGTCCTGTATTTGCTCTATTAAATTGCCTGCTCGCTTCATATCAATTACGAAAAAGAGCCGGAGCCTTCAATCGGTCGTCCAACCGCTTACTAACACCGGCTTTTTGACGGTGCGCGACCGCCCGTTTTTGTCCCCACTCACCGGCGGAGAGCACGATAAAAGTCTGTTTACCACTAAGACATCCATCTATGTTTTAAGCTAAAGGGGAAGCACCACGCGGAAGCCAAGGTTGTTGTTGCGGTTGCCGGGCGTGTTGTTGTTGCGATTAGACACGCGGCAGTTCGTCGCACTGTTGTTCCAACTGCCGCCGCGATTCACGCGGTTCGAACCCTTCGACTTTTACCGTTTTTTTAGAATAATGTGCCTTCCGCGAGGGTTTCTCCAAGCATCTCACACATCGTTTTCCCATATTTCTCTACCTTCTTTTCGCCTATGCCCTGTATTGAACGCATCGTTTTTTCTGTGATGTTCGGCAACTTGGCTATTTCCGCCAGTTCCGCATCTGTGAAAACGGCATACGCCGGCACGGCATCTTTTTCGGCGAGCTGTTTCCTAAATTCGCGCAGTTTTGAAAATTTTGCAAAGGTTGGCTCGTCCAGCACGGTCTTGTAGTCCACCTTGGGCTTTTGCTCGCCAAACGCGGGGGCGGCTGTTTTTGTTTCCGTGCCAACATATTGGATGCAAAACGTCCAACACGAGTTCCCCTGCTGTGTCACCAACTGCTTCTCAACATTGACAATCTTATTGCCACGCAAAAAACGGTTCATATCCTCCACCCTGTCCTCGTCAAACAATGCTATTGTAAAAATCTTAAACTGCATATTTTCAAAAACAAATTTCGACCGCTTCGCGGTGTTTTCTCGCGCTCGTCAGGCTCTGCTTCGCGCGTCCCGCGCTTCGCTGAGCCTGACGCTATCTCTCTCTTTTTTTTCTCTTTAGCTTAAAACATAGACAGATGCCTTGTGATAAACTAAAGGGGAAGCACCACGCGGAAGCCAAGGCCGTCGTCGCGGCCGCCGGGCGCGCTGTTGTAGCGATGAGACACGCGGCAGCCCGGCGCACTGTTGCTCCAACTGCCGCCGCGATTCACGCGGTACGAACCCTCTGTATACCAATCCTGACACCATTCCCATACATTACCGCTCATATCATAAATGCCAATACTATTGGGCGATTTTGTTCCTACAGCGTGGGTGTGAGTGGCACTGCTCCCGCTATACCAGCCGCTGTTATCGATATACCACGCCACAGCATCAATACTGTTGCTGCCGGCGTACTCGTAGGTGTCGTTTTTCAAACCACCGTTGGCAGCATACACCCACTCGCTTTCGGTAGGCAGACGGTAGTGGCGGCCTGTCAGCGCATTTAGTTTATTTACAAACTCCTGTGCATCGTTCCAACTTACCGTCTCTACCGGATAGTTAGGTCCTTTGTTGGAGGAAGGATTGGTATTCATCACCTTTTGATACTGCGCCTGCGTTACCTCATACTTGCCAATATAGAAACTTGGCGTACCAAGTGCCCCGCCGGTACCTTCAACACATATCAGTTCTATACCATCCGGATTATAGGCAGCACCATTGGTTTTGCCCCCTGTGCTACCGGCAGACGATGTATTCGACCGTGAACCACTGCCGCGCTCACCAAACATGGAGGCTGTGATGGCATCGCAAGCGGCTTCAAACCCCTCAAAGTCGCCGACAGAAAAGATTTTCGGACGTGCTGTACCTTTGATACCTGCCGTTTCAACATCTATCAACTTGGCGGAAATAAAAGGCTGCCCGTCCATCAACCCAATTTTTACGGCGCAAACCAACTGAACACCCAATTGCGCTCCAAGTTTGGCAATCTTACTGTCATCCACTGCACCACTGCGCTGATAGCCTTGTTCCTTACCGATAAGGTTAAGAAACGCATCTGTGCGCTCAAAAGCATCGTAAGCACCGCGCTTGACAATCGCATTCGTGAGAAACTCGCCTGCAAACTCAGCATAATTCTTTCCCGACTTATCATCGGTGTAGATTGCCACTTTTTGCTTGCTCTCTTGCCCAAATGCCGCACTCACGCAGCACAGGGCTAATAATAAAATAAATGTCTTTTTCATTTCGTAATTTTTAATTCGTAATTCGTAATTTTTAATTCCCAACTGCTTTCGGCTTCCCAAACGTCCGCGCCATAGTGCTGCCAAACAACTGCTTGGTCACGTCCTCGCAAACATCCGATACGCTTTCCATCGTAAACGGGAAAGGCTTCGAACTCTTAATCACCGTTGCCGTTTCCACATCCACCAGCCGCGCCGAGAGGTATTTGTCGTCGTTCAAACTGCCCACCTTGACCACACACACCAACGGCACGCCAAACTGCTTTCCCAACTTGGAAATTTGGTCGTCATCCACCGCACCGGTGCGCTGATATTCCTGCTCATCTGCCAACGCAGTCAAAAAATCATTGGTGCGCTCAATGGCGGTGTATTTGTTGCTGCGCACAATCGCATCCACCAAATAGTCGCCCACAAAGCCACTGAGTCCTGCACTTTCTTCATCACTCGTTACATACACGGCAACTTTCGGCTTCACTTTTTCAGGCTGAGCCGTTTTCTTCGGCTTGCCGTTTTGCCCAAATGCCGCGAATGTGCAGCACAGGGCTAATGTCAATAATAATGTCTTTTTCATTTTTTTCAATTTTTTGTCTGAACCATGATTTTCATAAGATTTTCAAGATTACTAAGATTATTTTTTATCGTTTTTATCGTGTTAATCTTAAAAATCTTATGAAAATCATGGTTCAGACTAATTTTTCATCAAAGGAATAACCTTCTCAACTATCTTCTTCGCCAACTCATCAAACGCCTCCTCACCCGCTTTCGTGTAGTTCTTACCCGTCCAGCCACCTTTGGCTTCAGGGATTTTCGGCTTGAGCGTCTTCTGCGTATGAGCATTGTAAAGACTCACAGTGGCATCTGCCCAACAGAACACCGTGCCGCCGGCAGCATCGTTGCAGCGCGCAATATACGCATCCACTTTCACCACATAGTCGGCATTCGCTTCGTCTGTCGTGAAATTGCAGCCGCAATCGTTATCCGTCAGCAATCCCGGCAGTTTGTCGGCGAGGTATTCCACCTCTTCGCCGTCCACAATTTCTTTACATTCCACATACACGTAAATGCTGTTTTCCAAATCGGTCAGCGTCTGCACCAACTCATTGCGCAGGCGTTCGCTACGCCGTTGCTGCAAAGTGGCATCATCGGCTTGCGGGTCTATGGCAGTGAGCAAATCCTGTGAATAAGCGACAATCGCAAAATGCTGAACGACATCCTCACACTGCTTGCGGGCTTTCACTTTTACGCCTTTTTTCGCCAATTCCGCCGCACTCGTCAAAGCACCGTCCACCTTGTTCAGATAAAGCGTGATTTGATTTTGATGGTAAGCCGCCAATTCCGCCTTGCTCACATAAGCAAAGGCGTAAGCCGTTTTGCGGGCGGGAGCATAATAGGTGCTAACCTTGCTGCCAACGATTTCCGCTTGCGAGGCGGTGCGCACTGCCGATACAAATTTTGAGCGTATTTGCTCATCCATATCGCTGCCGCTCAAACTGATGTCCAACGATGATTTTTCGCTGCTCACCATCACGCGCACGCGCTCCGACAGTTCGCCCACAGCCGCTTGCTTGGCGCGATTGAGGGCTTTTTCCTGCCCTTCGCCTGCCGCAACAGACACTTCGCCAAACCCTGTATAATAGGTTTCGGCGGGATATTGCGCATTCCGCACATCCGAATCGAGCCAAACAGGTGCCGTCCCCTGCGCCATAGCAGCGCAAGGAAGCAGCACCAAACTCAACAACAAGTTATTTATGCTCTTTTTCATATTCTTTCAAATCGGCATTAAATTCTTTCAAATACTTGTCAAAATCATAATCGGCTTTAAGCAATTTGTCGCTGTTCAACTTGTCGTAGAGTTGCTTAACCACTTTTTGATTGCCAAATTCGATGGTCACATAGCAGGTATAGGCGCCATCCTGCTGATTGACCGTGTACTTCTCGCAAGCCGTGCGGTAGCCGGCAACATTGGCTTGCGCAATCACTTTGGACACGGCAACCATCTTGTCGTGAAACTCTTCGCCGTCGGCATTCGTGGACACGCCCACGCGCTGATTTTCCATCGACGCCACGCCCGCCAATTTTGTCGAGAGATTTGCCAACGCCGCTTGATAGGCGCGGTCTTTTGCCATCGTGCGGTCTTTGCTTTTGCCGTTGCCATTGACCCGCACAAACTCCTCGTTGGAATCAAGCCCCTCGCACGGAAAAGTAACCTCCACCTCAACGGGAACATTTGCCAACTGCTTCTGCATCGCCCGACCGTCCGTAACGGACACCGGCGCAGCCACACTTTTGCTACTTCCGCAACTCGTCATCATCACTCCTGAACATACTGCCGCAGCAGCCAAATAAAACATCTTTTTCATCTTTTTTAAAATTTAATTTGTTTATAATATTGAAAAATTTCCGATTATTGATGGGATTGCGGCTCAAGCCCGCAATGACAACGCAACAAAAGCCGCCTTTTTTGAAGACAGCATTTGCTTTTTTATTTGAAAAAATTTGTTTATATTGCGCGCGCGAAGTACCCGTAAGGCATTTATACGCCGGATAATTGTGTGTGTGTGTGTGTGTGTGTAACAAAATAATCCAGACCACCAAACATTTGGCAGTTAAACTTTGTTAAACTTTCACTGTTTTTTGTGCACACATTCATAATACTTTTCTTTATATTTTTCTTTTTCGGCGACAAAGGTAAACATAATTTTTGAAACGAACAAATTTTATTGCAAAAAAATTGTTACCTTTGCACGCGGTAGTCAATCGGTCTGCCGCTCCCTGCGGGAGAGGAAAGTCCGGACAACACAGAGTGCCCCACCACCTAACGGATGGCTGTTCGCGAGAGCAGAGTAAGGTAGAAGAAAATAACCGCCCATCATTGGGTAAGGGTGAGAAGGTGAGGTAAGAGCTTACCGTCCGTTTGGCAACAAACGGAGCCGTGCCTCTTGGGGGTTGCAAGGTCATGTACACCGACGTATGTAGGGCTACTCGTCCGATGTCGGGGGGTAGATTGCTTGAACTTGTCGGCGACGGCAAGTCGAGATAAATGGCAGACATTCCAATTCGTTGGAATACAGAATCCGGCTTACAGATTGACTACTTTTTTATTTTGCCTCTATCCAGGCGACGATTTCGTCGGAATCAGGCAACGTTTTTGGCTCAAACGATTTGACCAATCGCCCCTGCTCGTCAATCAGAAATTTTTGGAAATTCCACGTTACCGGGGCATCTGCAACGCCGTTTTCAGCCTTCGAGGTCAGCCAGCGGTAGATGGGCGCGATGTCGTTGCCTTTGACCGAGATTTTTTCCATCATCGGGAACGTAACACCGTAGTTGGCGGTGCAAAATTCCAGAATTTCCTCGTTGCTCCCCGGCTCCTGTGCGCCGAAATTGTTGGCAGGAAAGCCTACAATCACAAAATTTTCGTCTTTATACTTCGTATAAAGAGCCTCCAATTGCTTGTACTGTGGCGTCAATCCGCATTTGGAAGCCACGTTCACAATCATAATCTTTTTCCCTCTGAGCGAAGCAAAGGAAAAATCCTGCCCCACGATGCTCTTCACCGTGAAGTCATAAACTGTTGCCGCGGGGGTCTGTGCAACCACCGATGACAGGCAAAACATTGCCACTAAGCCTAAAACAATCTTTTTCATACGAATAAATATTTAATTGTGAGAAGATTACGGAACCAATCCGCAACGCTATTTGGAGCGAAAGACGGGACTCGAACCCGCGACCCCGACCTTGGCAAGGTCGTGCTCTACCAACTGAGCTACTTTCGCGTTTGCGACTGCAAAGGTAAAACTTTTTTTTCAATTGTGCAAACAAAATGACGATTTTTTTCAATTAATAATTGAACTTACCACATCTTCCCTCACCCAGCGGCTCAAAGTCCGCTCTGCGCGGCTAAATTCTGCGCCGATTTTCACCACTTTTCGCTCTCCGGCACTGTATGGAATGAGATAGCCTTTGTCGTCAATCTGCGCAAGAGCCTCTTCGGCGGTGGCATTCTCGGCGAGCTTAAATTCAAAGACGTAGATGGTGTCTTTCAACCAAACCACCATATCGGAGCGACCTACGGCACTTTTGACTTCCGTTTGCACAAATTGCCCCATCAATTTGAACAGCAAATAGAAAGTTTTTTGGAAATCTTTTTCCGTTTTGTTGTTCAAATCATAAGCGATGTCGGCAAAAAAGGCGCGAATACGGGTCATAAAGCCATCCACATCGGCTGCTTCGAGTTCTCTTACAAATTTTGAGATACTAAACTCGGATTTGAACAATGCTTGTGGCGAATACTGGCGTTGCAATTCTCTTAAAAAGCCATATTTCACTTCCTCGTTTGGAAACCCCAAGCGATATTCATTAAATTGCTTCTCGAAGGCTTTGATAGTGAGATACCCCGTTTGATAGAGCAATGGAAGCGGATTTTCATCTCCAACATGATAATCGGTAATGGTTGGAGCCTCAACCATAACATCGTTTTCAAGACTGGGAATATCAAAATCGGCATCCTTGAGCATTTTAGCAAGGAAAGTGGGCGTGCCGGTCGAAAACCAATAATAATCAAAATCGTTCTTTGCAAAAGTATTCAATACACTAAAAGGGTTATACACGCCCTCGCTTTCTTTGGCGAAATGATAGCCATCATACCGCTTTTTGAGTTCTGCAAGCGTTTCTTCGTAACTCATTTTTCGTTTTTCGGCTAATGTGCGTATTTCCGGCTCAAAATTGGCGAGCAATTCTGTTTCTGAAATGCCACATACACCGGCATATCGTTCATCCATGCTAATATCCTGCAACTGATTCAATTGACTGAAAATGCTCACTTTGGAAAACTTGGTAATTCCGGTGAGCAACAGAAACCGCAAATAGGGGTCGGCGGTTTTGAGAACGCCGTAGAAACCGCTCAATGCCTCTCTGATTTTTTCGTGCAATTCAGGCTTGTCCAAGGTGCTGGTAAGCGGCTTGTCGTATTCATCCACAAGCACCACCACCCGCTTTTTTGTTTTTTCATAAGCACGGCGCATTAAGCCCGCAAGACGAGTAGATAATAAATCTTCATCATCGTTTTTTCCCCACTGTTCCTCTAACAAAGCCAGCTGCGTATTGAGTACAGACTGTAATGTGACAAAATCCGGATAGTTAGCCGCATTCAAATCCAGATGAAACACCGGATATTCCACCCAGTCTTTCTCCAAATCGGCGATGGCAAGCCCCTCAAAAAGTTCTTTTTTGCCCTGAAAATAGGCTTTCAGGGTGGAGAGAAAGAGGCTTTTCCCAAACCGGCGCGGGCGACCCAAAAAGTAGGGGCACCCTTCGTTGACAATCCTATAAATGTAGGCTGTTTTGTCAACATACAGATAACTGTCTGTTCTGAGTTTCTCAAAATCCTGAATGCCAATCGGCAATTTTCTGCTGAAATCCATATTGTTTATTTTTTAGATACGACAAAGGTAAGTCTTTTTTATCAAATAAGCAATAGTCTGTTCACCAGACATTCGTTTACAGAGGGAAGATGCAAAATTACTGCTGTTGCGTTAATTTTAAATATTTTATTGTAATCTATTGATATACAAATAGATATAAGCATTCTTTGATTTTTCGATTTGAATTGACGTACTTTTGTTCAAAAAAGCAAAAAGTATGCATT
>BNTT01000135.1 GCA_025996815.1 Bacteroidia bacterium
GGTGACAACTCCCGATACTTCCCATGCTGTATTCACAGGCAAAAGTATCTTCTCTAATATCTGACTTCCCGTATATTTTTCCATGCCGCAAAATTACTACTTTCCACACAATTCCCAGTAGAACCAAAAAAAGAGATACCTTGGCGTGCCTTATTGGCAGTTGAGAACACTCGCAAAACTAAAGATTTGTATTTGGTAGATGCTATTCCGCAAGGGGTGTTGGTGTATCCGGGTGGCGAAAAGATGGAATTGATTGAGGTAAGGGATGATGCAGAGCGAAAAAGGTTGTATTCATTGTGCGGAAAACCTGATTTTGTGCAACTGAAATAGTAAGCAAGTCAATTAATTTGACTACCTTTGTGGTTGCAAAAAATAAAAGTTATGGAAACAAAAACAGTCAAGCGATTGCCCTATGGCAATTCCAATTTTGAGCGCATTATGACCGAGAATTATGCTTATGTGGATAAAACTCAGTTCGTTGAACAACTTGAAAACGAGTCTAATTCGTATCAATTTTTCATCCGCCCGCGCAAGTTCGGCAAGAGTTTGTTTTTCACTCTGCTTGAGCATTACTATGACATAAATCGCGCGAATGATTTTGAAAAACTCTTTGGTGAATTGTACATTGGGAAGCATCCAACACCCAAGAAGAACACTTATGCCGTGATGGAATTTGATTTTTCGGGACTGGACACTTCCAACGAAGACAGGTTTCGGACTTCTTTTTCCCAAAAAATACGAGATGCCGTGCGCCAGTTTCTGAATACTTATCGAAATCTTATCCCTGATGCCGACACCTTTATTCAGCAGATTAGCGCAGAAAAATTGGGCATTCAGTCCATTCAAATGGCTATTACTGCCGCAAAATCGGCTGGAGTAAAGATTTTTATCATCATCGACGAATACGACCATTTTGCGAATGACCTCATCGCCATGGGTTCGCAGTTGGGCAAAGATGTTTACCATAACATGGTGCAGGCAAACGGGCTTGTGCGCGATTTTTATGAAGCCTTAAAAATCGGCACCAAATCGGTCATCGACCGCATTTTCATCACCGGCATATCTCCCGTGATGCTGGACGACCTCACAAGCGGGTTTAACATTGCCGTCAATCTCACGCTTGAGCCAAAGTATAATGAGATGATGGGATTTACACAGCAGGAGGTGGATGCGTTGATGCAAGAAACCGGCGTTGACCCAAACTTTATCAATGTGGATATGGAAACGTATTATAATGGGTATCTCTTTCATGAAGACGGAGCGCATCGCGTGTACAACCCATCCATGATTCTCTATTTTTTTTACCAAATATTAACATCGCAGAAACCACCCAAAAACATCATTGACGACAACCTGAAAACCGATTACAACCGTTTGCGACGCATGGTTCAAAACGAGGAAAATCGCAATACTTTGATAGAAATTGTTCAAAACAATGGGATTATGTCCGATGTCATCAGCAAATTTTCGATTGATCGGCTGGAAGACACCAAATATTTTATATCTCTCCTTTTTTATATGGGACTGCTCACGGTGGATAAATACCGTGATGGTCGGTTATATTTAAAAATCCCTAATTATTCCATCCGAACCGTTTATTGGGAATATCTGGAGCAGCTGACTCTCGAATGGAACAAGGATGTGATGATTGATTTGAGACAACAAACCGATGCGGTGTGGAATTTGGCTTACCCCGGCAATCTGTACCCCTACATCGAATATGTGAGCAAAAACATTTTCAGCCGCTTGTCGAACCGCGATTTGCAACAGTTCGATGAAAAATACATCAAAATCATGCTGCTCAACGGCTTGTTTCAAAGCAAATTGTACGTACCACGCACTGAAAAGGAAGTAGAAAACGGCTACATCGACATTTTTTTGCAACGCAGCCCCCTGCTTCCCGACATAAAATACGAATGGGTGTGGGAACTTAAATACCTCAAAAAGGGCGATAGAAAAGCATTGCAATCAGCAAGGAATGATGCCCGTGCACAATTGGATAAATACCGAAAGTCGCGTGAGTTTGCCGAGCGCGCCGATGTGCGCTTTGCATCGGTTATTTTTATTGGCAAAGACAAGTTTGAGGCTGAAGAGCGGTGATGACAACCCTTTTATCAACATGAATTGATTACCTGAATTTACATTTTGTTCATCTGAAATTTTTCACTACCTTTTGCACCGCAGTCCCGGGAACTTCCTCTCTCGAATATCAAATGTCGATGATGAAGCCGGGTTTTTTGTTTTCTTGATTAGCAGATATTAAAAGTAGGAGCAACGCATAAATTACGTTGCCCCTACTACAATTAATTTTATTTCTTCACGACAACCTTCGCCTTCTTCGCTTCTTTCCGCGCCTGAAGTTCATACGCGACCGGGGCGGCTACGAATAGTGAGGAGAATGTGCCTACCACGATTCCTAAGACCATCACGAATGAGAAGCTGCGGATGGATTCGCCTCCGAGGAAGAAAATTATTAATAATACCAACAGGGCACTCATACCGGTGATGAATGTTCGTCCCAAGGTGGAATTGAGCGCACCGTTGAAGAGTTGATATTTCCCCTGTTTCGGAAACAGTTGGGTGTATTCGCGCACGCGGTCGAAGATGACCACTTTATCGTTCACAGAATAGCCAATCACCGTTAGCACAGCCCCGATGAACGTTTGGTCGACCTCCATCGAGAAAGGGACGAAGCCCCACAGGAGGCTATAGGTGCCAAGCACAAACAGGGTGTCGAACGCCAGCGCGGCGATGGTGCCAATCGAATAGGAAATATCGCGGAACCGCAATAAAATATACAATCCAATACCCAACACAGACAGCAGCACCGCCCAAATGGCTTTTTGCGTCAAATCATCAGCGATGGTCGGACCCACTTTCGATTGCGTTTGAATATAATCGCCCTGTATAAATCCTTCGTAACTCGTACCCGCCGGCAAGAGCGTTTTCAAGCCGTTGTACAGTTTTGTTTGGATGGCACTGTCCACTGCAAGCGATTGAGATTCAATCAGATAGTTGGTTGAAACGCGCACTTGATTGGGTGTGCCAATGGTGATTACGCTTGGGATATGGTCTTCAAATTGCGTAGCCAGCAATTCCTGCGCATCCACCGTGTTTATATCCTGCTGAAATTTGATGACGTAGTTGCGCCCGCCGGTGTAGTCGATGCCCTGATTCAGCCCTCTACCGCCTATTTGCGGGAAGAAAGCCCACACACATATCAGAGCGACGGCTCCGGTAACTATGTATTGCGTTTTCTTCGTCTTTAAGAAATCAAAATTAGTATCAACCAATAAATTCTCGAACATCTTGGTCGAAAATACCAAATTTTTCAATTTGCCTTTTTCAAACAAAGTATCGTAAGTCAAACGGGTCAAAAACACTGCCGTGAAGAACGAAACGATGATACCGATGATGAACGTGAACGCGAAACCGCGAATAGGACCTGTCCCAAATACCAACAGTATAAATCCGGTAATAAGCGAGGTCAAGTTGGCATCGAAGATGGCAGAGAATGCCTTTGTATAACCTTCGTCCACTGCCTTTCGCAATGCTCTACCGCCCCGCATTTCCTCTTTGATACGCTCGTAAACCAACACGTTTGCATCCACCGCCAAAGCCAGCGACAGCACGATACCCGCGATGCCTGACAGCGTCAAGACAACGTGGAACGACGACATCACACCCAGCGAGAAGAACAGGTTGAGCATCAAAGCACCACTCGCAATCAAGCCCGGCTTCCAGCCATACATAACAGCCAAATAAAGAATCAGGATAATGATGGCGATGATAAAGGAGATAAACCCTTGATTGATAGCCTGTTGTCCCAAAGACGGTCCAACCACTTCTTCCTGCACTATCTGTGCGCGAGCCGCCATACGTCCCGATTTCAAGACGTTTGCCAAGTCATTCGCTTCCTCAATCGTGAAATTTCCCGTGATGCTGCTCACACCGCCCGTAATCGGCGATTGAACGGTCGGATAGGAATATACGGCATCGTCCAAAACAATTGCCACCGAACGCCCGGGCACATTGCCGCGAGGTGCATTGTCTGTGGTCAATCGTGCCCAGATTTTTGCGGCATCCGTTTTCATCGTCATGCTCACAGAGGCTTCAGACTGCCTTCCGAACGTGTTTTGACCAAACTGTGCGTCTGCACTTTCAATCACGTCGCCGCCCAAAACCGGCTTTTGCTTGCCGTCCACATCGTAATTGATTTTCAACGCTATCAACGAGTAGATGTTGCTTTCTTCACTTTGCGGCTTCACTGTCCATTTCAGACTGATTCGCGCGGCATCCAGCAGCGATTTCACCTGTGGATTAGCCAGATAGGCATCCACTTTCGCCATTTGATTTTTCGGCACCTGCGCCACCACGCAATGGCTGTAGGGCTGACTCGGGTCGATGCCCAAAGCCATAAACAGCGGCATCTGCGAATTTTCGGCAATAGCATTTTGCTCCGCCAACTCGTTGGACAACGCCGCGTCCGCACCAAAATCTTTCAACACATCATCGTCTGCCAATGATATATCCGTGTTGCCCGTATCGTTCGTATCCGGGGCGGCGGCGGCAACCGCCGCCCGCGCCTGAATCGAATCGCGTATAATATTGTTAGCCGTAATCAAAGTTGAATGAATTTCGGCTTCCGTCCACGTTTCCCAAAATTCCAGGTTGGCGGAGCCTTGCAGTAGCGTACGCACGCGGTCGGGTTCTTTCACCCCCGGCAGTTCGATGGAGATTTGCCCCTCCTTGTCCGTGTTTTGGATGTTGGGAGCCACCACGCCGAACTTGTCGATACGGTTGCGCAGGACATTGAACGAATGGGCGTAGGCACTTTTCAACTCCGCTTTCAGGACGGCACCCACCTCCTTGTTTGTCATTCCCAGCCTGATTTTGTCGCGCAGTTCATACGTGTTGAAAATCGCAGCCAGACTGCCGTTGGGGCTGAGTTTTTGATACTCATTGACAAAAGAGGTTACATAGTCGCCTCCTTTGCCCTGCAAGGCGGTGGTGTTCGCCAATGCCTGATTGAAAGTGGGGTCAGGATTGTTGTCCGACAGCGACCTCACCACATCGCCACCGGCGATTTCCATAATCACACTCATCCCGCCCTTCAAGTCGAGACCGAGATTGATTTCCATAGCGCGGCACTTTTCGAGGGTATAACCCAGCCACACCTTCTGCTTGCTCAGCGAGTCCAGATATTGACTTTCCAACTGTGGCTCTCCGCCGGCATACGCTTTCGCTTCCGCGTAATACTTATTTGTTACTGCCGTAAACGATAAATAGAACACACTCACCAGGGCCAGTGTGACCGCCAGAAACTTTATAAAACCTTTGTTTTGCATCTTGTTTTTATTTTTAAATTTTTATTATTACTATTCTTAATACCGATAATGTTCGGGTTTGTAAGGACCGTCGGCACTTACGCCGATATAGGCGGCTTGCGCGGGGGTCAATTTTGTCAATTTGACGCCGATATTCCCCAGATGCAGGCGGGCGACTTCTTCGTCCAACTGCTTTGAAAGTCGGGTAACGCCGATTTCGTAGTTGTGTTGCCAGAGGTCGATTTGCGCCAGCGTTTGATTGGTAAACGAGTTGCTCATCACAAACGAGGGGTGACCGGTGGCACAGCCCAAATTCACCAGCCGTCCTTCTGCCAGCAGGAAAATCGAATTGCCCGTCGGGAAAGTGTATTTATCCACTTGCGGCTTGATATTGAGGTGCTTGATGCCGGGGAAATTGGCGAGTTTGTCCACCTGAATTTCATTGTCGAAATGCCCGATGTTGCAGACGATGGATTGGTCGCGCATCACTTTCAGGTGGTCGATGGTGATAACGTCGCGGTTGCCGGTGGTGGTAACGAAGATGTTGCCTTCCTTCACGGCTTCCTCCATCGTGGTTACTTCAAAGCCCTCCATAGCCGCCTGCAAGGCGCAAATAGGGTCTATTTCGGTAACAAGCACGCGCGCACCGTAGGCACGCATCGAGCGAGCGCAACCCTTGCCAACATCGCCGTAGCCGAGCACCACCACCACTTTGCCGGCAATCATCACGTCCGTAGCACGTTTGATGCCATCGGCAAGCGATTCGCGGCAACCATAGAGGTTGTCGAATTTGGATTTAGTAACCGAGTCGTTCACATTGATGGCGGGAATCAGCAGTTCGCCCTTTTCGAGCATTTGATAGAGGCGATGCACGCCGGTGGTGGTCTCTTCGGACACGCCTTTCAGTTTTGAAACCGTGCGATGCCAGCGCGTAGGGTCTTCTTTCAATATCCTATTTAAAGTGTCAAGGATAACTTGTTCCTCGTGATTGCCACCCTTGCGGGCGATGGTTTTAGCATCGTTTTCGGCTTGAAATCCCCAGTGAATCAACAAAGTAGCATCGCCACCGTCGTCCACAATCAGATTGGGACCTTCGCCGTTGGGGAAGCGCAGGGCTTGGTCGGTGCACCACCAATATTCTTCGAGCGATTCGCCTTTCCACGCAAAAACGGGAACGCCGGCGGCGGCAATAGCAGCGGCGGCGTGGTCTTGCGTCGAAAAAATGTTACAACTCACCCAGCGCACATCCGCGCCGAGTTCAACAAGCGTCTCAATCAGCACGGCGGTCTGAATCGTCATGTGAAGCGACCCCATAATGCGAGCACCCTTCAGGGGCTTCTCTTTGCCATACTTCGCGCGCAGTGCCATCAATCCGGGCATCTCGTGTTCCGCGATTTCAATCTCTTTTCGTCCGAAAGCCGCCAAACCGATGTCAGCCACTTTATAAGGTAAATTCTCTTGCATTTCTTTTTTTTATTTCAAAATTTTGCGCAAAGGTACAACTATTTTTGCAATCTGCAAAAATTTTTGGATAAAATCCAGGGTCAACGCATTAAAAAAACATAAAAAGGACATTATCAACAAAAAAAATAGCATAATGTTGATAACTATTTGTGTATCAATGAGATAATATCGTTAAAATGTTGTACCTTTGTATCCAATTCACAACAAGATTATGACAACATTACATCAGACATTCAGCAAATTGCGCGACCCACGTATCAATCGCCACAAGAAGCATTTGTTACTCGACATCCTCGTTTTAAGCATTTTGGCAGTGCTTAGCGGGGC
Source organism: Bacteroidia bacterium (assembly GCA_025996815.1). Taxonomy (GTDB): domain Bacteria; phylum Bacteroidota; class Bacteroidia; order Bacteroidales; family Azobacteroidaceae; genus Azobacteroides. The sequence continues at coordinate 7,119 of BNTT01000135.1, forward strand.
GGAATCCTACGATTCTATCGAACTCTATGGGAATACGAACATAGAGTTTCTGAAAAAAATATTGAAGTTACCTCATGGCATACCTTCGCACGACACAATCAATAGGGTGTTTTCGCTGTTGAACCCCAAAAAGTTTGAAAAACTTTTTATAGAATGGTCAGAGACACAAAAAACAGCCGGTGTGTTTGATAAAGTCATCGCCATAGACGGTAAAACCGTTCGCGGTTCCAAAGACAGTTTTCACTCCACCTCACCCATTCATTTGGTACACGCATGGAGCGTAGAAAATAACATCTGTTTGGGGCAGCTAAAAACAGCGACTAAAAGCAATGAAATAACGGCGATACCTGAATTGCTTGATTTGCTGGATGTGAAAGGCAGTATTATTACCATTGATGCCATGGGTACGCAACGTGCTATTGCAGAGAAGATTATAGACTGTGGTGCGGATTATATTTTGTCGGTAAAAGATAACCAGAAATACTTGCGCGAACAAGTTGAGGCGGTCTGTAGCCGATGCAAACCTGTGTCGGATTCTACAGAGGTAACCAAGGGTCATGGAAGAATAGAAACCCGTCGCTGTGAGGTGTTTGCCAAAAACTATATGATAGACGATGAAAAGCCGTGGAAAGCCTTGCAAACCATCATCAAAATTACATCCACAAGAGAAATTGCAGCTAAAGTAACTACCGAAGTACGCCTCTATATCAGCAGTTTAGATACGCTTCAACCCTTTAATCAATATATCAGGGAGCACTGGGGGGTTGAAAATTCTTTACACTGGACCTTAGACATGGTCTTTAGAGAAGATGAACAACGCAAGCGCACTAAGCACGCCGCTGAAAATTTTGCGCTTATCAGAAAAATTGCGCTCAATCTCTTGAAAAAGGACAAAGGAAAAGAAAGTCTCGTCTCTAAACGTCTAAAAGCCGGGTGGAACAAAGAATACCTCTTAAATTTGATGCAATTTTAATGCGTTGACCCTGGCCCTGGTGCTACATTTTTTCTATCCTGCATCCAATTTCTTTGCCGGCAAAAACAACTGCAAGGAGCAACACCTTGTGCCCATCATCAAACCGTTCGGCATAGTGTTTTTCCTTGATTTGCGCGATGGCTTTGTCCAACAAATCGCTTATGTTTTCTTCCTGAACTTGAAACTTTACCTCCGCAATCACCGTGTGCTCCTTGACTTTCCACACGGCATCGATTCTCCCCTTGTTGGTTGCAACTTCGCCCGCCACATCAAAGCCGAGCAACTTGAGCCACAACAGCAACAGAGAGTGATAGTATGCCTCTTTGCCAATATGCAACTGATAGGGGATATGTGCCAACATTTCGCGCAAACTCTTTTCCAAGCCGTCGGCATCATACGCCAAAAGTTGCTCTTGCATCCGCTGTATCAGTATCCCCCCCACCGGATGGTGGCTGTAGGTGCTTAACAGGCATTCCAGCAGCGACTCTCTCACCTCCAAGTTGGGCATATCAAGCGTGTATCGCGGGCGCAAATTTACTGTCTCTTTCTTTTTAATAGTTAAGTAGCCTGTTTGAAAAAGTAGAGGTATCTCGCTGATTTCTTGCGGATTGAAGCTATTAAATTCGCTTGCCTCTACAATAATTGGCTCCAATATCGGCTTAAGTTGGTCGCGCTGCATGAGCAACTTTATCAAAAAAGTAGGAGTACCCG
>BNTT01000136.1 GCA_025996815.1 Bacteroidia bacterium
TAATGCGGTAACGCCGGAAGGTGAAGACCCAACAGACCCAACGGACCCAACGGACCCAACGGATCCAACAGACCCGACAGATCCAACGGACATCAACAAAGTGGAAGAAGTTGCAGCAGTGAAGTTGTATCCCAACCCTGTAATCGACATTGTAACGATTACCGGCTTGCAAGGCAACGAAACGATACGTTTCTATGATGCAAACGGTCGCGCAGTGCTCACGCACAAAGCGAAAGATTCTGTTGAAGAAATCAAGGTAAGCCAATTGCAAAAGGGTATCTACATCGTGCGCATTGGCACAAAAGCATTGAAGTTAGTGAAGATTTGATAAAAAATAAATCTATTGTGCGGCAGAGGCGAAGTGATTTCGGCTCTGCTGTTTTTTTTACCGAGCAAAATATCCGATAACCATATATTTTTCAAAAAATTATAATTACCTTTGCATCGAATTATTGCATAATTACAAATGAGAAAAACAATCATATTTATATGCCTGTTGTCATTGTGCGCTTGCGGACACCGTTCCGGCAGTGATGATACGGGCAACCAATCTTTTTCCATCGAAGGAAATCGAATTACTGTGGCGGACAATTCGCCCGTGTTGCAAAACATCGGAATACAGACGGTGAAAACCGGCGATTATCAGCCTGCTTTCACCACTTCCGGCGTGGCGCAAGCCATCACTTCCCACTATGCCGAAATTGCCTCGCCTTTTGCGGGGCGTATCGTCAAATCGTTTGTGAAACTTGGACAAAAAGTGGCTCCGGGCAGTCCCGTTTTTGCAATCAGTTCGCCCTCGTTTTTTGAAACCGGCAAGGCTTATTTTCAGGCGAAGCAGGAAATGGAACTCGCCCTGAAAAACCTGAACCGCGAGCGGGATTTGCTGGCGCATAAAGTTGGCGTAGCCAAGGATTTTGAAGAAGCCGAAGTCAATTATGAACGCCAAAAGAAAGAATATGAAAACGCTTTGGCTGCTATGAGAGTCTATCAAATCGACCCGGAGAAGGCAATTCTCGGACAACCCTTGATTGTGCGCTCTCCGATAGCCGGCGAAGTGGTGAAATCCAACATCGTTATCGGTCAGTACTTAAAGGAAGATGCTGAGGCATTGGCGGTTGTTGCCGATTTGGATAAAATCTGGCTCAAGGCAAATGTCAAAGAAAAAGACATTCCGTTGATGCGCAACATTGCGGATATAAAAATCAATTTGTCGGCATTGCCCGACACGCCGGTTGTCGGAAAAATTTATTATATCGGCGAACTGCTCGACGAAGAAACCCGCTCGATGGAAATCATCATCGAATGTGAGAACCGCGAACATTTGATAAAACCGTTTATGTACGGCACTGTGCAGTTTATCAATACGCCGTCGCAGGCGGTGATTATTCCCAATTCTGCTGTTTTGCAGGAGGAAGAAGGTCGTTACGTGATTGTGAGCGAAGGCGGCAATAAATTCCGGAAAACAAGTGTAACAGTGGCTTCTTCCGATGCAAAGCAGACCGTTATCCTTTCCGGCATAAACAGCGGAGAACAAATTGTTGCGGAAGGTGCATTTTACTTTATTGAAGCCCGTTAAGTTATGTTGAAGAAAATTATTTTTACATCAATACATCGGCGGGGACTGATGTTCGTATTGTTTATCTTCTTGGCATTGGTAGGCTATTTTTCCTGGTCGAAACTGGCGATTGATGCTTATCCCGATATTGCCGACACCTCGGTGCAAATTGTTACGCAAATTCCGGGCTTGGCGGCGGAAGAGATTGAACAGCAGATAAGTATTCCCATCGAACGGGCGATGAACGGCATACCGGGCTTGGACGTGATGCGGAGTAAAAACACGTTCGGACTTTCGACGGTCGTTCTGGTTTTCGACGATGGCGTGGAAGATTATTGGGCGCGTCAGCGTGTTCAGGAGCGATTGACGGATGTGGAGTTGCCTTACGGCGCCGTGCCCGGTCTCAATCCCCTGACTTCGCCCACCGGCGAGATTTTTCGATACGTCATCGAAAGCGACCGCTTGGATTTACGGGAAATAACCGATTTGCACAAATGGGTGATTATTCCGCGTTTGAAACAGATTACCGGAATTGCCGACGTGAGCAATTACGGAGGGATTACCACCCAATATCAGATAGAAGTTGACCCCAATAAAATGGAGGAATACGACATTTCTTTGGGCGATATTTCCGAAAAAATAGAGAAAAATAATATCAATGCCGGAGGAAGTTTGCTGAGTCAGGGCGATTTAAGTTACGTGATACGGGGCATCGGCTTGGTAAAAAATCTTGACGACTTGGGGCGCATTGTCATCAAAACGGTCAATGGCGTTCCGGTGTATCTGAATGACATCGGGAAATTGAAATACGGCAACCTCGAACGAAAGGGCGTTTTGGGTTTCACCGACGACAAACGGAACTATTCCGATGGCGTAGAAGGAATTATACAGATGCTTCGCGGCGAAAATCCTTCGCAGGTGTTGGCGGAAGTGCACAAAGCGGTGGACGAACTCAACAGCGAAATTCTGCCGGCAGGCACGCATATCCACCCGTTTATGGACCGTACACAATTGGTAAACACCACCTTGCATACCGTTTCCCATACCTTGCTGGAGGGAATGATTTTAGTCATTCTGGTATTGATTCTATTCCTCCGAAGCTGGCGAGGCGCGTTGCTCGTTGCGTTGACCATTCCTTTCTCCCTGCTTATCGCATTTATCCTGATGCACTTTACCGATATTCCTGCCAACCTGCTTTCGCTGGGAGCGATTGACTTCGGGATACTCGTCGATGGTGCCATTGTGATGATGGAAACCATTCTGACAAAGCGGGAAAGCCATCCGAAGGAAATGCTGACGGAAGATTCCATACGCGACCGCGCAGCCGAAGTCGCCCGTCCGATATTGTTTTCGACGCTCATTATCATCACGGCTTATCTACCCTTGTTCGCTTTTGAACACATTGAAAGAAAACTTTTTACGCCGATGGCTTATACCGTTGGATACGCTTTGCTCGGTGCCTTGGCGGTCGCCCTGTTCCTGATTCCGGGATTGGCGTTCTTTGCTTACTTGAAGCCCGAAAAAATAAAGAAAAATCCCTGGTTGGAAAAATGGACGGAAAAATACCATCATCAGACGGTTCGATTGTTGGAAAAACCTAAAAAAGTAATCGGCGCATTGCTGGTTATTCTTGTCGCGGCAGGTGTTTTGAGTTATACGGTCGGAAAAGATTTCCTTCCGCCTTTGGACGAAGGGGCGATATGGATTCAGATACAACTTCCGGCAGGCATCTCCATCGAAAAATCGAAGACAATGGGCGAAGAGTTGCGGAAAACCCTGAAAGAATTTGAAGAAGTTTCCTACGTGATGACGCAGGTCGGACGCGACGATGAAGGCGCGGAAGCATTTTCGCTTTCCCACATAGAATGCGGCGTTGGTCTGAAACCCTACAACACATGGAAAAGTGGAAAGACGAAAGCCCAACTGATTGAAGCCATGAATGAAAAAATTTCTGCCATGCCGGGCTATTCGGCAGGATTTTCTCAACCGATTATCGACATGGTGATGGATATGGTTGCCGGTGCGCACAGCGATTTGGCATTGAAAATATATGGAGAAGACATTGCCGAAACGCGGCATATTGCCGATAAAATAGTCGGTGCGCTGGCGAAAATTCCGGGCGCTGCCGATGTCGCCATTGAGCAGGAACCGCCTTTTCCGCAGTTGCAGATTGTTGCCGACCGCGAACGCATCGCCCAATACGGACTGAATGTTTCGGATGTAACCGAATTGATTGAGTTGGCAATCGGCGGCGCGCCCATTTCCCAAATATATATCGGAAGTAAGAGCTACGATGTGATTTGTCGTTTCGGCGAAGAACACCGCAATTCGCCGGAGAAAATCGGCAGTTTGCTGCTCACCACGGCATCGGGTGCGAAGATTCCCTTGTCGCAAGTGGCGGACATCAAGATGACCACCGGCGCAAGCATGATTACCCACGAAATGAACAAGCGGCACCTGACCATCCGTATCAATCTGCGAGGCATCGATTTGACCGGTTTCCTGAATAAAGCCAACGAAGCCATCCGCACAGACGTTGATTTCAACCGGAACGAATTTACGCTCAAATGGGCAGGGCAGTTTGAAAATCAAAATCGCGCCTACGACCGTTTGGGAGCCGTTATTCCTCTGGCTTTGGGCGTGATGCTGCTGTTGCTCTTCGGAGCCACCGGCAAATTCCGTCAGGCGGCTTTGATGATGTGCGTCGTACCCTTGGCGGTTTTCGGCGGAATGTTGGCGTTGAATGTGCGGGGCATGACGCTCAATGTGTCGTCCGCCGTGGGATTTATTGCGCTGATTGGCGTTGCGATACAAAACGGCGTGATTATGATTTCGCACATCAACCACCTGCGCGAAAGCGGAAACGGATTGAAAGAAGCGGTAATAGACGGCACGCGCCACCGGTTTCGCCCGGTGTTGATGACGGCATCGGTAGCGGTGCTCGGACTTTTGCCGGCATCCGTCAGCACCGGCATCGGCTCGGATGTGCAACGCCCGCTGGCAACGGTTATCGTGTATGGCTTGCTGTTTGCTACGGTTATCACGCTGTATGTTTTGCCGGCATTGTATTATTTAATAGAAAAACGGTATGAGAAGTCTGAACTTTGATTTTAATATGATTGTTATGATTTATATGAAAAAGATATTTGTATTGACGATTTTTGCATTTTCATTTGGATTTGCGGCTCATGCACAGCATTTGGAAAAATCGCAACAAACCATTGATTATAAGACCTACATTGAAATGGTAGGGAAACAGAATCTCGGTTATGCCTCGGAAAAATTGAATGTGAGCGTAGCCGAAGCCGAATTGAAAGCTTCCAAAGTATTCAACGACCCGGAACTGAGCGTAGAATACGGCGACAACGATGATAAGCGGATGCAAATGGGACGTTCGGTAGCGGTGGAACTGAGTAAAACGTTTTCCGTTGGGAAACGCGGCGCCAACATCGACCTCGCCAAAAGTGAAAAGGCATTGAACGAGGCTTTGCTGGAAGATTATTTCCACCGTTTGCGGGCGGAGGCTACGCTGGCTTACCTCGAATCGTTGAAACAATCGGAGTTGTATCGCGTAAAAGAAAATTCGTCAGCAACATTCGCCGTTTGGCAGAAGCCGACAGCATGCGTTTCAAATCAGGCAAAATTACGGAAGTGGACGCCGTGCAAAGCAAACTCGAAGCGGATATCGCATACAACGACTTGCTTCAGGCGCATACCGAATTATGCAATGCCCATTCTTCCCTTGGATTATGGACGGGCGTTTTCAACAAAGACATCATTTACCATCCGACCGGAAGTCTGCAAACCAAAGAACGCACTTTCGATACCGAACAACTTTTGCAAACGGCTGTGGCAAACCGGGCGGATTTGGCTGCCGCTTTGAAAAATGTGGATGTCGCTGCCAAGGAATTGAAAGTGACCCAACGCGAACGCAACCCGGATTTTGATATTGCTTTGGGTTATAATTACAACACGGAGGTGCGTAACGAAATCGCCCCCGCCCCAAGGTTCAGCGGCGTAACAGTAGGCGTAGCCGTCCCCTTGAAGTTTTCCAATGCCAACAAAGGCGCACTCAGAGCCGCCGAATTTCGCAAACAACAAGCGGAGATAAACTACCAACAGGCTGAACTGGAAGTGCAGACTTCGGTGATGCAAAGCCTGCGGCAATATTTGTCACTGCTCACACAGGTGAAACGCTACGAAACTGGCATGTTAGACAATGCCTTATCCATCCTCAACGGAAAAATATACAGCTACGAACGCGGCGAAACGTCACGCATGGAAGTCCTGATAGCCCGACAAACCCACGACGAACTCCGCACGGCGTATATCGAAACGGTTTTCAACAGTTTTGCCGCATTGATTGAGTTGGAACGGAATGCTGGGATTTGGGATGTTGCGGTGGAATAGATTTTATAAATGACTATCCGCAATCATACCACTAAATAGCATTTCCTGTAAACAATTTCTGGTTTTGTCGTGCAAGGACAGCACTTTATTAACCTTAAGTTTGCGGAGAATTTAAAATCCGGGGTAAAATCTTTACTTTATCATAATTTTATTTAATTTTTCGGCGATAAAAGTATATAATTATTTTGAGATATGCAAGGGTTTTTATGAAAAAATCAAAATAATTTTCAAATATATTTTGTGGTATCAAATAATATCGTACCTTTGCAGAAAAATTATTTATAAAATATATTATGAAACCCACATTATTTGTTTTGGCAGCCGGCATGGGCAGCCGCTACGGAGGATTGAAACAGCTGGACGGACTTGGTCCTAACGGCGAAACAATCATGGATTATTCCATTTTCGACGCTATTCGCGGCGGATTTGGGAAAGTTGTTTTTGTCATTCGCAAGGATTTTGAGCAGGATTTCCGCGACAAAGTTTTAAAAAAGTATGAGAACAGCATCCCTGTGGATGTCGTTTTTCAAAGTTTGGACGACTTGCCGCAGGGCTTTTCGGTGCCTGCCGACCGCACCAAGCCGTGGGGCACCAATCACGCCGTGATTATGGGCAAAAAGGCTATCAAAGAGCCATTTGCAGTCATCAACGCCGATGATTTTTATGGTCGCGAAAGTTTCAAAATTTTGGCAGACCACCTGATAACGGTAGGCAACACGCCCAACGAATATTCGATGGTGGGCTATCGCATAGGCAATACGCTGTCGGACAGCGGCTCAGTGGCTCGTGGCGTGTGCGGAACGGACAAAGACGGCTTCCTGACCACGGTGGTGGAGCGCACCGACATCCGTCGCTACCCCGACGGGGTTATCAAATACAAGGATGCGGACACCAATTTGTATCCGGTGGAAGACAACACACCCGTTTCGATGAATTTCTGGGGCTTCACGCCGGAATATTTCGACTATTCCGAGCAACAGTTCATCGAGTTTTTGACACAAAATCAAAAAACGCCCAACCCCAAAGCCGAGTTTTTTATCCCGCTGGTGGTTGACCACTTGATTACCACCAAAAAAGCCCGCGTGAAGGTGTTAGACACGCCTTCCAAATGGTTTGGAGTAACTTATGCCGAAGACCGCGCTTCGGTGGTGGCAAAAATTCAGGCATTGATTGACAAAGGCGAGTATCCCGCGAAACTAACATTTTGAAAACCGCAAATTATTTCGTACCTTTGTCGCCGAAATATCGCTTAGATGAAAGATGAAAAAATGAAAATAACGTTTCCAGATGGTTCAGTGCACGAATTTGATGCGGGCACGACACCTTTGCAAGTTGCGGAAAGCATCGGCGTACGCTTGGCGCAAGAGAGTTTGGTTGCCGGCGTGGATGGCGAGGCGTGGGAATTAAACCGCCCGCTCGAAAAAGATGCGGCAATCGTGTTCTATAAATGGGACAGTGACGCAGGCAAACACGCCTTTTGGCACTCCTCGGCGCACTTGTTGGCGGAGGCTTTGCAGGAATTGTACCCCAATATCCGGTTCGGAATTGGTCCCGCCATTGAGCAGGGATTCTACTACGATGTGGACCCGGGCGAAAAAGTGGTCATCAAAGACGCTGATTTAGAGGTGATTGAGAAGAAAATGCAGGAACTCGCCGCTAAAAAAACGCCGATTGTCCGCGCAAGCATCTCCAAAAAAGATGCCCTGAAACTCTTTCGCGACCGCAAAGAAACATATAAAGTTGAGCTAATCAACGAGTTAGAAGACGGAACTATTTCGACCTATTCGCAGGGCGGATTCACGGATTTGTGCCGCGGACCGCACTTGGTGGACACATCTGCCATCAAGGCGATTAAATTGACCTCTGTGGCAGGTGCCTATTGGCGCGGCGATGAAAAACGTCGCCAATTGACCCGTATATATGGTATCACGTTTCCGAAGAAAAAACTTTTGGAGGAATACCTTATCTTAATGGAGGAGGCGAAAAAGCGTGACCACCGCAAGATTGGCAAGGAGATGGAGTTGTTCACTTTCTCGCAAAATGTGGGACAGGGATTGCCGCTTTGGTTGCCGAAGGGTACGCAATTGCGCCTGAAACTGGAAGAGTTTTTGAAAAAAATTCAGAAAAAATATGGCTATCAGCAGGTTATGACGCCGCATATTGGCAACAAGATGCTGTATGTTACATCCGGTCACTACGAGAAATATGGCAAAGACTCGTTTCAGCCGATTCACACCCCCGAAGAGGGCGAAGAATTTTTGTTGAAGCCGATGAACTGCCCGCACCACTGCGAAATTTACAAGGCTTTTCCGCGTTCATACAAGGAATTGCCGCTCCGCTTGGCGGAATTTGGCACGGTGTATCGCTACGAACAGAGCGGCGAATTGCACGGACTGACGCGCGTGCGCGGGTTTACGCAAGACGATGCGCATATTTTTTGTACGCCCGACGACGTGAAAGCCGAGTTTGTGAAAGTGATGGAGATTATCCAAATTATTTTCAAAGCCCTCAACTTTACGGAGTGGGAGGCGCAGATTTCGTTGCGCGACCCCAACAATAAGGATAAATACATCGGCTCGGAAGAAAATTGGAAATCTGCCGAAAATGCCATCATCGAAGTGTGCAAGGAAAACAAAGTGAAGGCGCGGATTGAACTCGGCGAAGCGGCTTTCTACGGTCCGAAACTCGACTTTATGGTAAAAGATGCGCTCGGACGG
>BNTT01000137.1 GCA_025996815.1 Bacteroidia bacterium
AACAGTATGGGTTTCTCTTCGATGCCGGCGTTCCGTGCAGTCAAATCAAGGACGAATTGGGGAGGTATCAGATTGGGTTAGAGCACATTATGGGTATTTTTGTGACACACGAACACGCCGACGTGGCTCCGGCTTCGTCGGCGGTGTGACCGGTGGCGTAACCACCGGGGGTGTGATTGCCAAGTCGGCAGAGAGGAACAGCGGGGTCGGCTTGTCGGCATTGAAGCCTGCCATGGTGCTGCTGATGTCGCTTGTTATTTGCTGCGATGCGGCGTTGTCGAGCGTGATGGTGAGTGTCAGCACCTGCGCTTCGGTGGTGGTGATGCCAATCAGTCGCGCGGTGGCGATTAGCTTATTGTCGGTGCGGACGAAGGTGGGGACGATTTTCAGTCCGCTGCCCGAATGGGTGTTGGTGGCGATGTCCAGCGTGTTGGCAATGCCCGAAAGGGTGGCTGTGGTGCTTGTGATGCGGGTGGCATCGCCTTCGGTTACGGTCAATTCGATGGTCAGTTGGCGTATTTGCTGTTGCATCGCGGCGGTAATGCTGCTGTCGCTGTCCACGACGACGATTTCCGCGTTTGAGGCAAAAAACCAGCCGGGGGTGCTGTCCACGGTGTCGCCTGCTGTGGCTACGGTGGCGATGGTGCCGCTCACGGTGATTTTTTCAGCCGTGTTATAGACCAGCGTGGGGTAGGTGCCCTCCGAGAGTAGCGGCAACGTATTCGTTGCTGCTGCATAGGTGAGGCTCTGATTGTTGATTGCCACCGTGTAACTGTCGGGCACGGCGATGCCCTCGGTGCGGTCTGCCCAATCGGTGGTCAGGGTAATCTCCCACGCTACGGGTCCCGGACATACAGTAATCTCCGGCTCCTCCGGAACGGGAACATCACTCTCGCATCCGCTCAAGAGCAGTGGCGACAGTGCAAAAAGAAATCCGACAAGATGTTGTTTCATACTTTTTTCGTTTTATTGTACGTTTTTAATCCAAGACTTCCGACACAACATAATTGTTGCGCTCGGCAGAATTGCGCGTGATGAGTTCCCCAATAAAGCCGGAGAGAAATAGCTGTGCGCCGATAATCATACACGTCAGCGCGATGTAAAAATAGGGTGTATTCGTCACCAACGGAGCCGTAATGCCCCTGACCATGCACACCCATTTGGTGACTCCGCACACAAGGACTGCCAGGGCACCCATGAGAAACATCAGCGTGCCTATCAGACCGAAGAAGTGCATGGGTTTTTTGCCGAATTTAGACAAAAACCAGAGCGTAAACAAGTCCAGATAGCCATTGAAAAAGCGGTCGACACCAAATTTGGACGCTCCGTATTTGCGTTTCTGATGCTGCACGGGCTTCTCCCCAATCCGCGTATAACCCGCATTTTTCGCCAAATAGGGAATCCAGCGGTGCATATCGTTGTAAATCTCAATGTTTTTCACCACCTCCTTGCGGTAGGCTTTCAGTCCGCAGTTGAAATCGTGCAACTGAATGCCCGAAAAGAACCGCGCCGTGGCATTAAACAGCTTGGTAGGCAGCGTTTTAGCGAGCGGGTCGTAGCGTTTCTTTTTCCAGCCGGAGACCAATTGAAAATTTTCTTCCGTAATCATACGGTAGAGTTCGGGAATTTCGTCGGGGCTGTCCTGCAAATCGGCATCCATCGTGATGACGACATCGCCGCGGGTTCGTTGAAACGCCAATTGCAGGGCAGGCGACTTGCCGTAATTGCGCTGAAAGCGGATGCCACGCACCTCCTCGGGGTGCTGCTCGCGCAGGTGGGTGATGATTTTCCACGAGTCATCGCTGCTTCCGTCATCAACGAAAAGCACCTCGTAGGAAAAGCCATTCGCGCGCATCACGCGGTCTATCCAGGCGTAAAGCTCAGGAAGCGACTCCGCCTCGTTCAGCAGGGGTATTACGACACTTATATTCATTCGTTATATACTATCTTTTTGCAAAGAAGCCGGTAGAGACCGTTGCCGTGGCACCGCTTGCAAAGTAAATTTGCGCGCGATTGTTGTCCACAAATTGCACTAATTTGGCGTTGGTGTCGCCGCTCACCAGCGACCAACTTTTTTCAGCCTTGCTGAAGCGAAATTCGACCGCTTCGTCGGAGCCTTCCTTCGTGATTTTGTGCCCTTCGGCGTTTGTAACGATGGTGAACAGCCCGTTATCGGTCTTCACCGTTTGCGTCTTTTCAGTCATCGAAGGGTTCTCTCCCGTCCAAAATTCGAGGGAATTGAGGATGAAAACATCAATAAACATGGATACAGTATAGACCTGCACCGCAGCCAAACAAAAGAAAACCAACTCGTTGGTCCAGGCATTGTCGCCCACGCTTTTGTTCCAATCCAACAGTTTACTACTCAGCCCAAAAGAGCCAATACAAGAGCCGAACGTCAAAGAGCCGCTCAACAACGTGGCAAGAGCCACAGCACGAAAATTCTTTTTCATAAAAACATTTTTTTTAATTAGTATTTCGGCACAAAGGTACGAAAAAATTATGAATTACGAATTAAAAAATTAAAAATGATTATTGGATATGACACCTAACTTGGCTGAAAGTCCCGCCCCTTCGGGCGACAGGCAAAATAAGACACCGCGATAAATTTCAAGCATATTCCAAAATATGTTTTGTATCTCGCATCCGCTTCAAAGGCGAACTATCGTGCATGGTGATATTTTGAAATTGCATTCTCGTATCTTCGTAATCAGCACACAAACGCCCTACGCGACCTATTTCGCGTGTATATTCATTGTTGGCATCTTGCGCAGCTAACGCACCGATAGAGGTTGCTTCATCTATCAGCTCGTCACAATAATCCGAAACTCTATCAAAAAGTTCCTTGCTTTCAATATTTGTTATATTTTCAAAATTTTTAATCATCCTTACCTCCTATTATTAAATCGTTTTACAATCTATGTTATCATATTCTCTGTGAGTTCCTACAAACCGAACCGTCACAAGTCCTTCTACAAACACAACCAACACCACTAACCGATAATTATTTCCTTTAATATTAAAAACATATCTTCCGTTTCCCACATAGTCGGCAGATGAAAAATTCATCTTTATATCTGCATGAGATGCCCATTTTGCAGCTTTTACAATATCAATCCACCGTTGTAAAGCACTCGTAGCATCGGGGTATTTTATTGTAAAATCGTCTATCAAATCCTTTCTTCTAATTTTCATTGGCGTACTTTTAATTCAGGCGCAAAGGTAAAACTTTTTTTTCAATTACAAAAATTTGGTGGTAAAAAAAATAATGATTACCTTTGCACCCGATAATATAAAAAAATGTGTGTAATATGAACAAAAAACTACGCAAATTTGCCTCAGAAATGCTCTTGATGGCAGCCCTGCTGTTCGCAGGGGGGGGGGTACTGCCCTTGCGGGCTGAGCCGCCACAAGGCTCTAAAATCGCCGTATCCGGCGTTGTCTCCGATGCCGATGATATTATTATCGGTGCAAGTGTCACCGAAAAAGGTAATCCTGCTAATGGAGTCGCCACCGACATCGACGGAAAATTTACTCTCCAAGTGCCCGCCAACGCTACGTTGGCAGTGTCGTATCTGGGTTATACAACCCAGGAAATCGCGGTTGACGGGCAATCAACCATCAATGTTACCCTGTCGACAGACCTCACCATGCTGGACGAAGTGGTCGTTACCGCATTGGGTATCAAGCGCGACACCCGTGCTTTGGGTTATGCCGTGAGCACGGTGAAGGGCGACGACTTGATTAAATCCGGTGTAACCGCCAACCCGATTGCCGCCCTTTACGGCAAAAGTGCCGGTGTGGGTGTCCAATCCACCTCCGGTGGTCCGATGGGCGGGATGTCTATCAAAATTCGTGGTGCCGCCAGTATGAACCCCGACCAGTCGGTGCGCCCGCTGTTTGTGGTGGACGGTGTGCCTATTTCCGACAAGGAATCGGGAATGAGCCGGAGTGCGGTTGACTACGGTTCGGGTGTCAACGACATCAACCCCGACGACATCGCTTCGATGGAAATCTTGAAGGGCGCAAAAGCCTCCGTGCTTTATGGCGAAAAGGGTGCCAATGGTGTCGTCCTGATTACCACCAAAAGTGGGAGTGCCGGTCGCAAAGGCATCGGTATTGATGTTTCTTTCAGTCATGAATGGGAAAAACCGTATTCGTCTATCGACTTCCAAAACGAATATGGTAGCGGAATCAATGAATACGACATTGAATATGATGCCGTTACCGGTGAGCGCAAAATGAAAACGACCGAGTCCTATAATTTTGGACCAAAATTTGACGGCAGTTCTATTCTCTATTTTGATGGCTCCACCCGTCCCTATCAGGCGTATGAAAACAATTATATGGACTTTTTTCAAGATGGTGCTTCCAACAATGTGTCGGTAGCAATCACCTCTGCGGGGGATAAAGGCAATTCGCGTGTGGCTTACACGCACTACGACTACGGCGGGACGATGCCCAATCAGACGCTTACGAAAAACACGCTGAGTTTCAATGGCTCATACAAAGCCTCCGATAAATTGACGTTCGACTTTACGGAAAATTTGTATCTGACGGAAGCCAAAAACCGGCGTCCCAGCATTGAGCGGTTTCTTTACAACGGCACGCTCAATCGCGACTTCGACATGAAGACCGCGATGACCGGCTATAAAGACCCTGAAACAGGCTATCGATATGACAGTAACGAACTTAAAGAACAGGGGTATCCCATTGCTTTTTCTGATGCGCAAGGGTTGTATGACATCCTGTGGAACAACAGCGAAAACAGTGCTATTGATGCCAAACACCACTCCATCACGGCGGTGAAGGCTACTTTGCAATTTTTGCCGACTATGGCATTGAAAGTGTCGGGCGGGTTGGATTACACTTCAACGGATTTTACCAATAAATCCAAAGTGATGCGCCCCAATAAACTTGACCCTACCAAATGGGACGGCGGCGGTTTTAGTTTTTCCAACGAACAGACACTGGTTCAAAACTACGAAGGATTGCTCACTTTCGACAAACCGACGATTTATCAAAAATTAGACGTGTTTGCGTTCGTGGGCGGGTCGTATCGGCGCGACGAAACACGCAAGGTGGGTGTAGGCACTTATGGCAACTTCCTTTACCCCGATTACTGGTCTGTTTCAAACATGGACGGTTGGGGTCGCAGCCCCGATAGCCGCATTGCAAGCTACTCTTCCGGTGCCGACTTGACTTACAGTGTGTTTGGTCAGGCAACATTTTCGTGGGATAGAACTTACTATTTGGAATTTCAAGCCCGCAACGACTGGTCGAGCACTTTGCCCAAAGCCAATCGTTCCTATTTCTATCCGGGCGTGTCGTTTACCTACAACTTTACGGAAAATATTGAGATTCCAACCGTGAATTACGGTAAATTTCGCCTGTCGTGGGCAGATGTAGGTCGTCCTGCGCCGCGCTATTATGCTTTGAACAACTATACATCGTCATACAATCATGACGCACAAATTAGTGAGGCAAACTCATCTTCCTATTATATTTCCGGCGATTTGAAAGCGGAACGGAAGCGCGAAATTGAAACGGGGTTCAATGTGAAAATGTTTGAACAAGATCGTATGGAAGTGGATTTTTCGTACTACAACAACACCGTTTACAACCAAATTATGAGTGTCAATGTTTCCGCTTCGTCAGGAAAGCCTTATATGAAAATCAATGCCGGCGAAGTGAGCAACAATGGGGTTGAAGTGCTGTTGAAAGTGGCTCCGGTGATTGCCTCTAACTACCGTTGGGATTGGACGTTTACGTTTGCCCGCCAATGGGATGAGGTGGTGGCACTCTACCATGGTGATGATGCCAAGAGTTCCATTACTGCCAACACGCGAAGCCCCAGAAATGGCGTAACCGTTACAGACAAAGAAGGCGAGCCGATGGGACAAATGTATATGTACGACTTTGAGAAAGACCCTGCAACCGGTCAGCGAATTGTCAATAGCGCAGGGCTTTATACCATTTCTACGCAAGATAAAATATGCGTGGGCAATATCAATCCTGATTTGTTTGGCGGTATCAGCACTAACTTTGGTATGCAAGGCAAGTGGGGTGCAGCCGACCTTTCGGCAGGTTTTGACTACCGCGTGGGTGGCGAAATGGTTTCTTACTCCAATTACAATTTGAAGGCGTTCGGGTTATCTATGGAAACATTGAAGTATCGCGATGCTGCCCATGGAGGTCTTACCTATACAGACGACTCAGGTCGTGAACGTCACGATGGACTGATTCTTCCGGGTGTGAAAAACGTTGGCACAGCGGATGCGCCTGTTTATGAAGAAAACAAGCAAATTATTGCGGCTTACGCTTATTACCGCTCTTTCGGACAGGGCAATACGGCTTGGCCCGATGAGATTAAGACAAATAATTATCTGAAATTGCGTGAAGTGTCCCTGAGTTATACATTGCCCAAGAGCGTTACCGATGCCATGAAGGTGCAAAAGTTGAGTGTGGGGCTTACGGCGCGTAACTTGTTTTATCTCTACAAGTCGATTCCAAACATCGACCCGGAGTCAGTTTTGGGAACAAGCAGCGGCAACAACTGGGTAGAAAATTCAGCCTATCCGTCGAGCCGCACATTTGGATTTAATGTGAAATTGAGTTTTTAATTGAGAATTAAAAATTACGAATTAAAAATTACTGATATGAAAAAGATATATTATATAGTGGTGAGTGTTATCCTCTTAGGAGGGGCGATGGTGTCGTGCGCGGACGAATTGGACAAATTGTGGGACGATCCCAATAAGTATCCTACTCCTCCGGCGGATGTGGTGTCCGGATTGTTTAGTAAATTGGAGCAAACGCGCTTTTTTCGGAAAGATTACGGCGAATGGTATTATATGTATAATAGCAGTGGCGGAATGCCTGCCCTTATTCAGTTGATGGCGGCACCCAACACATTAGTGAAAGAGAGTGACGGTAGTTTTTCTGTCAATCCATCACCCATCACCCACTTTGCCAGTATGAACTATGGTGAGCCGACATTGGCAATCGGAGCAACAGGCAGCCGCGAAGACCGCATGCAATTTTCGTATTTCTACAACAATATGAATCCCTTTTCGGAAATTCATGATGCCGTGTCCAAGTATGAAGGGGCGGAGCAGGAGCGAGTGCTTGTTTACGATGTTTTGGCAACTTTCTTAAAAGACATCGTGGCGTTGCGAACAGTGGATTTGTTCAACAAAATCCCTTACACAGATGCGTTTGGGGGCACCAGCAATCTATTTGCCTCTTACGACGACCCCGAAACAATCTATCGCACTGTGATACAAGAATATGCAGACATTTATAAAGAATTGGAAACCACTATCTGGAAGATACTGATAGCGGAGGAGAATCAAGATGCACGAAAGAAATTTAACAAACAAGACTTGTTTTTTCACGGCGATATTGGAAAGTGGTTGCAGTATATCAACTTTCAGATTTTGCGGTCATGTGTGCGTATGTCCGGTGTAGATAAAGGATTTGTGGAGCCATTTCTGACAGAGGCGATTACGAATTTACCCAAAGAAGACTTCACATTCCTTGGAAAAGACGACCACCACGCATGGTGGGGCTATCATGGCGATGGCATTACCTATCGAAGAGGTATCATGGACCCTTGGGGTAGCACATTTATGATACCCGATGTCATGATGAGACGCATGAACAGAGGTTCGATTAAATACGAACCGGGGACAGACGACCCTCGACTGCCCGTTATTGGCATGGGATATACACCTACAGGCAGTGCCACAGATTTAGAGTTTTACGGCACATCGGGCAATTATGTGCGGAACTATCACGATATGGTAGCCGGAAAGCAAAATGCCTATAATGGAAATGCTCTTGTCAAGTTAGCAGATGGCACGCCGGAGGCTTTTGTGCGCGGCACGCCGTGGACGATGTACAACCCGCTTACTTATGTGCTGACAGACGGCGATACACAAACACAGTTCAACCTCGCAACATTGGCAGAAATCGATTTGCTGTTGGCAGAGGTGTATCTGTACGGCTTGACCGGTACTAAAGATGAAACAAAGGCAGCCGAATATATTGCCGCATCGGTAGGGCATTCGGTTAGTTATTGGTACGCCGTTAATAACTCCAGCCCGGATATATACATCACAGACCGTGCCGAATATTCCGACTTGGCTAAAGAGATTTTGAAACCCCAAAAACCGGCTGCCGCAATAATAGAACAATATGCAAATATTGTTAAGACCGAATTTAACAATCAATTTACCACTGAGGGTAAGTTGGAAATCATTATGCAACAAAAGTATATCCACTTAAATTTGCATGACCCTTACGAATTGTTTGCCGAATTGCGTCGCACCCGTCATCCTAAATTGGAACCGATTACCAGTTACAGCAGTGATGCCATTGGCGGCACTGCGCATGCACTGGAAAATAAGACGATGACGTTTGAACGGTTTCGCTATCCGGAAACAGAGGCGGCTCTCAATGGCGAAGAATACGCTAAAGTGGCAGCAGACGAC